>NZ_AP014936.1:3447500-3747500 GCF_002355415.1 Sulfurifustis variabilis | reverse complement strand
GTGCCGCCCATCAGATCGACCAGCGACTTGGCGATGGCAAGCCCGAGCCCGGTCCCCCGGAAGCGCCGGTGTCGGCCCGCCTCCAGCTGGCTGAACGGGTGAAACAGGCGGTCACGGTCCTCCGACGCGATGCCGATCCCGGTGTCGGTGACGGCGAAGCGAACGGTCACGCGGCTCGCCGAATCGTCCAGGCGCGTCGTTTCGAGCGTGACCCCGCCGGAGGACGTGAACTTGATCGCGTTGCTGAGCAGGATGTTGAGGACCTGCATGATGCGGCCCGCCGCGCCGACGAGGCGATGCGGGATCGCGTCGTCCAGCACCACGCGGAGCTCGAGGCCCTTGGCGCGCGCCAGCGGGCCATAGAGGGCGCGCATGTCCTCGACCAGGTTCGGCAGCTCGAACGCGCCCGGGACGATGCTGAGCTTTCCCGCCTCGAGCCGGGCGAAGTCCAGGATGTCGTCGATGACCGAAAGCAGGGCGTTGGCCGATATGTCCATCTTGCGCGCGTACTCGCGCTGCTCCGGATCGAGCCGGGTGTCGGAGAGCAGCGCGAGAAAGCCCAGCATGCCGTTGAGCGGCGTGCGGATCTCGTGGCTGATGTTCGCGAGGAACTGCGACTTCACGCGGTTGGCCGACTCGGCCTCCGCGCGGGCGGCCTCGAGCGCGAGGTTCTTCTCCTCCATATCACGGAGGGCCTGTCGCAGCCGCGCGGTCGCGGCGTCGACGCGCCGCTCGAGCTCGGCCTTCGACGCCTTCAGCGCCTGCGCCATGGCCTCGACGCCGTCCTCGAGCGTCCCGAGCTCGCCGCCCGCTCCCGTGCGCACGGGCCAGTCGAGACCGCCCTTGCCGAGCGCGCGCACCGCCTCGGTGACCTTCTGGATCGGCCGTATGATGCCCTCGGCCATGCGCCGCGCCAGCAGGCTGCTGAGGAAGATCAGCGCGGCCGTGATCAGCAGCGTGTTCCTCAGAATGCGTTCGCCACGCTGTCTCGTCTGGTCCCGCGACAGCTCCACGTTCACCCACCCGAGAATCTTCCCGCTCGGCCTCGGCGCCACCCGGCCGTCGTCGAAATAGCTGTCGATGGGCAGCTCGGTCTGCAGGATCGGGCTGCGAAAGACCATCGACTGCCCGTCGTCGGAAGGGGCGTAAACGGGATCGCCACCGGCCGCGGGCAGGGCCGACGTGCGCCGCGCGGGCGGTCCCGCGAGAACCAGCGGATCGCCGTTGGCGTCGCTGATCGTCACCGAACGCACGTCGGCTTCGGCCAGGACCGCCTCGGCGATCGATCGCAGCAGCTCGCCGTTCCCGGAGTACACCGCGTACTCGCTCGCCGGCGCGAGCTGCCGCACGATCGCGCCGCCCTTCTCGGTCAGCTCCTCCTCCAGGTCGTCGAGCTGCGCGAGCACGAAGTACAGCGCGAGCAGGATGGCGATCGACACGGCGGGCAGCAGCGCGAGGACCAGCGCACGCGGACGGATTCCCCAGTCCTGCACCCGCGTGAGCTTCACGGTCTCCCTCCCAGCCGCTGCGTCAGCCGTTCCTCGCTCTCGATGGAAAGTCCGAGCGAGGAAGCGACCTGGTGGTTGACGGTGACGGAGAAGTACCTCGGGTACCGCGGGGCAGGAAGATCGCGCCCGCCCGCCTGGGCCCATTGCGTCACGAGCTCGCCGAGCTCGCGCCCGATCTGCTCCGGCGTCGAATAGACGGCCGCCAGGGCGCCCGCGCGCACGTAGGCCGGGGACGCTCCGATCAGGGGAACCCGGTGGCGATAGGCGGTAAGGAGGATCTTCTGCGCGTTCGCCCGGTTGAACACGAGCGGGTCGATGATGCCGAGCATCGCATCCGAGTCGGACAGCAACCCGTCGAGCGCGCGGACCAGATTGGCGTCGGACGACAGCACCTGCGCGTTCAGCCGCAGGCCGCGCGCCGTGGCCGCGCGCGAAAGGTCGTCGACGTAGCCGTTGGTGGACGGACCCAGCGCCACGCCTACTCGACTGCTGTCCGGCGCGACCAGGCGGATCAGATCGAGCTGCCGGTCGAAGGGTTGATCGAGGTAGATGGCGGAGCGGCTCCGCGGCCGCCCGTTGACTGCTTCGCCGTTGCCGAAGATCTTCTCGAAGCTCAGCCGGGGGATGAGCACGCTGAGGAGCGGCCCGCGTCCCGCGAGCTGCGCCAGCTCGGCCGTCGCTTGCGTGCCCACGGCGACGTAGAGATCGGCGGCCGGCACGGCGCGGTCGGTCGCTCCCCGATTGCGTTCGGACAGATCGAGCACGCTCAGCCTGGCGGCGCCGTTGCCGTTCGCGCGAAGCTCGCGTTCGACGCTCTCGATCAGATGTCGGTAGACCGCCTCCTTCTGATCGATGACCAGCATCACGCTCCGCGGCTCGCCGGCGAGCGGCGGATGCGCGGCCGGGAGAAGCAGAAGCCCGAGACACGCGAGAGCCGCGGCCGAGAACCGCGTTTCCCGGCAGGCGCGGGAGCGACGGCTCAGCAACGCGGATCGCACGCCGATCACGGAGCGCGGCTCATGCGAAGCCGGAGGGAACCCGGGGTCCGCCTCGGAGCGGTTCATCGATCAGGCGCCAGGGCTGAACCACGCTTCGGGCTCACCGCAGCTCCAGCGCCAGGGTGGCGAACACGCGCCTTTCGGCCGTGTTTTCGTCGATGAAATCCCGGTACTCCTCGTCGAGCGCGTTCTGTGCCACGAGCGCCATCTCGCCGCGGAGGCCGCCGAGTCGCAACCTGTGCGCGAGCCGCAGGTCGAGACGCTCGTAGCCGTCGAGCTCGTCGCCGCTGCCCATCCACAGCATGTAGCCGACGCGGTAGTAGCCGGCGCTGACTTCCCAGTCGGGCGAGAACCGGTGAATCAGCAGAGCGCTCATCGTCTTCTCGGGGACGGATTCCAGGCGGCGCTGCTGATTGCGCACGGCCGGGTCGCCGACGTCGGTGCCGGAGGCGTCCGCGTAGGCGTAGGTCAGCGCGAGGCGCGTCGTCGGGGCGAGGCGCCAGTCGAGCCGCGCGTCCACGCCCTCGACGACGAACTCGCCGATGTTGGCGAAGCTGAACGCCTGCTTCTCCGGTATGAACTCGTCCGGCTCCGGGACGAAGATCTCGGTGATCATGTCCTTCAGCCTGTCGCGATAGATGCGTACGTCGAACAGCACGCGGCGGTCGAGCCATTGGCCCAGGTACCCGAGCTCGTAGGTCTCGAGCTTTTCCGACCCCAGCTCGGCGGCCGGCACGCTCACTTGCTCCAGGAGCACGCCATCGAGGACGTATCGCTCGTCGTTGCTCGTCTCGATGAACACCGGATTGCGCGCGGCCCGCGAGGCGGCCAGTCGAACGGTATGCCCCGCGGCGACGTCGTAATTGATCGCCAGGCGGGGCGACGTTTCGGTGTCCGTGTAGTCCGTTCGCTCGACCATGGCGCCGGCATTGACCACCGTCCGTTCGCTCGCGCGCCACTCGACGTTGGCGAAGAGCCGCTCCTGACGGTTCTCGAACGTGGAGGACGTGCCCAGCCGCCCGGGCGAGCGCACCTGGTCTTCGCGCAGCCCCGCGCCCCAGACGAGCCGCCATGCCGGCGCGAGCCGCATGATGTGCTGGAGCTCGAGATCGTAGCGGTGCTCGGTGCCGCCGTAGTCGATCGGCACCTGACGTACACCGAGCGGCCCGAGGTTCAACGGGTCGGTAAAATAATCGTCGTCGTGGTTGCGGTAGTTGTGGTAGGCCTGAACGAGCAGTTCGTCATCGGCACTCAGTCCACGTGTCCATCGCAGGAACTGGTAGCTGGTGTTCGTATCGGTGTCTCGAGCGAGGTTCGTCTGGCTCGCGGGATCGCCCTTCTCCGCGTCGGCCGTGCTGGCGCCCAGCTGCAGCTCCACGGTGTCGTTCGTGCTCTTCCGGATCTCGCCGCGCAGGGTGGCGAAGGGCACGCGACTCGAATCCACGCGGTCCCGAAAGCCGTTGTCGGACCGGTATCCGAGCGTCGCCCTCAGGTCGAAATCCGCCCCGGACCATCCCTGCCGCACGGTTCCGTCGCGTACGCCGCCGGTGCCGCTCGCGAGCTCAACGTAGGTACCCGGATCCTGCGACGGGTGCCGCGTGATGATGTTGATGACACCGAGCACGGCGTTCGCCCCGTACGTGGCGGCGTTCGGCCCCCGGATCACCTCGATGCGCTCGATGTCGTCGATCGCGAGCGGCAGCTCCGACCAGAAGACACCACCGTAAAGCGGGCTGTAGACCGACCGGCCGTCGACCAGCACCTGCATCCGGCGCGAGAACTCGTCCGACAGGCCGTGGTAGGTGACGCTGGGCTGATAACCGTACAGGTACCCGACCTGGAATCCGGGAACGAACCGGAAGAGATCGGCGACCTGGCGCGCGCCCGACGCCTTGATCATCTCGCGATCGACGACCGTGATGGCGGCCGGCGTCTCGGACTGGTGCTGGGACAGGCGGGTGGCCGACAGCACGACGGGCAGCTCGGCGAAGTACTCGCTTTCGTCGAGCAGCAGGCGGCCGTTTTCCGCGGCCCCGGCGCAGGGGAGGGACAGCCACAGCAGGGCGGCCAGGCCGAGCGCCGCCCCGCGGAGGGATCGTGGCCGCACGCACACGGCGACGGAACGGCCACCGGTGTTTCCGGTGCCGGTGACGAATGCGCGCCCGGGCAAGAAATTCCCCTTGTAAGGTTGTGGCCCCCCACGTACCGTTATCACGGCTGCTCGAACGCAGTCAATCTCGGACCAGGAACGGTGAGAGGTGGATAAATGAACAGCGCGTCGTCCGCGGCCCCGCGTCTGCTGCTCGTGGACGACGACCCGATCGTCCTGAACACGCTGGGGACCGGCCTGTCGCGGATGGGATACGGGATCGAAACGTTCGAAAGCGCGAACGCGGCGCTCGCGTGTTACCGCGCCGCGCCGCCCGACCTGGTGATTCTCGATTACCGTCTGCCCGAGATGACGGGGGCCGAGCTGGCGCGCGCGATGATCAAGGAGGCGTACCGCCCGATCATCGTGCTCTCGGCGCACAGCGACGCGCCGACGGTGCGGGAAGCCGTCGGCCTCGGCGTATCGGCGTACCTGGTGAAGCCGGTCGAAGCCGAGCGGCTGGCGCCGAGCATCGAGGCGGCGCTCGCGCGCTTCGCCGAGCTGGAGGCGCTGCTCAAGCAGGGCATGAACCTGCGCGAAGGTCTGGAAAAGAACCGGATCATCAACACCGCGATCGGCATCGTCATGGAGCGTTCCGCGCTTCCGCTCGACCTGGCGTTCGAGAGCCTTCGGCGGCTCGCGCGCGACCAGCGGCGTCCCTTGCGCGACGTCGCGCTGGAGCTGGTCGATGCCGTTTCCACCGCCAATGGAATACTTCAGCGACTGCGCGATTGATCATCGGATTGACCGAACCGCGCCGCGCGTGCTAAAAGTTGTCCCGCCGATGAGCCCCATCCCCGCTCATCCGACCGGCTGATCGGAACGCCGGTTTCCCCGAGCCTTATCCCCCGCTCTCGTCGTCGGACGCCATTCCGCGTCTTCCCGGGCCTCGACCTAGCCCAAACCGTTTCGGCCGCGCCTGGCGCGCGACCGGTGCCGATTTCTCAGCCGCGCGTCACCCCGGTGGGCGACGGGCGGGTCGCAGCGGAGGAACGATGCAAGATGCCGTCTGCTCGCAGGACCAAAGGCTGCAGGCCGCCGTCTTCTGGCAGGGCCTGGCGGGCAGAGGTCTGCTGCATCCGCTGTCGTGTCGCGTGAGCACGAGCCATGCGCCGCTCGAGCCGCAGGAAAGCGACAAAGGCGAGGCGATTCTCGTGTGCGTGGATTGCGGATACGCGACGCTGGTACCCGATCCCATCCTGCGCATCTGGCAGGCCATGAGGCGTTTCGAATGACGAGTTGAAGGGCACGCGGAAGATCGGGGTAGGGGGAGAGGGTCCAACCCGGGCGGCGGTGACACGTCGAGACCGGGTAGAACGAACAAGAAGAGGTTCTCCTCCTGTGTTCAAGGGCTTGCCAGCGCAAGCCCTTTTTCTTTTCGCGGTCGTGCGGACATTTCCTTCGGTCGCGGGCGCGATGTTGCGCGCCGCGGCCGGCTTGTCGCCGCAGAAACCGGCGAGCCGAGGAAGGCGGCCGGCGCCTTCAAGAGCCGGCCCGCCACCCGAGCATGAACAGCAGCGCCAGGAAGCCGCCGATGTACGCGACGGCCACGTGCCAGCCGTGGCGCAACCACGCCCCGACCGATCTTGCCTCCGGGAACAGGTTCGAGAGGGCCACGCCCGCGCTCGACCCGAACCAGATCATCGAGCCGCCGAACCCCACCGCGTAAGCGAGCATGGCCCAGTCGTAGCCTCCCTGGGCGAGGGCGAGCGCGGTGAGCGGAATATTGTCGAAGGCCGCCGAGACGAAGCCGAGGCCGAGCGCGGTTTCCCAGGAGGCGGGCGGGAGCTTCTCGACGGGCATCATGGAGGCGGCGGTCACAAGGGAGATCAGGAACAGAGTTCCCTTGAGCGCCTCGGGCAGCAGCTTCCACTCCGGAGGCCGCACCGGCGCGCTGAGGAGCAACGCCATCCAGACCGCGACGCCGAGGAACGGAAAACGATCGCTCAGTCCCTGGAACCGGGAATTGGCGACCACGTTGGTGAGGATGGCGGAAAGCAGGATGAAGGCGACGATCGCGACGCGGACCCAGTCGATCCGGGCGTGTGGTGCAAACTGACGGCGTATCGTCGCCAGCCCGGCCTGCTGCAGCGCCGCCGGCACGCCGAAGATGACGAGCGCGACGGCCGACGGCACGAAAGCGCGAACCAGTTCCGCCGGGCTCACTCCGGCGATCCACATCATCGTGGTCGTCGTGTCGCCGACGACGCTGCCCGCCCCGCCGGCGTTTGCCGCGCCCACGATTGCCGCGAGAAAACCGATATGCACCTTTCGCTCGTAGACGCTCGCTGCCACGGTACCGCCGATCAGCGCCGCGGCGATGTTGTCGAGGAAGGACGACAGCACGAAGATCATCGCAAGCAGGGTAAAGGCCCCCTTCCACCCGTCGGGGAGGAAACGCGGCAGCCGGTCCGGGACGCCGCTGTCCTCGAAGTGGCGCGCGAGCACCGCAAAGCCGAGGAGCAGGCCGACGAGGTTTACCAGGCCGACCGCCTCGTGCTCGAGGTGCAGCCCGAGTCCGGCGAGCCCCGCGCCCTCCGGGAATCCGGTGACCTCGAGCTTGTAGGCGGTGATGACGGCAAGACCGGCGAGTGCGACCTGCAGCGTGTGGCGATGGAACAGGGCAACGCCGAGCAGGGTCGCGCCGAACAGGACGAAGTCGAGAGGGATGCCGAACGGAGCGTAAGCTTCACCGGCGGCCAGCGCCGGCAGATGAAACAGCAGGAGCGCGATGCCGCATATACGCGCCGACCAGGAGACGGGATGCATCGGGTACGCGCGTCGTTCCCACCGCTTTTCCGGCGCGCCGGATTCTATCCGATCATCGCTCCCGCGAGCAGTTGTATTGCGTCCGCTGCGATTGCCGGCGAGGCGGAGGCGGGGCAATATGGTCCTCGCGTTGCGACCCGGGGGTTCTTCATGTACAGGATCTTGATCGCCGTGGACGGCTCCACCGGCGCGGAGCACGCGGTGCAGCACGCCGTGCGGTTGAGCGGAGAATGTCCCGCGCTGGAACTGCACGTGATCAACGTTCAGGAGCCGATCACCGCGTGGGAGGTCCGCCGCAGCCTTCGGGACGAAGAGATCCAGGCGATGCAGATGAGCCACGGTGGGGATGCGCTTCGGTCCGCGCGGACGCGGCTCGAGGCCGCCGGTCTGCGCTACGTCCCGGAGGTGCTGGTCGGCCCGGTGGCGGAAACCATCCTTGAGTACGCGCGGAAGCAGGCGTGCGACCAGGTCGTCATGGGGACGCGCGGGCTTGGAGCCATCCATGGTCTCCTGGTGGGCTCGGTGGCGATGAAAGTGCTGCACTTGTCCGAGATGCCCGTCACGCTCGTGAAATAGTCCGACTCCGCCGGAGGTGCGGAAGCGACCGCGCCTGCCCGGACGCGGCGAAGCCGGCGCTTGGCCGGCTTCCGGAAGTCGCGATCGGGATGGTGGCCAGGGACGGAATTGAACCGCCGACACGCGGATTTTCAGTCCGCTGCTCTACCAACTGAGCTACCTGGCCGGGAAGGGGTCCTGAAAAGAGCGGCGAATTATAGGGGAGGGTCCGCGCTTTGTAAAAACGCCTACTTCTTCGCCTGTGTCTCGGGGGGTACGTAGCCTTCGGGGCGCTTGGAGCCCTCGCCGAAGAAAAACTTCTCCATCTCCTGCTCGAGGAACTTGCGCGCCTTGGGATCCATGGGATTCAGGCGGTACTCGTTCATGAGCATCGTCTGCTGGCCCATCCACATCTGCCACGCCTCTTTCGACACGTTCTCCCAGATCCGCTTGCCCAGATCGCCGGGATAGGTCGGGTAGTCCAGTCCTTCGGCCTCGCGACCGAGCTTTACGCAGCGCACCGTACGAGCCATCGTCATTCCTCACGTGATACTTGTGCCAGCCGTCCATCGCGCGACCGTCCCGGCTTCGCTCCACCTCCGGCCGCCCCTTCCGGGGCTCTCGCCGGCGCGACGACACGTCAGGTGTCTTCGCGACTTGCCCTCAGTTTCGCGAGCAGTCGCTGGACCGGCGCGGCGAATCCGCGCGCGTCCGGCCGCCGGACGTTATACCAAACCGTCTCGGTGCCCTCCATCGAAACCTCGCTTGAACCCACGAGACGCGCGGGTATGGGAGTGATGTCGAGGTGAAAGTGGCTGAAGGTGTGCCGAAACTTCGGCCACGCGCGTTCCGGCTCGATCGCCAGACCGAGGTGACGGCGGCACCAGGCGCGCACGTCGCGCGCGGAGCACTCCGGCAGCCCCCAGAGACCGCCCCACACGCCGGCCGGCGGGCGGCGCACCAGCAGCACCCGTCCGCGTGGATCGCGGATCAGGAGCATGCGCACCGTCTTGACCGGCGCCGGCCGGCGCGCGCGCGCCGCCGGAAACCGTTCGGGCGTGCCGAGACGGTGGGCCGCGCAGTCGGCGCGCACCGGACAGCGGGCACACTCGGGTTGACGGCGGCGGCACAGCGTTGCGCCGAGGTCCATGATCGCCTGGGTGTACTCCGCGACGCGGGTTTTCGGCGTGTGCGCGTCGGCGAGCTCCCACAGCCGCTGCTCCGTCGCCTTTCCCGCCAGCGGCTCGGCGATCGCGTGGTAGCGGGCGAGCACGCGCTTCACGTTCCCGTCGAGGATCGGGTGGCGCTCGCCGTGGGCGAGCGCGAGGATCGCGCCCGCCGTCGAGCGTCCGATGCCCGGAAGCGCGTGCAGGCGCTCGAGGTTGCGTGGCAGGCGCGCGCCGTGGTCGCGGGCGACGAGGCGCGCCGCATGGTGCAGGTTGCGGGCGCGGGCATAGTAGCCGAGCCCGCTCCAGAGGTGCAGCACCGCGTTGAGGTCGGCGCGCGCGAGCGCCGTCACGGTCGGGAAGCGCGCGATGAAGCGCTCGAAGTAGGGGACGACGGTCGCGACCTGCGTCTGCTGCAGCATGATCTCCGAGACCCATACGTGATAGGGGTCGCCGGTCCGCTTCCACGGCAGGTCCTTGCGACCGTGGCGTGCGTACCACGCGAGCAGGGCGCGGGCGAAGACGCGGTCAGCGCGCGGCGAGGCGCTCGAGCTTTTCGGCATTCGTAGCGAGGACGTCGCGGATCTTGTAGCGGATCAGCCAGGGCCCGATGACGGGAGGCACGTAGAAGGCCGGCACGAGCTCGGCCTCGTAGCGCAGGCGCGTGGCGCCGTTCTCGGCAGTCACGCGCCAGCGCTCCTCGGCCTCCTCGAAGTCGCTCTCGCCCGCGACGATGCGCCCGACGATCGCCCCGTCCGGGGCGGTGCGCACGTCCTTGGCGATGCGCACGCTCCGGCAGAAAAAGAGGATGCAGGACGACAGGGTCAGGAACACGCGCGAGACCGCGCCTCGCGGCTCCACGCGGCTCGCGGTCACCGAATCGAAGTACTTCGCGTAGTTCCCGTAGTCGGTGAGGTAGAAGGCCAGCCGGTCGCGGGGCGCGGCAATGCGCACGTCGAAGCGCACCGTGTAGCGGCCTTCGTCGTGCGTCACTTCCGTGAGGAGGACCTCGCCGGCGCGCGTGCGCGCGGCGAAGAGGGCGAACAGGCAGGCCGCGGCGACCGTGGCGACGCCCGTGTTCATCGGGTGAGCTTCTTGCGCAGGCGCTCGAGCCGCTCGTCGAGCTTCTTCTCGAGTTTAGGCACCGCCTTTTCGATCGCTTCGCGTGCCTCTTCCTTGGCCAGCTCGCCAAAGTCGACCGTGAACGTCGGGTTCGTGAACGTACCGCCGATCACGAGCGGCACGGTGGTGCCGCTGCGCCCGGCCCCTTCGGCCAGCGTCACCCGAAGCCGGTAGTCCGGCGTCTGCTTGACGAGGTTCGCGCTGCCCTTTCCGGTCGCGCGCACGACCGGTCCCTGGAGCTTCAGGTCGTCGTTGCGCGCGACCCCGTTGGTGACCCGTACGGTGGCGGTAAGCGAGTCGAAAGCGGTCTCGTCGGAGGCCTGCGTGCTGACGCGCACGGTCTTGCCGCGCAGCGTGTCGTACGCGGCGCGCGCCTGAGTGATCATCTTCTGCAGATCGACGCCCTGGATCTTGCCGTCGCGCAGCGCCACGTTCACGGTGCCGTTCAGCGTCTTCGTCACCTGTTCGGCATCGAGCCCCTGGGCCGTCAGCTTGATGTCGAGGTTGCCCGTGCCGGTGTAGCGGTCGAAGACGTCCGCGTCCTTGAGAAACGGCCCGAGCTGAATGGCGGCGAGCTTTTCCTCGAACTGGAAGCGCGGGACCTTGCCGCTCGCATCGATCGTCGTGCGCCCGGCGTACTGGCCGCCGTAGAGCTTCGCGGAGTTGGGGCCGAGCGCGATGCGGCCGCCGCGCGCGGCGACGTTGATCATCACCGACTCGCTGCGGATGCCGAACGCCTTGAGCGAGCCCACCTTGAGCTTGCCCTGGGCGTCCAGCTCGCGCAGCAGCGCGAGGGGGATCACGACCGCGCCGGCGGCCGCCTCCTGCTTCGCCTGGGGTTCGGTCTTCGTCTCGGGCGGCAGGTAGCGGTCGAGGTCGAACCGGTCGACGCCGATGTCGAATCGGTAGGCGGGCCGGGCGAGGTCGTTGACCGCGACCTGGCCCGTGACGCGCGTGTCGTCGAGCCGGAGATCGATATCCTTGAGCGCCACGGCCTTTTCGGATGCGTCGAAGCGCATTGCGGCGGCGAGGGCGCGTAGCGCCTGCGCATCGCCCGGCGCGTAGGCCACGCCAAAGCGATTCATGAACTTGCGGGGATTGAATTGCGCGATCTCGACGCGTCCGCTCAGGCGGGGCGACTCGAAGATTTGCTTGCCCGCGATCTCGCCCTTGAGCTTCAGTTCGCCGACGGCGGCGCTGAGCTCGGGGATGTTGAGCGCCTGCGTCCGGGGATCGAGGTTGATCCGCGCGTCGAGCTCGACCCGCTCGCGGTTCGCCGGCGCGCCGGCCTCGACGTCGAAGGCGAGTCGGAGCGGCACGGGAACGCTGCCGAGGAGGTTGCCGCTCGCGAGCTCGAGACGGCGCACCGCGTAGGCGGCGCCGCTCGCGGCGTCGCGCCAGGTGAGCGCGCTGTTGCGCACCTCGACGCGATTGACCGTGAAGAGCGCCAGGGCGTCACCGGGCGAGGGTGCAGGCGCTTCGTCCTTCGGCGGGGCCGCGGGCCTGTCGGTTTTGACGAGGTCGTCCCAGTTCGTGCGCCCGGCGCGGTCGCGCGCCAGATGCAGCTCTAGCCCGTCGAAGTGCACGCCTTCGACCACGACCTCGCGCCGGAGCAGCGGCAGCACCCGAACCGAGACGGCGGCGGAGTCGACGCGCGCGAACGGTTCCGGGCCGAAGCCCTTGGCGTTGGCGAGCTGCAGGCCGCCGGTCTTGAGACCCAGCGGCCAGAACGAGAGCCGGAGATCGCCCTCGATCGCGAGATCGCGACCCGTCTGTTCCTTCACGACCCGAACCAGGTCGTCGCGGTAACGGTTGGGGTCGACCAGGACCACGAGCGCGATCGCCGCGAGCAGCAGCAGGCCGATGACGACCCCGAGGAGGATCGCCACGATCTTGAGGGGTTTACGCAATCGTCGTCTCCGCGGAGGGAGTGGAGCGGGTGATGGGAATCGAACCCACGTCTAAAGTCGGGTAAGGAGGCGGCGTTGCCGCCGCCCCCTCCCCTAAGAACCGTACGTGAGAGTTACCCCTCATACGGCTCAAGCAGCCTGTAAAGTCTCCGATCAGGAGACCGGCGGCCTCGCATGTTTCCTTCCAAGGCTATGTTTCTGCCTATGGCAGTTCTCATGAACGAGTTCCAAGTTGGACAGTTTATCCGAGCCCCCGTGGCACCGCCAAACCTTGTGGTGGAGATGCCACCCAGATTTGTTGGTGATCGGTTGGCGACACTGCGGACACCGACCATCCTGTTTGGTCCAGAGCCAAGACAACTTTCGCCTGCCCGCCAGGGTACGCCTCATCTTCCATCCGAGTCGGATTTCGAAATACTCGTCCCATGTCGGATCGAACGGATTGGCCTCGGCCTTGATCTTCACGTGCCGCCGGATTTTAAAGTCCGACAGACGCACGAGAGCTTCCATGCCAGAGGCGAACACCCAATCTCGGTTCGGCGCTGAGGAATAGTACCGCCTTTTCAACCAGCGCTTGTTCTTGGTGGGGTGCCGCCGTTTGACCCAACGCTGCAGCCCGCCGAAGATACGGTGATCCATCTTAGCGAACGCGCGCGATGACGTTTGGGAAGAGTGGTAGTTGCCCCACCCCCTGAGGAGCGGATTGAGCAACCGAATCACGTCTTCCTGTTTCGCCATGCGCAGCTTCCGCAGGATGTCGCGCACCTTTCGGTAGAGCTGCTTTTCGTTTCCTTTGGCTGGTTTGATCAGAAGCTTGTTGCCGTACTTCCGGACATTCCAACCAAGAAAGTCGAAGCCGTCCGCAATGTGCGTGATCTTGGTCTTGCTGGGCGAGAGACGCAAACCGCGTTCTGCCAGAAAGTTTTCGATCACGGGTATGACTTCGCGCTCCAAGAGCTCTTGCGAGCGCCCGGTGACCACGAAATCATCCGCATAACGGACAAAATGAACCTTGTGCTGGCGCTTGAAACGTGTCGCAAGGACGGGCTCAAGACCATCAAGGACCATGTTTGCCAGCGTGGGCGAAATGATCCCGCCCTGTGGCGTTCCGGCTTCCGTAGGAAACAAACGACCTTTTTCAACGTATCCGGCTTTCAGCCATTTGCGCAACACGGCCCGGTCGATCGGGATGCGTCGGAGCATCCAGTCGTGGGCAATATTGTCAAAACACCCCTTGATATCGCCTTCAAGTATCCATTGGGCGGAGTCCTTTCGACGCAGCGCATTGAAGCACTGCTCGATGGCATCCACCGTGGACCGCTCGGGGCGAAAGCCGTAGGAGTTGGAGTCCGCCGTGGTCTCCGCGACCGGCTCCAGCGCCAGCAGGTAAAGCGCCTGCATGGCCCTGTCGCGCATCGTCGGGATGCCCAGCGGCCTCTTGCCCCCGTTGGCTTTCGGGATGTGAACACGCCGTAAAGGTTGTGGACGGTAGTGCCTTGCATGCAGCGAGCACACCGCCCTCCATTTGGCGTCGGGCGTAGACCAAGTTGCTCCATCTACGCCGGGCGTCTTACGGCCCTGGTTCTCGGTAACCCGACGAACAGCGACTGCTTTGCTGCTCGTCGAGCGGGTCAGCAACTTTTGCAGGCGTTTGACCTTGCGCCAGTCGCATTCCCGAGCCGCCTTCGCTATACGAGTCTGTAACCTCCTGACTACTCCGTGCCCAGCCGGCCACTGTATGGAATGCCAACTATGCCAAGTAGCGGAGGCGACATCGCCGTGATTGCATGCGTCCATATCAACCTCCGATATGGAGCGGGTGATGGGAATCGAACCCACGTCATCAGCTTGGGAAGCTGAGGTTCTACCATTGAACTACACCCGCCCAGGTTCCCATCGGGAATGGACGCACCTCTCCCCTGAGGGAGTGGAAGTCCGTCCCTCAGGGGCAGGTTGTTGCAGACCTATCAAGCGATAGGCCACCACGCGGAAGTCAGCACCCTTTCGGGTCGAGGCGATCGTTTCATCCTCTATCCCTCCCGTTACAGGAGAGCTTTCGCTTTTTCCGCGATCCTCTACCCGCTGCGACATCAGTCACCCTTGCGGGCAACCTTGTCCGATGTCGCTGGACATCGCATCGGGTTTACCACGTTCCGCACAAGTAACAGAATTGGGTGGATCCCGCCTTTCCGCCGGTGGTTCGGTGTCAGCGTGTACCGACCAAGCAGCAGCACATCCAACCACGTCCCTTTTGGGTAGGGCCTAAAACCAAACGCGATGGCCCATTAAGCTTAACGACGTTTATTAGCGGTTTGCTTACGCTGATCCATCAACTCAGCCTAGCGCCTTCCTCGGACGCGTTTCCGAGTTCACGCCAGGCCCCTCACGGGGTCCAGCGTACCCCATGGGGTGGCTACATTGTCAGAGCGCTTAGTACAGTCGGTTGCCCGTCCTACACTGCTCCTAGGCTACCGGTGGCTGAACACCGGGTCGGGCAGGTGGTTGATGCCACCATCCGACAATTACTTGTACGGCCTTCGCCGCACAGCGCCCCAACGTAATGTACCGGGGCTTTTCAGCGCTGTCTTATCTGCTCTTAGAACTAGGTGGCAGAAAGGCCAGCTACCTTCGCGACTCGTGTCGCACGCTTGGGAAGCTTTCGTTCTACCATTGAACTACACCCGCGCCGTCGCTTTCGCGCCGGGGCCGCCTTGGCCCCGAAAGCACGATGTCATATAGTGTAGCCAGTTTCGCTTCCGAGTTGCACCCGCTCTTCCCGATGGAAATCCTGGTCAACGGCGAACCACGCCGCTTCGAAGGTTCGCTCACCGTCGCCGACCTGCTCGAGAGCATGGGCCTCGCGCAGCGCCGGGTCGCGGTGGAGGTGAACCGGGAGATCGTCCCGCGCAGCCAGCACGGCCGCCATCCGTTGAAGCAATCCGACCGGGTCGAGGTCGTGTTCGCGATAGGAGGGGGCTGATGAGCCGCGCCGTCAATGATCTGCCCCGGAACGACAGCGCCGATCCCCTGGTCATCGCCGGCCGGGTTTACCGGTCGCGCCTGCTGGTCGGGACCGGCAAGTACCGGGACCTCGACGAAACCCGCCGCGCCGTGGAGGCGAGCGGCGCCGAGATCGTCACGATCGCGATCCGTCGGACGAACATCGGGCAGAACCCCGCCGAACCCAACCTGCTCGACGTGCTGCCGCCCTCGAAGTACACGATTCTGCCGAACACCGCCGGCTGCTACACCGCCGAGGACGCGGTGCGCACCTGCCGGCTCGCGCGCGAGCTGCTCGACGGGCACGACCTGGTGAAGCTCGAGGTGCTGGGCGACGAGAAGACCCTGTTCCCCGACGTCCCCCAAACGCTGGAGGCGGCGCGCACACTTATTAAGGATGGGTTCAAGGTGATGGTCTACACCACCGACGACCCCGTGGTGGCCAAGCGCTTCGAGGAGATGGGTTGCGTCGCCGTCATGCCGCTCGCCGCGCCCATCGGCTCGGGGCTCGGTATCCGCAATCCCTACAACATCCGCTTCATCGTCGAGGCCGCACGGGTGCCGATCCTGGTCGATGCCGGCGTCGGCACGGCCTCCGACGCCGCCCTCGCCATGGAGCTCGGTTGCGACGGCGTCCTCATGAACACGGCGATCGCGCTGGCTCGGAACCCGGTGCTGATGGCGTCCGCCATGAAGAAAGGCGTGGAGGCCGGGCGCGAGGCTTATCTCGCCGGGCGCATGCCGCGCAAGCAGTACGGCTCGCCGTCCTCGCCCGTCGGGGGTACGCCCTTCTGACCCCCGCCCTGCGTTCCCGAACTCAGGCTTCGAGATCGGGGATGAGCTTGCTTTCGATCCTGGCGATGAAGTCCTTGAGCTGCAGCTTGCGCTTCTTGAGGCGCCGCAGGAGCAGCTCGTCGGTGGTCGGGCTTCGGGACAGCCGCTCGATCACTTCGTCCAGATCGCGGTGCTCCGTGCGCAGGGCGAGCAGTCTCTCGCGCAGAAACTCGCTTCCCGGGTCGCCCATGTGGATCTCCTGCGCTGCTCGGACGCCGGTCTCGCGCCGGCACGGGCCGGCAGGAAACGCGGCGGATCGGATAGTGCCCGCAACGATATCCCAGAGGTGGCGGGGCAACAACCGGCCGGCGCGATGCGCGCCGAATTCGTGAACCGCTGATGTCGGCGGACGCTCCTTTCCTGCGGACGGTTCGGAGTTTCGTCCGGCGCGAAGGGCGCATGACGCCGGGACAGCGGCGCGCGCTCGAGACGCTGCTGCCGCGTTTCGCGATCGAATCGGGCGGCTCGCCGTTCGACTTCGCCGCCGTGTACGGGCGGCGGGCTCCGGTCGTGTGCGAGATCGGTTTCGGCAACGGCGATGCGCTCGCCGAATCCGCCGCGCGCCATCCCGAGCGCGACTTCCTCGGCATCGAGGTTCACCGTCCGGGCGTCGGGAGCCTCCTGCGCAAGCTCGAGGCGCGGGACATCGCGAACGTGCGCGTGGTCGTGGCGGACGCCAGGGAGGTGCTTGCCCGCGACGTGCCGGACGGCTCGCTCGCCGCCGTGCACATTTTCTTCCCGGATCCCTGGCCGAAGAAGCGACACCACAAACGCCGCTTGATCCAGCCCGCCTTCGCTGCGCTCGTGCACGCCAAGCTCGCGCCCGGGGGCTACGTTCACGTGGCGACGGACTGGGAGGACTACGCGGAGCACATCCGCTCGGCGTTCCTCGCGGCGTCCGGGTTCGCGACGGAGGAGGGCAATACCGCCCGCCAGCAGCCATGCGCGCGCCCGCCCACGCGCTACGAGCGGCGCGGACAGCGGCTGGGCCATCGCGTTTACGAGTTGCGGTTTATCAAGGGGTGAAAAGCGGAGGACGGCTCGCGGTCGCGGCCAGGCACGACCCGACCGTCGTCACTCGTCACGGTGCGCCGCGGCCTCGTACTTCCTGATGAGTTCCTCTTTCTCCTTGCGCGACAGCAGCCGCAGCGAGCATTCGCGGATGAGCGCGGCCGAGCGATCCTCGCACAGCTCCTGGTAGCGCAGCCGTACGGGACGGCGGCTGCGGGTGTAGCGGGCGCCGGTGCCCTCGTTGTGCTGGTGCACGCGCCGTTCGATGTCGTTGGTGATGCCGGTATAGAGCGACCCGTCCCGGCATTCGAGGATGTAGACGGTCCAGGGCTCGTCGTGAGCCGCGGAGACGGACTCCGGTTTTGCGGACATCGGGCGTCCCTGCAAGGATCAGTTGAGGCGGGCGGCTAGGCGCTCGAGGTCCGAGATGCGCCGGTGCAGCAGCGCGGCCTCGGCGGCGGCGGGATTCAGGTCGAGGTACCGGCGGAAATCCTGGAGCGCGGCGCGGAAGCATTCGAGCCGCATGTACACCTCGCCCCGCTCGCGCAGCTCCTCGGGCAGCACCGGATCGATGGACAGCATCCGGTTCAGCACGCCCAATGCCTTGTCGTGCTGCTCGCGATGCAGGTAGATCGCCTTGAGGTTACGCAGCATGCGCAGCAGGATCTGCTTCTTGTCGGCGGCCGCAAGGAGCCGGGCGAGCGCGCCCAGCGGCGCGTCGTGCTCGGGGAAGCGCGCCTGCAGGCGCTCGCGCAGGTCCTCCTCGCTCACCGGCATTCCGCCCGAGAAGGGGTCGAGGACGACTTCGCCCTCGGCGGTCGCGGTCTTGACGAGAAAGTGCCCGGGGAAGGTCACCCCCTCGAGCGCGAGCCCGAGCCGGCGGCCGATTTCGATATAGAGGATCGCAAGCGTCACCGGGATGCCGCGCCGCCGGTCGAGCACCTCGTTGAGAAAGCTGTTGCGCGGGTCGTAGTAGTCCTCGGTGTTCCCGCAGAATCCCTGCTCGTCGAACAGGAACTCGTTGAGCGCGACCACGGTCGTTTCGAAGTCGGCCTCCGGCTGCAGGCGGCGGCGCACGCCCTCGGCCAGCTCGTCCAGCCGGCGAAGATAGGCCTCGATGTCCAGCGCGGGGTACTCGTCGGTGGCGACCAACAGCGCCGCCTCGGCGAGATCGATCTCGTCTTCGGGCCGGTCGAGCAGCGCCTTCAGGCGGTCGGCGCGCGCGGTGTGCATGAGGTCGCTGACGGGTTGCATCGTTACGCTTAAATATAGCAAAGCTTTCGCGATCGTCCCGGCGATGCGTCGCGTCGGTGACGCAAAACGTCACACGCGAGGAAGCGTCGACGTCACGCGCACTTACCAGCGGAATTTGTCGAAGA
The DNA here is from genome assembly GCF_002355415.1 of Sulfurifustis variabilis. Lineage (GTDB taxonomy): Bacteria > Pseudomonadota > Gammaproteobacteria > Acidiferrobacterales > Sulfurifustaceae > Sulfurifustis > Sulfurifustis variabilis. The sequence continues at coordinate 3,729,099 of NZ_AP014936.1, read as the reverse complement.
GTTCGGGATGCGCCCAGTGTTCGCTGTTGAGCCAGTCGGGCGTGAGCTTGTAGCGCGCGATGTCGAACTCGTAGAGCGCGACGCCTTCCGGGTGCTCCTCGATCAACTGCAGGCCGAGCGCGATCAGATCGTTTGCCTCGCGCCGGGTTTCGCTTTCGGAACCGGAATCGACGGCGAGGAGCAGGTGCGCGGCCTGCACGTCGCGCAGCCGCGCGAGCAAGCGCGTCGCGTCCTGCGGGCCGAGGGTTTCGAAAGCGCCCGCGACGAACGCCAGGGCGAACCGCGGGAGAGCGGACAGCCGGGCGTGCGCCTCGCGCGGCCGGAGGCTGAGGTACCCCGTCTGCGGACGGGCATCGAGGTAGCCGCGAAACAGCGCTTCGCCCAGAGGGCCGATATTGAGGATGGACGCCGGATGGCGCTCGGCGAGCCGGCGGAGGACCGTTTCGCGGTAGGGCACGTCCATCAGCGCGTGGGGACGAGCGCGATTTCGTCGCGATCGCGCACCGGGTGCTCGGGCGCCGCGAACTGCTTGTTCACGGTCGCCCGCACCGCCTCGTCCGCGAGCACCGCTTCCCACGCGCCGCCCCGGCGGCGCAGCCAGGCGAGCAGATCGCGCACGCTCCCCACCTCGGCGGGCAGGCCGACGTCTCCGGAGGCACGCCCGAGCGTATCGACGAGCCCGGCGAAATGCAGGAGCCGCGCCATCAGGAGCGGCCCCGGTGATTGGCCAGGTAGAGCCAGGTGTCGACCACGGTGTCCGGGTTGAGCGAGACGCTTTCGATGCCCTCGGCCATGAGCCACTCGGCGAGGTCGGGGTGATCGGAGGGGCCCTGCCCGCAGATGCCGATGTACTTGCCGGCGCGCCGGCAGGCCTGAATCGCCTCGTGCAGCAGCTTCTTCACCGCCGGGTCTCGCTCGTCGAATTGCGCGGCGATGACGCCGGAGTCCCTGTCGAGCCCCAGCGTGAGCTGGGTGAGGTCGTTCGAGCCGATGGAGAAGCCGTCGAAGTGCTCGAGGAACCGGTCCGCGAGCAGGGCGTTCGAGGGGATCTCGCACATCATGATGAGCCGGAGGCCGTTCTCGCCGCGCCGGAGCCCGCTGGCCGCGAGCAGTTCGACGACGCCGCGGGCCTCCTCGACCGTGCGCACGAAAGGCACCATGATCTCGACGTTGGTGAAGCCCATGACCTCGCGCACCTTCCTGAGCGCGCGGCACTCGAGCTCGAAGCAGTCCCGGAACGACTCGTTGATGTAGCGCGAAGCGCCGCGGAACCCGAGCATGGGGTTCTCCTCGTGCGGCTCGTAGCGCGCGCCGCCGATCAGGTTCGCGTACTCGTTCGATTTGAAGTCGGACAGGCGCACGATCACGGGCTTGGGAAAGAAGGCGGCGGCGAGCGTGGCGATGCCCTCGGCCAGGCGCTCCACGTAGAACGTGACCGGATCGGCATAGCCGGCGGCGCGGGCGCGGATTTCGCGCTTCACGTCGTCCGGCTGCTCGGCGAACTTGAGCACGGCCTTCGGGTGCACGCCGATCATCCGGTTGATGATGAACTCGAGCCGCGCGAGGCCGATCCCGGCGTTGGGCAGCCACTGAAAGTCGAACGCGCGCTCGGGGTTGCCGACGTTCATCATGATCTTGAGCTCGAGCTTCGGCATCTTCTCGAGGCTGACCTCGCGCACCTCGAAGTCGAGCTTGTCCTTGTACACGTACCCCGTCTCCCCTTCGGCGCAGGAGACCGTCACCGGCGCGCCGTCGCGGACCGCTGCGGTCGCGTTGCCGCACCCGACGACGGCCGGGATGCCGAGCTCGCGCGCGACGATCGCGGCGTGGCACGTGCGACCGCCGCGGTTGGTGACGATGGCGGCCGCGCGCTTCATGACCGGCTCCCAGTCGGGGTCGGTCATGTCGGTGATGAGCACGTCGCCCGGCTCCACGCGGTGCAGCTCCGCCGTGTTCGCCACCACGCGCGCGCGGCCGGCGCCGATGCGCGCCCCGATGGAGCGCCCGGAGCAGAGCACTTCGCCGCGCTTCTTCAGGCGGAAGCGCTGGAGCAGGTCGCTGCCGGCGCGCGACTTCACCGTCTCCGGCCGGGCCTGCAGGATGTAGAGCTTGCCGTCCACGCCGTCCTTGCCCCACTCGATGTCCATCGGGCGCCCGTAGTGCTCCTCGATGAGGACGGCCTGGCGCGCGAGGTCCTCGATGTCGGCGTCGCTCAGGCAGAAGCGCTCGCGGTCCTCGGCCGGCACGTCGACCGTGCGCGTCGTGTGCCCGTCCGTCACCTCCTCGCTGTAGATCATCTTGATCGCCTTCTCGCCGAGGACGCGCTTCAGGATCGGATGAAAACCGCGCTTGAGCGTCGGCTTGTGCACGTAGAACTCGTCGGGGTTCACGGCGCCCTGCACCACGGTCTCGCCGAGGCCGTAGGACGCGGTGATGAATACGACGTCGCGGAAGCCCGACTCGGTGTCCAGCGTGAACATGACGCCGCTCGCGGCAAGGTCCGAACGCACCATGCGCTGTATGCCGGCCGAGAGCGCCACCTCGTCGTGCGCAAAACCGTGGTGCGCGCGGTAGGCGATGGCGCGGTCGTTGAAGAGCGAGGCGTAGACCTGGCGCACGGCGGTAAGCACGTGATCCAGTCCCTGCACGTTGAGATAGGTCTCCTGCTGCCCGGCGAACGAGGCCTCGGGCAGGTCCTCGGCGGTGGCCGAGGAGCGGACGGCCACCGCGATGTCGCGGCCTTCCGCTTCCTGCATGCGTTCGAAGGCGCCCTCGATTTCTCGCCGGAGACGATCGGGCAGGGGCGCGGCGAGCATCCAGCCGCGGATCTCGGCCCCGGCCGCCGACAGGGCGCGCGTGTCGTCCACGTCGAGGCCGGCCAGGCGCTTGGCGATGCGGTCGGCGAGCCCGTCGTGCGCGAGGAAGGCGCGGTAGGCGTCGGCCGTGGTCGCGAAGCCGCCCGGCACGCGCAGGCCCGCCTCGGTCAGGTGGCGGATCATCTCGCCGAGCGAGGCGTTTTTTCCGCCGACGCGGGCGACGTCGCCCATGCCGAGGGACTGGAACCACTCGACCCAATCGCTCATTTCACCTCCTCCTCGGCCGCGTCTGGCACAATACGATATATGGAGCGCGACGTCTTCTTCGTGTCGGACCGAACCGGCATCACCGCCGAGACGCTGGGTCTCTCGCTCCTCACGCAGTTCAACGGCATCAAGTTCGTCAAGCACACCCGGCGCTTCGTCAACTCGCTCGAAAAAGCCCGCGAGGTGGGCGAGGAGATCACCCGCCTCGCCCGCGAGAAGGGGAGGCCGCCGATCGTGTTCAGCACGCTCATCGACGAGGACATGCGGCGCGCGCTGGCGACGGCCGACGGCGTGTTCTTCGATCTCGTCGATACCTTCATCGTGCCCCTCGAGGGCGCGCTCGATCAGAAATCCTCGCACACGATCGGCCGCGCGCGCGAGTCGCTCGACCAGTCGAAATATAACCTGCGGATGGACGCCGTTAACTACGCGCTCATTACGGACGATGGCCTGCATACCCAGGATTACAACCGGGCGGACGTGATCATTCTCGGCGTTTCACGATCCGGAAAGACGCCGTCGTGCCTCTATCTGGCGCTCACCTTCGGCGTCTACGCCGCCAACTACCCGCTGACGGAAGAGGACCTCGAGGACCTGCGGCTGCCGAGCGCGCTCGTCGGTCACCGTCATCTGCTCTACGGCCTCACGATCTCGCCCCAACGGCTGCATCACGTGCGCTCCGAGCGCAAGGCCGACAGCCCCTACGCTTCGCTGCGTCGTTGCCAGTACGAGATCGCGCAGGCGGAGGCGCTTTATCGGCGGGAAGGCATTCCGTATATCGACACCACCACCATGTCCGTCGAGGAAATCGCGACCACCATCCTGCACCAGATGAAGCTCGCCTGGCGGCTGGCCTGAGCCCGCCGGCCGTCGGGCCGTCCGTGGCACGCAAAATGCAAAAAGAATGGGTCCCCCGCGCCTTGGGGTGGGGTAAGGGAACCGCTTGGAAAAACAACCGCTTGGAAGCCCACCGCGCGTGCTGGTCGTTGAGCCGTCGGCCACCCTGCGGCGCGCGCTCGCGCGCCTGCTCGCGGCAGGCGGATTGCGGCTGAGCGTCACCGAAACCTTCGACGCGGGCCTCGCGGAGCTCAAGGAACCGGCCGGCGGCGCTGCGCCGGAGGCGGTCCTGCTCGGGGTCCCCGCCCATTCCACCGTACACTCGGAAGAGCTGCTTTCGGCCCTGCGTCAGCCCGAGCATCTCGGCACCGCGGTCGTCCTCCTGGCCGCGGCCGCCACGCCCGACGTCTTCGACTGGGTCGCGCGCCGGCCGCGCGCGGCGCTGCTCCTCTGGGACGACTACGCCGAAGCCCTGCCGACCCTGCGCCGCCTGCTGGCGCCGCCGGAGCGGCTACCTCCGGAAAGGCCGGCCGCCGGCGACATCCGCGTGCTCTTCGTCGACGATTCGCGCACCGTGCGCAGTTCGTTCAAGCGGCTGCTCGGGCGTCACGGCTACATCGTCGAGACGGCCGCACACGCGGCCGAGGCGTTCGAGCTCGCGCATTCGCGCCCGTTCGACATCGCGATCGTGGACTACCACATGCCGAGCGAGAACGGCGACGCGCTGTGCCGGCGCCTGCGCGACGACCCGGCGACCGCGGGGATCACGACCGCCATCATCACCGGCACCTACGACGAAGAGGTCATTCGGGGCTCACTCGACGCGGGCGCGATCGAGTGCATGTTCAAGAACGAGGCGGACGAGCTGTTCCTTACGCGCATCGCGGCGATGAGCCGCGCGATCCGCGCGAAGAAGTCGATCGAGGCCGAGCACCAGCGGCTGGCCGGCATACTGGGCTCGGTCGGCGAGGGCGTGTATGGCGTGAACAGCGCGGGACAGGTGACGTTCATCAACCCGGCGGCCCGGCGCATCCTGGGCTACGAGGAGGCGGACTCGCTGATCGGGCGCTCGGCGCACAAGCTGTTCCATAACGCGACGGAGGACGGCCGGCCCAATCCGCCGGAGACCTGCTTCCTGCAGCAGGCGTACGGTGCGGGCGACGAGCTGAAAGGCTGGGAGACCGTATTCTGGCACCGCTCCGGGGAGCCGGTCCCGGTCGAATGCACCGTGTATCCGTTGCGGGTCGAAGACCGCCTCGAGGGTTCGGTGGTCGCGTTCCGCGACGTCTCGGAACGCAAGCAGCTCGAGCGCGAGCTCATGTGGCAGGCCAACCACGACGCGCTCACCAAGCTCCACAACCGCAACCACTTCGAACGCGTGCTCGAGGCGGAAGTGCTGCGGCTGAAACGCAGCCGTGAGCGCGCGGCGCTGCTCTACATCGACCTCGATCGCTTCAAGTACATCAACGATACCGCCGGCCACGCGGCGGGCGACCGGCTGCTGTGCGAGATCGCGACGCAGCTGAAGGCACGCCTGCGGGAGTCCGACGTGCTCGCGCGCCTGGGCGGCGACGAATTCGCCATTATCCTGCGCAACGTCGACGAGACCCGGGTCGTCGCCGCCGCGGAGGGGTTCCGCGAAATCCTGGAGGAGCTTACGTTCAGCTACGGCGATCGCAACTACAAGGTGAACGGCAGCATCGGGGTCGCGCTGATCGACCGGCAAACGCACTCGCCGGGCGAGGTGCTGTCCAACGCGGACATCGCCTGCCACATCGCGAAGAGCCGGGGGCGCAACCAGACGCATCTCTACCGGCCGGAAAGCGACGAGCGAGTGGCGATGCACCTCGAGCTCGGATGGTCGGTGCGGCTCCAGGAGGCGCTCAAGGAGGACGGGTTCCGGCTGCACTTTCAGCCCATCGTGCCGCTCGAGGGTCTGGTGCTGGAGGGGTTGCCGGTCGAATCCGGAGTCCTCGCCGACGCGCTCTCCGGCGGCGCGCGGCACTTCGAGGTCCTGCTCCGCTTCAGCGACCGGCGCGGCGAGCTGATTTCGCCCAACGCCTTCCTCCCCACCGCGGAGCGCTTCGGCCTGATGCCCCAGATCGATCTCTGGGTGGTGGACCACGCGCTCCGGTACCTGGCCCGGCTCCACGCCGCAGGCCGGCGGGCGACCTTCACCATCAACCTCTCGGGCCAGACGCTGGACGCCGAGGCACTGGTGCCGCATCTGAAGCGGCTGCTCGACCGGTACCCGCTGGATGCCCGGACGCTGATTTTCGAAATCACCGAAACGAGCGCCATCGCGAACGTGGAGGCGGCCAAGCGGCTGATCAACGAGCTGCGCGACCTGGGCTGCCGGTTCGCGCTGGACGATTTCGGCACCGGCTTCAGCTCGTTCAACCACCTGAAGCATCTGCCCGTGGACTTCGTGAAGATCGACGGGCAGTTCGTGCGCGGCATGTCCGGCGATCCCATCGACCGCGCGATCGTGGGCTCGATCAACGACATCGCGCACTCGTTCGGCAAGCGCACGGTGGCGGAGTTCGTGGAGTCGCGCGAGATACTCGGTCTGCTGAAGGGCGTCGGCGTGGATTACGCGCAGGGCCATTACATCGCCTCGCCGCAGGAGCTCCCCGCGGTCGAGGACGACGTTCAGGGGGAAAAGCAGGCGAGGTCGTCGGCGAAGAGCGCGGGGCCCGAGTAGGCCGCGCGGATCGTTTCGAGGCTCTCCGTCTCGCGCCCGAGGGTGGCCTTGGTCCGGTGGGAAAGCACGAGTCGCTTCGCCCCGGCGCGTCCGGCGATGCGTCCGATCACCGACGGCGGCATGTGCAGATAGCGTTCGACGCCGGCGACCCCTTCCGGGATACCGTGGTGCGCGACGAGCAGATCCGCGCCGCGCGCGAAGTCTTCGAGCCCGCCGCCCTCGCCGTTGGCATCGCCCGTGAACACCAGCGTCGTCTGCCCGATCCGGATACGCCAGGCGAGCGCCGGATAAACGCCGTGGATCACGGGCAGGGCTTCCGCGCGGAAGGTCGCCTTGCTGAAGACCTCGATCGCGCCGTCCTCCTCCTCGCGTCGAGCCCGTATCTTGCGGTTGCGTTCCCGAACGTCGTGCGGCTCGATCTTGAAATCCTGGTTCGCGAGCGGCCGCAGCACGTCGCCCAGATCGCGGTAGGCGCCCCGCGTGCCGTCGAGGAGCGCACGCACGTACGCGACGGTGGACGACGCGAAGCGGTTGCCGCGCGGTCCGTAGACCGGGAGCGGGCGGCCGCGCCTCCGCAGGACGGACGCCTGGATGAGCGAAGCGAGGTCCGCGGTGTGGTCGGCGTGCAGGTGCGTGAGCAGCACCACGTCGAGATCGCGCACGTCCGCGCCGCTCTCGGCCAGGCGCAACGCCGTGCCGCCACCCGCGTCGACGAGGATACGGGCCTTGCCGCCGATCCACACGAGGTACCCGCTCGCCGCGCGCCCGGGAACGAGGTCGGGTCCGCCGGAGCCGAGCACCTGCACCTGGGGATCCGCGGCACCGCAGGCGTCGGGCGCGGTCTGCCCGTGTGCGGCGGATACGGCGGCGAGGAGCAGCGCGAGCGCCGCGCCTCGTCGCCTCACGCGCGCTCCAGATGAGTGATGCGGTCGAGGCGAAGCGCCACGACGTCGCCCGCCTCGAGGCGGCAGTGCAGGAACTCCTGGTGATCGCGGGTCTGGAGGTCGAGCGGCATCACGACGTGCGTGTGGCACACGTTGCCTTCCCGCCAGGCGATGCGCAGGCGGGTCCTGTGCAGGATCGCGACCTCGAGCTCGGAATACACATCGCACGAGATCGGAGTGTAGTCGGCCTTGCCGGGATCGTGCGGGTCAGTCTTCTTCACGCCGCGTCTCCAGGTCGAGGAGGTGACCCTCGTCGTCGGCCGTGAGCTTGAACACGACGGGGCGGCAGCACACGGTACAGTCCTCGATGTACTCCTGGCTGCCGCCCGAAGCGTCGACGTTCGTCTCGTAGGACTCGCCGCAATAGGGACACCGAACCGTGCGCAGGATGAGCATGGGGCTAGTGTACCCGATCGCCCGGGCGGCGCGGGGAGGCCAGGCCCTTCCGGCCGCCTCGAGTCGCTCGTTCCGACGCCGTCGTCTCGAAGGAGTTCCGGTGGCTTCGACCGGCCGCGTGCTTGACCCAGGTCATGGGCATTGCGGGGCAATCCGGTTAATACAGTCACGCGGCGCCGACCCGCCCCGACGAAGCGGGTGCGCGGTTCCACGGTCCGCGAAGGCCAATCTCGGAAACGGACAGGAAACCATGAAACCTTTCGTACTGATTTCCGCGCTCGCACTGCTCGTCGCCATCGGCGGCGCGAGGGCGGCAAGCGAGCACGCCCACGATGAACACGGCGCCGGGCCGAAGGCGGCGCTGACGCTCGACCATGGCAGGAAGTGGGCGACCGACGAGCCGCTGCGCCGCGGAATGACGCGGATCCGCGGCCATCTCGAGCGCCTGCACGCCGGCAGGCCGGACGCGGCGGCCTACGAGCGCCTGGCGAAGGACGTCAACACCGAGGTCGCCTACATCCTCCAGAATTGCCGGCTGCCCAAGCAGGCGGACGAGGTGCTGCACGTCGTGCTCGCCGACGTGATGCAGGGCGCCGCCGCGCTCGAAGGCAAGCAACAGGGCATGTCGCCCGACCAGGGCACCCGGCGGATCGCGCACGCGCTCGAGAACTACGCCCGCTACTTCGATCATCCGGACTGGCGGCCGCCCGGTCACTGACGGCGCCGCGCGAGCGTCCTGCTTGTGAGGTTCCCGCGGGCGCTCCAGAATGGATCGGTGCGTCTTTGGAGCCTGCACCCGAAGTATCTCGACGCGCGGGGCCTGTCGGCCCTCTGGCGCGAGGCCCTGCTGGCGCAGGCCGTGCTCGCGGGACGCACGCGCGGCTACCGCCGGCATCCGCAGCTCGCGCGCTTCCGGGCGACGCGCAATCCGCGCGGTGCGATCGCCGCGTATCTCCGCGCGGTCGCCGAAGAGGGCGCGCGCCGCGGCTACCGCTTCCACGCAGAGCGCATCCGTCCGGGCCGTGCACGCATGCGCCTGCCGGTCACCCGCGGGCAGCTCGACTGGGAGCTCGCGCACCTCAGGAGGAAGCTCTGGGGGCGCGATCGTGCGGCCTACCGACGGCTGCCGGCGGCGCGCCTCGCCGCTCACCCGCTCTTCGACGTCCGTCCGGGCCCGGTGGAGCCCTGGGAGGAACGGCGGTGAACGAGCGGATCCGGATCGGCATCAGCAGCTGCCTGCTCGGCCAGCGGGTGCGCTATGACGCGAACCACAAGCTCGACACTTATATAACGCAGACGCTCGGGCGCCATTTCGAGTTCCTGCCCGTGTGCCCCGAGGTCGCGATCGGTCTCGGCGTCCCGCGCCCGCCGATCCGCCTCGTCGGCGACCCGAACGATCCCCGCGCCGTCGGCGTGAAGGACCCTTCGCTCGATGTGACCGCGAGACTCGCGGCCTACGGGCGGGACCAGGCGGAGCGGCTCGGCGCCATCAGCGGTTACATTTTGAAGAGCAGGAGCCCGAGCTGCGGGATGGAGCGTGTGAAGGTATACGGACAAGGCGGAGCCGGTCGGCCGGGCCGCGGGGTGTACGCGGCAGCCTTCATGGCCGAGCGGCCGGAGCTGCCGGTCGAAGAGGAGGGCCGGCTCGGCGACCCGACCTTGAGGGCCAATTTCATCGAGCGCGTTTTCGCGTACCGGCGCTGGCAGCGGCTCGTCGAGGAGGGCTTGACGGCCAGGCGGTTGGTCGCGTTTCACACCGCGCACAAACTCACGCTCATGTCCCACGGCGAGCGCGGGGATCCGCTCGGGCGGCTGGTCGCCCGCGCTGGGAGCGGCGATCGACGGGCGCTCGGCGAGGAGTATCTGCGACGCTTCATGGAGATCCTCGCGCGCCCCGCGACGCGGGCTCGCCACACGAACGTCCTGATGCACGTGCTCGGCTATCTCCGTCGCAGCCTCGATCCCGAAGACCGCCGGGAGCTGCGCGAGCTGATCGAACAGTACCGCACCTCCGCGCTTCCGCTGAGCGTCCCGACCACGTTGTTGCGCCATCACTTTCGCCGCCATCCGGACCCCTGGATCGCCCGGCAGGTGTACCTCTATCCCGACCCGCGCGAGCTCGCGTTGCGCGACGCCGTTTGACTGCTCCGGTCGTGCCGACTGCGCCCGGTACCGGGGCCGCGTAGCCGAACGGGCCGCGTCGGCCGAGCATCGAGCGGACGCTTCGGGCGCGGTGTTTGCTATCATTTGCCGATCGAAACGCCTTGTCTTTCGGGAACAACGGGAGGAGTTGTCATGCAGAGTCTGAATCGGGCCGTCGACGCACTGGCAAGCAGCGGGACGGCAAGCGCGCGCGCCGCGGCCATCGCGGAGCTCGAAGGTCTGCTCGAGGACTGCACCGCGGCGGTACAGGTGTGGCAGCAATATCTCGACGCGCCCGGTGCGGCGGGCGATCGCTGGACCATCGTCAGCTGGGTCGGGCCCCAGCGCGTCAAGCGGCTGCACGAGATCAATCTCGTGGCACGCGACCGCATCATGCGGATCGCCGGCTCGGCCGGTCCGGCGGTGGCCCGATCGACCACCATGCCCGACGACCTCATCGAGATGGGCTACCGGCAGCTGCGCGACGGCGAGACGGGAACGGACGCCGCGACCAAGGCGATCGAGATCATGAAAGAACGGATGGAACGCCTGCGTGGCCTGATCGAGCGCCTGCGTTCGGCACCGCCCGCGAAGCCGCAGAAGGAGCCGATCAAGAAGGCCGGCGTGGCGAAGGCGCCGGCCAAGCCTCCCCGAAAGCCGGCGCCTCGACTGGTGAAGAAGCCGGCAAAGAAAACCGCGATCAAGCGCGCGGCCGCGAGGATCGTGAAGAAGGTGGTGAAGAAGAAACGGCGCTAGCGCTGGAAATATCGTCGCGCTGTCCCCATTTCTTCGACGACAGGGGGTAGCGCATGAATTCCGGGAAACAGGTCGTGTGCCCGCATTGCGACGGGCTCAATCGCGTGCCGGACGGGAAGCGGGACCAGGGACCGCGGTGCGGCCATTGCCATCGACCGCTGTTCGACGGGCATCCCGTCGAGCTCTCGAACGCCAACTTCGAGCGGTTCCTGGCGAAGAACGAGCTGCCCGTGCTCGTCGACTTCTGGGCCCCGTGGTGCGGACCGTGCCGGCAGATGGCGCCGGCCTACGGGCAGGCAGCCGCGCGATACGGGACCCGGTTACGCTTCGCCAAGCTCGATACGGAGCGCCACCCCGATGTGGCGGCGCGTCACGGCATACGAGGCATTCCGACGCTGATCCTCTTCGACGGCGGCCGCGAACGGGACCGCATATCGGGCGCGCTGCCGTACCCGCAGCTCGCGAGCTGGGTCGAGCGGCACGTCGACTGATTTCCCGACCGCCCAGGCCGATCCTCTGATGCAAAGCGCCCCTTGCGGGGCGCTTTGGTTCCTCACGAACGTGTCTTACTGGACTGCGCCCGGCGCGGTTTCGGCCGCGGGAGACCTGGGCGCGTCGGCCGCCGCCGACGACTTCGGCGCCTTGCTCTTTGCCGGCCTCGGCATGCACTTCTGCGCCTTCTTGCTGTAGACCTGCCCCTGCGGGCACTTGCGCTTCTGCTGAGCGGCCTGCTTCTTCTGTTGGACCTGCGCCTGGGCCTGCTCCTGCTTCTGCTCCTGTTTCATTTCCTGCTTCATCTCGGGCTTCGCGTCGCCCTGCTGCGCGAACGCCGCGCCGGCGAAGAGGAACGCGATGGAGGCGGCGGTGATCACGGACGTTTTCATCTTTGTCATTGCTCCATACCAAGGTGTGAGAGACGCTGGCGATTTCCATGAATCGCCATCGAGCGCCGTTCAGCAACGCACATGTCAAGTGGCCGCGGCTCGTATTTCAGCCGTTTTGTGCGCGAGAACGTCACGTCAGGCGAAACGAGCGCGAGGCTTCAAACTTTGTAGCAAAGGACACAAACGAAGAGCGCCCCGTACGGGGCGCTCCGAACAGCCTCTTCCGTGTTCCGGCGAAGCTTACTTCTTCTTTTCCGGACACTTCACGTCTTTGCCGTCGACTTTCACGGTCTCGCCGGCCTTCTTGTCCTTGCATGCCGCCGCGACCTTGTCGTCGCCCGCGAACGAGAGGCCGGTCGTGGCCAGGAAGCCGAGGGCGAGCAGAGCGGAGAGGGTCTTTTTCATGTTTCCGATAACTCCTGTTTATTTTGCACGGTGCTGGCGGGACTGAAACCACCATCGCACGGGGCGTTAGCAACCGGCGTGCCAGCGGGCGGAATGCAAAATCGTATTGCCGACAGGCAGTTCCGATTGCGATACACCGGCGCGGTGCGGATGCGGCATCAAAATTTGTAGTGACCTCCAACAAAAAGCGCCCCGCGAGGGGGCGCTTCGGTTCCGCTAGCGCGGAACGATGGAGCGCTTGTGGAACTTATTTCTTTTTGTCGTCGGTTTTCGGGCAGGTCATCTCCTTCCCGTCGACCTTCACTTTGTCGCCCGCCTTCTTGCCCTTGCACGCGGCAGCCAGTTTCTCGGCCGCCGGGCCCTCGTGCTTCATTGCGAATGCGGCGCCGGTACCGAGGAAGGAGAGGGCAACGAGACCGAGAATCAGCTTTTTCATATTGAGAGCTCCTGTTTGGAGTGATGGATTTGGATGGCGGCGAATCCGGCGCCATCGAGCGCACTCAGCAAGCCACATGCCATCGAAACACGGCGCGGAGCAGGGGAAACGAGACCGGAAATGCGCAGTCGTGCAAGCACTTGCATTTCGATAACGGCTCTGGGGTATTCTAGCGCCCGCTGCCGAACTTCAAATTTTGTAGCTCACCTCACTTTTCGAGAACTCACGTGCTTCGGCGACTCGGTCTGGGCCGTCTGCAACGAAAGGTCCTGCTGCTCATCGCGACGATCGTCGTCATCCCGATGCTCGTCGCCGGCTGGTTCGCCGCCGAGTGGGTGTCGAGCACGTTCGAGAAGCGGCTCGAGCTCTGGATCCTCGACGCGGCGCGCGCGAATCAGAACTGGCTCCAGGCGTACCAGACCGATGCGGTCATGCTCGGGCGCGTGCTGGCCGACGATCCGGTTTACGTCCCGGGTCTCGCCCTCTATCCCGAGGCCTCGCTCCCGTCGCCGGTGCGGCGCGTGGCCCAGGAGCTCGGCCTGCACCTGATGCAGGTCTACACGGCGAATCACCGGCTCGTGTACTCGTCCCTGCCCGTGAAGCTCGAGACCTTCTGGGAGGGTGGCCAGACGGAGGCGGTTCTCAAGGTCGCTCGCGAGAAACAGCGGATGCTCGCCGCCGTGGGCATCACGCCCGTCCCGCGCAAGGGCCGGCCGCGCTACTACCTCGTGCTCGGAAGCCTGCTCGGGCGCGACTTCGCGAACGAGCTGGCGCAGCTCACGGGCCTTCGGACCCGGCTTTACTACCGCGAGGGCGGAGCGTACCTCGACCTGTTCTCGCGCCCCGGCGAGGCGATCGCCCTCGGCCACCTTCCCGTGACGGCGCGCCGGCTCCTCGAAGTCGAACGCAAGCCCTACTACACGCTGCATGCCGAGAACGGCGAGTACCGCGGCGTGTACACGCCGCTCGTGGATTCGACGGGACGCGTCGAGGCAATCATGTTCAGCGGCCTCGAGCGGCGCACGTACCAGGACGTGCTCACCAACCGCGCCGCCCTTTTCGTGTGGATCGCGCTGCTCGGGATCGGCATCGCGTGGCTGGTCGGGCTGCTGCTGTCGCGCCTGGTGCTGCGCCCGATCGCGTACCTGCGCGACGGCGTGTTGCAGCTCGCGGGCCAGAACTTCGACGCGACCGTGCCCATCTCCTCGGACGACGAGCTCGGCGATCTCGCCAAGGCGTTCAACGCCATGGCCGCACGACTGCGGGCGGCGCGCGACGAGCAGACCCAGCGCCACCAGAAGGACAAGCTCGCCGCGATGGGCGAGATCTCGGCGGCCCTCGCCCACGAGATACGCAACCCCATCGGCGTGATCGGCACGTCGGCGGCGATGCTGGAGAAGCCGGGGCTCGACCCCGCGAAGAAGGCCGAGCTGACGCGGATGATGCGCGAAGAGTCGATGCGCGTGGCGGGGCTCGTCCAGGACTTTCTCCAGCTCTCGCGCCACCGCCAGCCCCACTTCGCGTCGATCGACCCCGCCGCCCCCATGGAGCGGGCGCTCGCGACGTGCGCCGCGTCCCACGAGTCGGTCAAGGTCCGCAAGCGGTTTCGCCACGGCGCGGCGCGGATCGCGGCCGACGCCGGTCTCCTACAGCAGGCGTGGGGCAACATCTACACGAACGCGCTCCAGGCGATGGAAAATGGCGGCGAGCTGTGGCTCGAGTCGTGGACCGAAGACGGCGAGGTGATCATGACCGTCGAGGACACCGGGCCGGGAATCCCGGCCGATATCCTGCCGCGGCTGTTCGAGCCGTTCTTCACGACCAAGCACGAAGGCACCGGGCTGGGGCTCACCATCGCCCACACGCTGGTGGACGCCAACGGCGGCCGGCTCGAGGCCCTTCCACCGATGAAGCGCGGGGCGCGCTTTGCGATGCGCTTCCCCGTTTACGACGGCAACTACCCCCCGGATTCGGCGTTCCCGGAGCAGAGGTGAAACCGTGACACGCACTGTGCTGGGGTCGCGCCAGGGACGGCAGGCAAGCGCACATAGAGGAAGTCCATGAAACGTACCGTGCTGGTGGTCGACGACGAAGCCAATATGCAGGCGGTGATGCGGCTCGTGCTCGAGGGTGAGGCGGAGTAGTCGCCGATGCACTTAACGTGCATCGGCGCCGCCGAACGCCCGCACACGGACGTGCGGGCCGGGGTAACGCGAAACCGCGCGGTCGCGCCAGGGACGGCAGGCAAGCGCACATAGAGGAAGTCCATGAAACGTACCGTGCTGGTGGTCGACGACGAAGCCAATATGCAGGCGGTGATGCGGCTCGTGCTCGAGGGTGAGGCGGAGTAGTCGCCGATGCACTTAACGTGCATCGGCGCCGCCGAACGCCCGCACACGGACGTGCGGGCCGGGGTAACGCGAAACCGCGCGGTCGCGCCAGGGACGGCAGGCAAGCGCACATAGAGGAAGTCCATGAAACGTACCGTGCTGGTGGTCGACGACGAAGCCAATATGCAGGCGGTGATGCGGCTCGTGCTCGAGGAGGCCGGTTACCGCGTGCTCGTCGCCGACAGCGGTGAAGCGGCGCTGCCGCACCTGCAGCACCCCGACCTCGACGTGATCCTGACGGACCTGCGGATGCCCGGAATGGGCGGGGAGGAATTCGTGCGGCGATGCCGGCAGCTGCAGGGGAGCGTTCCGGTGATCATCGTCACGGCGCACGGCACGATCAGCTCGGCGGTGAAGAGCATCCGCGACGGCGCGGCCGATTACCTCACCAAGCCTTTCGAGCCCGAGCAGCTCGAGATCGCGGTGCGCAACGCGGTCAAGCTACGCGACGTCCTGAACGAGAACGCGCGCCTCAAGGCCGCCGTGAGCCAGGCGGGACGGCGCTTGGTCGGCGCCAGCGAGGCGTCCGAGCGGCTGATGGACGAGATCCGCCGCGTGGCGCCGTACAAGACGAGCGTGCTGATCACGGGCGAGTCAGGCACGGGCAAGGAGCTCGTGGCGCGCACCATCCACGAGCTCTCGCCGCGCGCGGACGGTCCCTGGGTCGCGATCAACTGCTCGGCCATCCCGCGCGACCTGCTCGAAAGCGAGCTCTTCGGCTACGTGAAGGGTGCGTTCACCGGCGCGACGCAGAACCGCACGGGGCGGCTCGAGCAGGCGCAGGGCGGCACGCTGTTTCTCGACGAGATCGGCGACCTCGACCTCACGCTGCAGGCCAAGCTGCTGCGCGTGCTCCAGGAGCGAGAGTACTCGCCGGTCGGCTCGGACCAGGTACGCACGGTGGACGTTCGCTTCCTCGCCGCGAGCAATCGCGATCTCCGGACCCTCGTGCGCGAAGGCCGGTTCCGCGAGGACCTGTTCTACAGGCTCGACGTCTACAGTATCGTCGTGCCGCCCCTGCGCGAACGGCGAGAGGACATCGCCCTGCTCGCGCGGGTGTTCCTCGGCGAGCTCGCGGTTGAAACGGACAAGCGCGTGACGGGCATCGCGCCCGGCGCGCTGGAGGTCATGAGCCGCTACGGCTGGCCCGGCAACATTCGCGAGCTGCGCAACGCCGTCGAACGGGCGCTGCTTTCGTGCAAGGGCGAAACCGTCGATGTCGTCGACCTTCCCCCGGGCATCGCCGGAGAAGTCGAACGAACGGCGGAGAACGGCCCGACATGGCACCCGCGCGACGGCGGGCTCGACGACTGGCTTGCCAATGTCGAGCGCCGGGCGATCCTGCAGGCGCTCGGCCAGACCAGCGGCGTGCAGGCGCACGCGGCAAAGCTGCTCGGCGTTTCCGAACGCAGCCTGTGGCACCGGATCAAGAAGCTCGGCATCCAGATCAGCCGCGTGGTGAACTGATCCGACCGCCGTGCCACGTGGACGCCTCAGAAACGGCTGAAGAATCCGAGACTGACGAAGCTGAGGTCGCTCTCGATCACGGTGTACTCCGCCTCGAATCCGGTTCGCGGCGACAACCGCAGCCCGGCGCCCGCGCCGTACGAGAAATCCGAATCGTCGCCTTCGGCGCGCGTGCCCGGCCCGGAGACGTTGACGTCCCAGTTCGCCCACCCGGCCTTCGCCTTGAGAAACACGCTGCCGCCGGTGCGATAGGCGCCGTACAGGGCGAGGGTTTCGGCATCCCACTCCCCGCGGGCTCCCGCGACACGTACATCGCCGTCGTCGAAGGAACGCGAGTACTCCCCCTCGAGCGCAAACGATCCCGTCTCCGGCCGATCGTACAGGGTGAAGCCGAGCAGGACGGCCCAGTTGCTGGCGTTGTCGAACCCGCTCGCGTCGAGGTCCATCGTGCCGGCCTTGAATCCGAAGTACATCGGGTTCACCACCTGCTGGGCGCCGGCCGGTGAGACGGCGAGTAGCGTGGCCAGGACGATCGCGAGCGGGGCCGCCGCTCGCCCGGGCAGGGCTTTCCCTAGCTTCATGTCGTGCCTCCTTGTCTGCATCGAGATGCCCGGCGCCATCGACCGCGTCCGCCGGTCGTTGGGCCGCGACTCTGTTCGACACGTCTCGGCCCAATAAATTTCGGGTGGACCGGATGGGTTGGTGCAAACCCGGAGCCCGTGAGCACGCCCGCCGCCCGCCAAATTGGGCGAACGGAAGCCGGCCGGTATAGTACGGGCTCGACCTCGTGAGCCAGTACGACGAACCGGTGGCTGAAGACGGCAGAGTGGCTGGGGACTTCGATCCGGCGCGTGCGTGCTGCGCGGCCCCCGCTCGGCGCGTGACCAAGCCAGGACTGCGCCGCGGAGCGCGAGCGGCGTCCGTTCTGGTGGAAGCAGGATAATCAGTGCTGTCTCCGGCCGTTCTCGCGTGGTCGCAGTTTTTCGTGTGCGCGTTCCTGATCGGCGTGGCCGGCACCTTTCTCTCGCGCTACGGCGACGTCATCGCCGACAAGACCGGAATGGGCGGCACGTGGATCGGCCTGGTGCTGATGGCCAGCGTGACCTCGCTGCCCGAGCTCGTGACCGGCGTGAGCGCGGTCACGACGGCGGACGCGCCGGACATCGCGGTCGGGAACGTGCTCGGGGCCTGCGTGATCAATCTGGGCATGATCGTCGTTCTCGACCTGCTGCATCGCAGCGAGTCGGTCTACTCGCGGGCCAGCCAGGGGCATATCCTCTCGGCCGGGTTCGGCGTGGTGCTCGCCGGCTTCATCGGGGTGAGCGTGCTCCTGGCGGAACGCGGATGGGCGTACGCGATCGGCACGATCGGCTTGTACAGCCCGTTCATCGTCGTCGTTTACCTGGTCGCTATGCGCACGGTCTACCAGTACGAGCGCCGCCAGCGCGAAGCGTTCGTGGAGGAGCGCGTGGAGCGCTATCCCGAGATGCCCCTGCGCCGGGCCGTCGGGCGCTATGCGCTCGCCGCCGCGGTCGTCGTCGCCGCGGGGCTCTGGCTGCCTCATATCGGCGAGGCGCTCGCCGCGAGCATGCAGTGGGAGGAGACCTTCGTCGGCACGCTGTTCGTCGCGCTCGCCACCACCCTGCCGGAGATCACCGTCACCGTGGCAGCGTTGCGCATCGGCGCGCTCGACCTCGCCGTCAGCAACCTGCTCGGCAGCAACCTGTTCAATCTGCTCATCCTCGCGATCGACGACGTTTTCTATCCCGCGGGTCCTCTGTTCTCCCATACCTCGGGGCTGCACGCGGTGTCGGCGCTGTCGGCCATCATGATGAGCGGGGTGGTGATCGTGGGGCTGCTCTACCGTCCGACCGGCCGGGTCTTCCGCACGGTCGGCTGGGCGAGCCTGGTTCTGCTGTCGATTTACCTGCTCAACGCCTCGTTCCTCTACCTCTACAGCGGCTAACCATGAGCCCGGACACCGTCCCCGCGCGCATCGAGCGCGCCTGGCACGTGCTTTCCACCGATGAAGTCGTGCGCGCTCTGGCGACCGACACCCACGCCGGGCTCGCGCCGGCCGAGGCCGCCGCCCGGCTCGCGCGCCACGGCCCGAACCGGCTGCGCGAAGGCCGCCGCCGCAGCCCGCTGCGCATGCTGCTCGACCAGTTCACCGACTTCATGATCCTCGTGCTGCTCGCGGCCGCCGTCGTTTCGGGCTTCATCGGCGATGCGGTCGACACGATCGTCATTCTGGTGATCGTCGTGCTCAATGCCGTGATCGGTTTCGTGCAGGAGTATCGGGCGGAGCGCGCCATCGCCGCGCTCAAGGCGCTCGCCGCGCCGAACGCACACGTCAAGCGCGGCGGCGAAAGCGCGGTGATTCCGGCCGACGAGCTCGTGCCGGGCGACGTCGTGCTGCTCGAGGCCGGGAACGCCGTGCCCGCCGACCTGCGCCTGGTCGAGGCCGCGCAACTCAGGATCGACGAGGCGGCGCTCACCGGCGAGTCGCAGGCCGTCGAGAAGCAGACGGGCCGGCTGCACGAGGAGGACCTGCCTCTCGGCGATCGCCGTAATCTCGCGTACAAGGGAACGCTCCTCACTTACGGGCGCGGGCGCGGAGTCGTCGTCGCGACCGGCATGGACACCGAGCTCGGGCGGATCGCCGGTCTGCTCGGCGCCGAAGAGGAGGTCAAGACCCCGTTGCAGAAGCGGCTGGCGCGCTTCGGGCGGGTGCTCTCGATCGTGGTGCTCGCCATCAGCGCGCTCGTGTTCGTGACCGGCGTGCTGCGCGGGGAGCCGCTGCTCCTCATGGCGCTCACCGCCATCAGCCTCGCGGTCGCCGCGATCCCCGAGGCGCTGCCGGCGGTCGTCACGGTCGCCCTTGCGCTCGGTGCGCGCAAGATGGTGCGGGCGAACGCGCTCATCCGGAAGCTCCCCGCGGTCGAGACGCTCGGCTCCGTCACCTACATCTGCTCGGACAAGACGGGTACGCTCACCGAGAACCGCATGCGGGTCGACGAGGCCTACGCGGAGGGAGAGACCGTCCGGGCGCTGGAGCCGGGCGTGGCCCAGCGAGCGGTCTGGCGCACGCTGCTCTCGGCGCTCGCGATCAGCAACGATGCGCGCGCGACCGAGTCCGGCGAGGTGATCGGCGATCCCACCGAAATCGCCCTCTACCGCGCGGCCGAGCGGGCGGGGCTGCGCAAGGCCGAATTGCTGCCGCTCGCCCCGCGCGCGGCCGAGCTGCCCTTCGACTCCGATCGGGCACGGATGACGACCCTGCATCGCATCTCTTCCTCGCCCCCGCGAGAAGGCAGGGGGGAGGAAGGCCTGGGCGATGCCGTACCCTCACCCCCGCCCCTTTCCCGCATGGCGGGAGAGGGAAGATCGATCGTCGCCTTCACCAAGGGCGCACCCGAGAAGCTGCTCCCGCTTTGCGTGAATCAACTCGCGGACGACGGTGTCGGCTCGCTCGACCCCGAAGCCGTGCAGGCGACCGCCGAGCGCATGGCCGCCGAGGGCCTGCGCGTGCTCGCCGTGGCTGTGCGCGCCTGGCCGGCGCTTCCCGATCCGCTCGAGGTCGAGACAGTCGAGCGCGATCTCACATTCGTTGGGCTCGTCGGCCTGCTCGACCCGCCGCGCGCCGAGGCGAAGGACGCCGTGCGCGAGTGCCGCACGGCCGGCATCACGCCGGTCATGATCACGGGCGATCACCCGGCGACGGCGCGCGCGATCGCCGAGCGCCTCGAGATCGTCGCGCCCGGCGCCGAGGTGTTGACGGGCCGGGAGCTGGCGCGCATGTCGCTTCCCGAGTTCGAGGAACGCGTCGAGCGCGTGCGCGTGTACGCGCGCGTCGCGCCGCAGCAGAAGATCAAGATCGTGCAGGCGCTGCAGGACAAGGGCGAGTTCGTGGCGATGACCGGCGACGGCGTGAACGACGCGCCGGCCCTGAAGCGCGCCGACATCGGCGTCGCGATGGGCGTCACGGGCACCGACGTCGCGAAGGAGGCCGGGCACATGATCCTGCTCGACGACAACTTCGCCACGATCGTGCGCGCCGTGCGCGAGGGCCGGCGGATCTTCGACAACATCCGCAAGTTCATCAAGTACACGATGACGAGCAACTCGGGCGAGATCTGGACTATCTTCCTCGCGCCGTTCCTCGGGCTTCCGATCCCGCTGCTGCCCGTGCACATCCTCTGGATCAATCTCGTGACCGACGGGCTGCCGGGGCTCGCCCTCGCGGCGGAGCCGGGGGAGCGCGGGCTGATGCGCCGGCCGCCGCGGCCGCCGAACGAGAGCATCTTCGCGCACGGCATGTGGCAGCACATGCTCTGGGTGGGGCTGCTCATGGGCGGGGTCTCACTGCTCACCCAGGCATGGGCGATCCACGTCGGCAACGACAACTGGCAGACCATGGTGTTCACGGTGCTGACACTCTCGCAGCTCGGGCACGCGCTCGCCATCCGCTCGGAGCGGGACTCGCTCTTCAGGCAGGGGCTCGCGAGCAACGCCCCGCTCCTCGGCGCGGTCGTTCTGACCTTCGCGCTCCAGCTGGCGACCATCTACGTCCCGTTCCTGAATCCCGTCTTCAAGACCGCGCCGCTCGCGGCCGGCGAGCTCGCCTTCTGCCTCGCGATGTCGTCCGTCGTGTTCGTCGCCGTGGAGATCGAAAAGGCGCTGGTGCGCCGCGGGTGGCTGTACGCGGCGAGCGCCGGGGCCTGAACAGGATCCGGCGCCGGCTTCGCGCCGCCGCCTCGCCGGGGATGCGGTTGTGTCCCGTCCGGTCGCCGTTTATATAGGTTGCGGTACCGATGAATGACGCCGGAGGACCGTGTCGCCGATCGGGAACGTGTTCTACGAGTTCGCCGCGCTGCTCCTGATCGCGGTCGCCGTCGGCGCGCTTGCACTGCGCCTGCGGCAGCCTCTCATCGTCGCCTTCATCGCGGTCGGCATCCTGGTGGGGCCCGCCGGATTCGGCCTCGTGACCGCGCACGACCCGATCGCGTTGCTCGCCACGCTGGGCATCGCGCTGCTGCTCTTCGTGGTCGGCCTGAAGCTCGACCTCCACCTGATCCGCACGCTCGGCCCGGTGGCGCTCGCGACCGGCCTCGGTCAGGTGGTTTTCACCTCCGTCATCGGTTACGCGATCGCCCTGCTGCTGGGGCTCGATCACGTACCGGCGATCTACGTCGCCGTCGCGCTCACCTTCTCGAGCACCATCATCATCGTGAAGCTGCTGTCGGACAAACGCGAGATCGATTCGCTGCACGGGCGCATTGCAGTCGGCTTCCTGATCGTGCAGGACATCGTCGTCGTGCTCGTCATGATCGGGCTCTCGGCCTTCGGGGTCGCCGGCGCCGCCGAAAACGGGCCCTGGCGGGATCTGCTCCGGCTGGTGCTCGGCGCCGTCGCGCTGCTCTTCGGCGTGGCGCTCCTCATGCGCTACGTGTTGCCGCCGCTCCTCTTCCGACTCGCCCAGTCGCCGGAGCTGCTCGTGCTCTTCGGGATCGGCTGGGCCGTGGTGCTCGCGGCGCTGGGCGATTACGTGGGCCTGAGCAAGGAGGTGGGCGCCTTCCTGGCCGGTGTCACGATCGCGTCCACGCCCTACCGCGAGGCGATCAGCACGCGCCTCGTCAGCCTGCGGGACTTCCTGCTCCTGTTCTTCTTCATCGACCTCGGCGCCCGTCTCGACCTGGGCTTCCTCGGCGAGCAGCTGGCGCCGGCGATCATCCTGTCCCTGTTCGTGCTGATCGGGAATCCCCTGATCGTGATGGTGATCATGGGCGTCATGGGCTACCGCAAGCGCACCAGCTTCCTCGCGGGGCTCACCGTGGCACAGATCTCCGAGTTTTCGCTGATACTCGGAGCGCTGGGCCTGAGCCTGGGGCACATCGCGCCGGAAACCCTCGGCCTGATCACGCTCGTCGGTTTGGTAACGATCGGGCTCTCCACCTACCTGATCCTGTACTCCCATTTTCTATACGAGCGGATCGCGCCCTGGCTCGGCCTTTTCGAGCGGGAGGTGCCGCACCGCGAGCAGGCGGAGGAGGCCCGCGGCCGCACGCCGGGCAGCGTCGAGGTCATCCTGTTCGGGCTGGGGCGCTTCGGCGAGAACATCGCCCGGGGGCTGCGCGCGGCGGGCGTGCGCGTGCTGGGCGTGGACTTCGACCCGGAGGCGATCCGCTCCTGGCAGGAGCGGCGACTTCCGGCGCAGTACGGCGACGCCGAGGACCCCGAACTGCACGCGACCCTGCCGCTCGACGAGGCGGGCTGGGTCGTCTGCGCCATCCCCGCGCGGGACGTCAACCTCGCACTGCTGCACGGTTTGCGTGCGCACGGCTATCGCGGGCGGATCGCGCTCACGGCCCTGACCGAGCACGACGCGCAGGTGCTGCATCAGCGGGGCGCGGACATCGTGCTCCGGCCGTTCCTGGCCGCCGCCGAGCAGACGGTGGAGACGCTCATGAGCTACTTGCGGCCCGCCGGGCATCGGCCGCCGGCAACGGAGGAGGCACTGTGAACGAACGTTCCTTGCAGGCGATCGTGGCAGCCACGGATCTCTCTCCGCGCGCCGGGCACGCGCTCGCCCGTGCGATCCGCCTCGCGCGCGAGCACGGCGCTCGGCTGACCGCGCTGACCGTCGTCGAGCGCGCCTTTTCCGAGTCACCGGGGTCCGACAGCGCCCTGCGCGCGATCTTCCGGGTGTCCGATGGCGTCGAGGAGGAGGTGCTGGCCGGAGCGGAGCGCGAGTTGCGGGACGAGGTCGCGCGGCTCGCCCGCGGCAAGCCGCTTGCGTGCGACGTGCGCGCGCGGCTCGGGTCGGCGTTCGGCGAGATCCTGAACGCCGCGCGCGACACGCAGGCCGATCTGATCGTGCTCGGCGCCCACGGCCGCCATTACCTGCGCGGTCTGCTGCTCGGCACGACCGCCGCGCGGGTCGCGCGCCACGGCGAGCGTTCGGTGCTCGTCGTTCGGAAACCGGCTTCGCGACCCTACCGGCGCGTGATCGTCGCGACGGACTTTTCCGAGCACGCACGCCGCGCGCTCCGTCGTGCCCGGCGACTGGCGCCGGCGGCCGGAATCGATCTCTTCCACGCCTACGAGCTGTGGTACGAGTACCGGCTGCGCACCGGGATCACGAGCGACGAGGTCCAGCGGCTGCATCTGGACTACGAGACGCAGGCGCGCGAGCGACTCGCGGCGCTCGCGCGCGAGGCCGGGCTCGATCCCGGCGTAACGCCGTGCGTCGTGCGCTACGGCTATGCCGGGAACCTGGTCGTGAAGGCCGCCGCCGAACGGCGCGCGGATCTGGTGGTTGTCGGAACCCGCGGCCTGACCGGCCTCAACTACGCGCTACTCGGGAGCGTGGCGGAGCACGTCCTCCGCGAGTCCCCGTGCGACGTCCTGGTCGTCCCCGACAGCCAGGAAACGCCGCGCGCGTCCTGAGCGGATGCGGGGCGGGATACGCGCGACGGGCAGGACATCGACGACGATCCCGTCGATCAGGCGCGCGCCACCTCGGGCAGCTCGATCACGAAGGTCGTGCGCACGTCGGGCTCGCTCGTATAGTCCACCGTGCCGCCGAGGCGCTCGACGATCGTGCGCACGATCGCGAGCCCGAGGCCGGCGCCCGCCTTGTAGCGGAAATCGGCGCCGTCGATCTGCACGAACTTCTCGAACAGATGCGGGCGGTACTCCTCCGGGATCCCCGGGCCACGGTCGCTGACGGCGATGCGTAGCCGTCCCTCGACGGGGGTGACGGCGATTTCGACCCGGTCGCTCGGCGGCGAGAGGCGGATGGCATTGGCGAGGAGATTCGCGATGGCCCGCTGCAGCCGCTCCGGGTCCACCATGACGCGGGCGCCGGTCGCGGCGGCGGTCAGCGCGAGCTCCACCTGCTTCTGGCGCGCCTGCGGGCGGCTGACCTCGATCGCCTCGTGCACGATGGGCATGAGCTCGACGACGCTCACCTCGAAGCGCATCGTGCCGGCCTCCATCGCCTCGAAGTCCAGAATGTCGTTCACCAGTCGCGTCAGCCGCCCGCTGTTCTTGTAGGCGATGTGCGCGAGCTCCCGGCCCTTGCCGGAGATCCCCTCGACTTCGCCGCCCGCGAGCAGCTCGAGGGAACCGTGAATCGCCGTGAGCGGCGTACGCAGCTCGTGGCTTACCGCCGCGATGAAGTCCGTCTTCATGCGGTCCAGCCGCTTCTGCTCGGTGATGTCGCGCACGGTGCCGACGAGCAGCCGGCGGCCGTCCAGCCGCATCTCGGTGAGGCCGAGGGTGAGCGGGAACGCCGACCCGTCCTTGCGGAGCGCGCTCACCTCGAGCCGCAGGCCGCTGGCGAGCGGCGGCGCGGGGTCGGCGTCCCGTTCGTCCTGGTGGGCGAGCGGGAAGTCGGGCACCAGGCGATCGAAGGGGAGCCCGACCAGCTCCTCGGGCGCGTACTGGAAGACGTGCGCCGCCGCGAGGTTCGCGCTCTCGACGCGCCCGTGCTCGTCGAGCGTGATGATGCCGTCGATCACGTGCTGAAGCACGGCCTCGAGCCGCTTCGTCACCGCCGTGAGGACCGCCTCCTGCTCCCGCACCTTGGACGACACCTCGCGCAACGCCTGGCCGAGCGACTCGATCTCGAGCGATCGGCCCTGCCCCGCGCGATCGCGGCCGGCCGGCCAGGTGCGTTTCAGGTACGCCATCAGGACGAGCACGCCGAGCGCGGTGGAGGCGAGACCGAGGAGCAGGCTCGCTCGCGCGACGCGGGCGTGGAGCTCCCAGACCCCGTCCATGGCGTACTCCAGCCGCAGCCAGCTCCCCGCCGGTTCGCCCAGGGATCGCCAGACGACCAGGCGGTTGCCCGTCCGGGCGACATGGAGCCCGGGCGCGGAAGGGGGAACGAGCGAGGCGGCCGGGGTCGCCCGCGCGTCCGCGCCGGCATCGGCCACGACGCGCGCATCGCGGTCCAGGAGCAGCACGCGCCGCGCGCCGCGATCGCCGGCGGTCGCGGTATCGAGCAGCATGTCGAGCCCGGCCGCCCGTTCGTCGGTCGCCAGGGATCGGGCGGCGTGCGCGAGCTCGTCCGCCTGCCTTAGAGCCCGGTCCTCGATGGCGCCGGTCGCGACTTCGGCGGCGGTTCTGGCGCTGTACCAGGTGTGCGCGCTCGAGCCGGCGAAGAGCAGGGCGGCGACGAGCACGATGAGCGGCAAATCCGGGCGAAGCCGGTGCTCGGGTGTCGCGGAAGCGGAAGCGGCGTCCATGCCGGGATCGGCGCGGGGTGCGCGGTCAGCAGGGGACACGCCGGCCTCGCGCGCGGCCGGCCCGGTCGGGCCGAGCTCGCTCGGCGTCCGTGGTGGATGCAGTCATCGGTCCCCCTGTCGCTCTTGCTAACTCATTAAAGATGCAAGATTTACGCCACGCTGCGATACCGCAGGAACAGAAGGATCGGGGTCATGGGCCCGCGTGTAACGGGCGCTCGGCGTGCCCGTCCGCGACCCCGGCAAGGGGTCGAGCGGCCGTGCGTGCATCGGGGTCGCGTCGAGGCCGATATCCCTTCTCCGCGGACGACGCCGCAGCGCGTCGACCTTGTCGACGTCAGACCTCGATTGTCTGGTTGGCTTGGGGGATCTCGGCGGTCCAGCGCAGCCGCTCCTCGAGCTTCGCCCGAAGGACCGTCATCTTGTCCGGTTCGCCGTGGACCAGGTAGAGCCGGGGGCGCCGCGCAAAGCCGTCCGCCCAGGCGAGGAGCTGCGACTGTCCGGCGTGGGCGGAGAATCCGCCGAGGGTGTGGATGCTCGCGTTCACCGCGAGGTCCTCGCCGAGCAGGTGCAGGCGTTTCGCCCCGTCGACCAGCTCCCGGCCCGGCGTGCCCTGCGCCTGGAACCCGACGATCACGATGCGCGCCTCGCGCCGCCAGAGGTTGTGCTTCAGATGGTGGCGTATCCGCCCGCCCGTGCACATGCCGCTGCCGGCGATGATGATGGCGCCGCCCGCGATCCGGTTGATCGCCATCGACTCCTCGGGCGAGCGCGTGTACTGCAACGGCGGCAGTACCTTGTGCCGACCGCCGTGCGACCAGGTGCCGGGGATCCTGCCGTTCAGGAGCGACTCGTAACGCTGGTGCACCTCGGTGGCCGCGATCGCCATCGGGCTGTCGAGGAAGATGCGCTGCTGCTTGAGTCGCCCGGCCTCGTGCAGCTCGCCGAGGTAGTAGAGCAGCTCCTGCGTGCGCCCCACGGCGAACGCCGGGATCACGACGTTGCCGCCGTCCGCCGCCGCGCCCTCGAGGATCTCCTCGAACTCTCTCAGCGTCGCATCGATCGGGCGATGGTCGCGGTCGCCGTAGGTCGATTCGAGCAGCAGCACGTCCGCGGCCTCCACGCGCTCGGGCTCCGGCATGATCGGCGTCGCGCTGTTGCCGAGATCGCCGGAGAAGACGAGCCTGCGCGAGCCGATCCCGATCTCGACGATCGCCGAGCCGAGGATATGGCCGGCGTCGCGAAAGCGCGCGGAGAAACCGCCGGCGACCTCGAAGCGCTCGCCGTAAGGCAGGCAGCGGCACTGCGCGAGCGCGCGCTCGACGTCGGCGATCGTGTAGAGCGGCTCCGCCGCCTCCCGGCCCTGGCGCCGGCGGCGCTGGTTCTCCCACTCGGCGTCGCGTTCCTGCAAAAAGGCCGCGTCCTTCAGCATGATCTCGAGCAGGTCGCCGGTCGGAGGGGTGGCGTAGATCGGGCCGCGGAAGCCGTCGCGCACCAGCCGGGGCAGGAGGCCCGAGTGGTCGAGGTGCGCGTGGGACAGGACGACCGCGTGGATCGTCTTCGGATCGAAGGGGAACGGCCGCTCGTTCAGCCGCTCGACGTCGGGCGGACCCTGGAACAGCCCGCACTCGAGCAGCACGCGGTACTTGCCGTCATCGAGGAGGTAGCACGAGCCGGTGACCTGCCGGGCCGCGCCGAAGAACGTGAGGGTCGCCATCCGGCGCGACGCGCGCTACTCGATCTTGTCGACGCCGCTGTCGGTCCCCAGGAGCAGCACGTCGGCCGGACGGCGGGCGAAGAGTCCGTTCGTCACCGCGCCGGCGATGTGATCGAGCTCTCCCTCGAGCTCGACGGGGTTCAGGATCTCGAGATTGTGCACGTCGAGGATCAGGTTGCCGTTGTCGGTGGTGAAGCCCGCCCGAAGCTGGGGCTCGCCCCCGTGCGCCACGATCCGCCGGCCGACGTACGAGCGGGCCATGGGAATGACCTCGATCGGCAGGGGGAAGCGCCCGAGCACGTCGACGAGCTTGGAGTCGTCCGCGATGCAGACGAATTTCGCGCTCGCCGCGGCGACGATCTTCTCCCGGGTGAGCGCGCCGCCGCCGCCCTTGATGAGATGAAGGTGCCGGGTCGCTTCGTCCGCCCCGTCCACGTAGACGGGGAGATTTCCGGTGGCATTGAGGTCGAGCACGTTGATGCCGTGCTTCCTCAGGCGCTCCTCGGTGGCCCTGGAGCTCGCGACCGCACCCTCGATCCTGTTCTTGATTCGGGCGAGCAGGTCGATGAAATGGTTGGCGGTCGAGCCCGTACCGACGCCGATCACCCAGCCGGATTCCACGTAAACGAGGGCGGCCTCGGCGGCCGCTTTTTTCTTGTCGTCGGGTTTCATGCGTGCGTCTCGAACATGGCGCGAGAATACCGGCTCCCGCTGTATTTATAAAGAATGGATGTTAGATTTAGCGCGTCATCCACGTTGGATTCATCGCCGCCAGCCGGGGAGAGAGGGCTGGAAAGGTTCACACTTGCCGCAACAGTATCTGAAGCGAATTCTCAACGCGCGGGTCTACGACGTCGCAAGGGAAACTCCGCTCGAGCACGCGCCGATCCTTTCGAAGCGGTTGCACAACCACGTCTGGCTGAAGCGCGAGGACGAGCAGCCGGTGTTCTCCTTCAAGTGCCGCGGGGCCTACAACCGGATGGCCCGGCTCTCGCGCGCCGAGCTCCGGAAGGGCGTGGTCACGGCCTCCGCCGGCAACCATGCGCAGGGCGTGGCGCTCGCGGGCAAGAAGCTCGGCGCCAAGGCCGTGATCGTCATGCCGCGCACGACCCCCGAGATCAAAGTGAACGCGGTGGCGAACCTCGGCGGCCAGGTGGTGCTGCACGGCGACAACTACGACGCCGCGTACGCCCACGCGACGGGCCTCGCGCGCGAGCGCGGCCTCACGTTCGTGCACCCGTACGACGATCCGGACGTGATCGCCGGGCAGGGCACCATCGGTTTCGAGATCCTGACCCAGCACCAGGGCGCCCTCGACGCGGTGTTCGTGCCGGTCGGCGGCGGCGGCCTGATCGCCGGGATCGCGCTCTACATCAAGCAGCTCCGTCCGGAGGTGAAAATCATCGGCGTCGAGCCCGAGGGCGCGGACGCGATGGAGCGCTCCCTCAAGACCGGCAAGCGCGTCACGCTCGATCACGTGAACCTCTTCGCGGACGGCGTCGCCGTGCGCCAGGTCGGCCGGGAGACCCTGAGGATCTGTCGCAAGTTCGTGGACGAGATGGTGATCGTATCGAACGACGAGATCTGCGGCGCCATCAAGGAGATCTTCGAGGACCGCCGCTCCATCCTGGAGCCCGCCGGGGCGCTGGGCTACGCCGGCCTCAAGCGCTACGTCGAGACCAACAGGCTGAAGGGCAGGCATCTCGTGACCATCGCTTCCGGCGCCAACATCAACTTCGACCGGCTGCGCTACGTCTCCGAGCGCGCCGACATCGGCGAGCGGCGCGAGTCGATCTTCGCCGTGACGATCCCCGAACGGCCGGGCGCGCTCAAGCGGTTCTGCACCATCGTGGGCGACCACTCGATCACCGAGTTCAACTACCGATACGACGACCCCAAGGCCGCGCACATCTTCGTCGGCGTGCAGACGGGCACCCCCGCGGAGGGAAAGCGCCTGATGAAGGCCCTCAAGACACAGGGCTACCCCGTGCTCGACATGACCGACAACGAGATGGCGAAGCTGCACATTCGCCACCTCGTCGGCGGCCGCGCGCCGAACGCGGTGGACGAGATCATCTACCGCTTCGAGTTCCCCGAGCGCCCCGGCGCGCTGATGAACTTCCTCGACAAGATGGGCGGGCGCTGGAACATCTCGCTCTTCCACTACCGTTCGCACGGCGCCGATTTCGGCCGCGTGCTCGTCGGGATGCAGGTGCCGCCCGCGGACAAGCGCAAGTTCCAGGCGTTCCTCGACAGCCTCGGCTACGAGTACGCCGACGAGACCCGAAACCAGGCGTACAAGCTGTTCCTGAGCTGATTCGTCAGACTGCCGCCGCATTTCTCGGAAAGGACAGCAAGGGCTTCGGGTGACCGCAACCCCGTCCGGGCTGCGACCACGTGGCACAACAATAACGGAGGTGTAATGAAACGAGCCGTCGCTTCTCTATTCGCTCTCTGCCTGCTCCCAGCCGTTTCCACCGCTCTCGCGCAGGGCAACCGCGCCGTCTCCGAGACGAACGGCGAAGGCGCGTTCCGCTACACCGAGGGCGGCACGATCGATGCGGCCGCGAACATCAACCTGCCCATCGGCGACCTGTTGGGAGCCGTCCTCGGTGTCTCCCTCGTCGAGGACGACGACACCGACGGCTACGGCTACTTTGCCGGCCTTTTCGCCCGGGACTTCCAGATCGGCCACGTCGGCGTCGTCGGCTCCTTCGAGGAGCTCGACGTGGACGACCGGGATGTCGAGCTGACCACCTGGGAAGTGCGCGGCGCGGTCTACCTGGGCAACGCCGACGTGTTCGCCTCTTGGGCGCACCTTGACGTCGATCCCGGCCGGCTCCGCGAGGACAGCATCGGGAGCGCGGGAGCGGCTTGGTACGTTCAGCCCGACGTCCGCCTGTTCGGCGCCCTCGGGTTCGACGACGCCAACGACACCTACACCGTCGGCCTCGAGGTCCAGCCCGACGTCTTCGACCAGCGTGCCAGCCTGCGCTTCGACTACACGGACGGCGATGAAACCGACGGGACGGTTTCCGCGGCCTTCCGCTATTTCTTCGCGACGCCCAAGACGCTGCAGACCCGCATGCGGGAAGACGTGTTCTTCTGAGGCGCGCAGGCGTGCCCGTCGAGGTAACGAGGGATTTCGCGCGCGTGTGGTCTTAGCGCAACCCCGTATCGGAAGCGCAACGGTTCGGTGGCAGAATCGGGAGCGGGCAGGACGCTTCGCCTCGCGCGGAATGGAGTCTTTATGCGATCCCTCGGAGGGCTACTCGTACCCGTACTTTGGCTGTGCACCGGCCAGGTCGCCGCGGCCGCCTTTCCGCTTTGGCCGGACACACAGGTCGTCGGCGAGATCAGGCACGTCAAGGCCCACGGAGAGGAGACACTGCCGGACATCGCCCTCCGATTCGGTATCGGGGCGGACGAACTCGAGCGACTGAACGCCGGCGTCGACCCACGGCGGCCCGATCCCGGCACGTGGATCACGCTTCCCACGCAGTTCGTACTGCCGGACGGGCCGCGCGAGGGCGCGGTCATCAACGTCGCGGAGAGGCGTCTCTACTATTACGTCGGGTCGTTGCTCGGGCGCGGGGCCGAGGTGATGACGTTTCCGATCGCGCTCGGCAGGAGAGACTGGACGCGCATGCTGGGGTCCACCCGGGTCGAAGCGAGGCTCGCGGAAAGCGTATCGCCGGTGGCGGCGGCGAGGGGGACTTCTCTCACCGGCCGGGCGGGCCCGCGCGAAGACTTGGCCCTGCGTCTGGGCATTTCCGGCTGTCTGATCGAGCCGATCGGCGCCCCCGAGCCGAGCGGGGGTGCAAACGCGGCATGTATCGGCCTGCAACCGGAAGACCTTCACCTGCTGTACGAAGAAGCGCGCGAGGGCACGCCGGTTCGGATCATCGATCAGCCCCACAAGGCCGGCTGGCGCGACGGAGTGCTCTACCTCGAGAGCCACCCGTCCTTCACGGGTGACGAACGGGGCAGCATCACGCCCGCGGTGCGGGCCGTCATCCGCGCAACGCGCGAGCGAAGGCCGGCGATCGAGTGGGACATCGTGCGCCGCGCGGCCGAAGAGGCGAGTGGCGTTCCCGTGCGCATCTCCCGCTGACGACCGACCGCGCGAGACATCTCCGGCCAATCGGGTCCACGGGGCGTCGGTCGGCCGGTGCTGACATCTCGGGCGCGTTTGCCCCGGCTGCTTGAACTACTTATTATGAATCCGGCTCCCCGACCTGACGGGTTTCCAGCGAAAGTCGAAAGGCGAAGGTCGATGGTCGCTGCAGCGCATCGTCTGATTTGCACCCGCGCGCCCGCCCGCGCCGCGCCGGGGCTGCGGGCGGCGGATACGCCAGTCCCGCAGCCGGTTCGCACCCGAGGTTCCGACCCCGTCACGCATTCCTGAGGGGGTCTTCGCCCCCGGGCGACCCCCTATCCGATTTCCTGGCGAGCCCGTCGCCCGCCTTTCCTCCGACCCGGCGGTCGCCGCCGATTTCTACTAAAAGTAATAGGAGAGCAGCATGGAAACCGTCGCTCACGAGATTTATGTTTCAGGACTCGACCTCGCACGCCTGCAGCAGCTCATCGTCAACGCCCGGCGGGATTCGGACATGGATGCGGATTATCTCGATCGGCTCGAGGCCAAGCTCGAGCGCGCCGAGCGGGTGGAAACGCGGGCGGTGCCCCCGGACATCGTCACGATGAACTCGAAGGTCGAGCTGCGCGACGAGGAGGTCGGGTCGGTCCACGCCTATACGCTCGTGTTCCCGGAAAACGCCGATCCCGCGAACGACAGGATTTCGGTGCTCGCGCCCCTGGGCGCGGCGCTGCTCGGGGCGCGCGTGCATGAGCGTATCGTCTGGCGGGTCCCGACGGGCGAGAAGCAGATGCGGGTCGAGAAGATCCTCTACCAGCCCGAGGCGGCGGGGGACTACCACCTGTGACCCGCGAGGCGACCGCGCGCGTCCGACGGGAAGAGGCCGAAGCGCCGTCGGTACTTTCGCTCGCGCTGACGCCCGACGCCTGGAAGCAGGAGTTCGCGGGGCTCCGTATCCGCGATCTGGAGGACGGCGCGCCGATATACCGTCGCGGCGACGACGTCGATTGCATCTACGTGGTCGAGAGCGGGTACGTGCGCCTCGCCGCGCCCGGCGTGCGGGGGCGCGAGATCACCTCGGCCATCCTCGGCGCGCGTCACGTCTTCGGCCCCGGCCTCGACGGCGCCGCCCGCGCGGGCGAATCGGCCTTCGCGAAGGGCCCCGCGCGCGTGTACCGGGTGCCGGGAGCCGAGTTTCGCCGTGCGATCGCGCTCGGTGCACCGTTCGCGACCCGCTCGCTGCGGGTCGTGCGCGCTCGCCGGCAAGTGCTCGCGCGCCGCATCGAGAACCTGGCGCCGCTCCCGGCGCCGCAGCGGGTGCTCGCCACTCTCGCCGAGCTTCTGGTGCACCACGGCGCGCCGTGCGGGCACGGCGAGGCGATGCACCTCCGCCTGAGCGCGCGGGAGCTCGCGGATCTGTCCGGGGCGATCCTCCCGCAGGTGCGGATGACGCTCGGCGCCTTGCGCCGACGCGGGTTCGTACGGTGCACGCACGACTTCATCTGTGTCAGCAAGCTCCACGTGCTTCTGAGGCTGCTCCGCCGGCGGAAGCTCACGTCGCCGAACCGCCCGATCGGCTGAGCCGGTCCGGGCTGTTCCTCGATTACTAAGGCTTGGGGTGTCGCCCATGCGTTTACTCGCCACGCTGCTCGCCGTCTGGCTCGCGCTGGCCGCTGTCCCGTCGTCGGGGGACTCCGGTCCCGCCTCCGCTTCTCCGTGGGGCACGGCACGGGTGGAGGAAACCCGGTACCCGCCCCGGAAGGTGATCTACGATGTGGTCTCCCGCGATCCCGCGGTGCTCGCGAATGTCCTGGATCGCGCGAGCTTCGTGAGCACGCTGTACGGCGCCGATCCTTTCGACGGCGCGATCGTGCTCGTCGTGCACGGCGACGCCATCGAGCTTTTCGCCAACCGGAATCACGCCCGCCATCGGGAGCTCATGGCGCGCGCGCAGAGCCTCTCGGTCGGCGGGATCATCCGGTTCCGCCTCTGCCGCGCCGCCGCCCGGATGCGCGGGTACGGCGCCGAAGACGTGCACGGCTTTCTCACCCTGGTACCGATGGCCGACGCCGAGATCATCCGGCTCCAGACCGACGAAGGCTATGCCTACATGCGCTGAGCGGGCTCACGAGCCTCCGCTCGCGACCGTTTCTGACCGGGATCAAGTTTTCCCTTGAGACGCGTCAACGTTTTCCGGGTGTCCGACGCCTATCGTCCTTTCCCGGGACGGCATTCAAGGCCGGGGGCGCTTGCCATGATTCCGCAACACACGTTGCCGAAGTTCGATGACGACGGGCTGCTCGCTCAGCCGAACGCGTGGAACGAGGCGATGGCGCGCGCGATCGCCCGCGTCGACGGCGTGGGCGAGCTGACGCCCGAGCACTGGGCCGTCATTCGGTGGCTGCGGGCCGATCACAGGGTCGCGGGAAGCGTGCTGGCGGTTCGACTGCTCTCCGTCTGCGGCGAGGACGAGCAGCGCGCCATCTGCCGGTTGTTCCGTTCTTTTCTCGGGGCCTGGCGCGTTTCCGGTCTCCCCAGTCCCGGAAGACGGCTGTGCGGGCTTCTCTGGCTCGGCGCGCGCGCATCCGAAACGTACCGGCATCCGCCTGCCGTTCCCCATTACCCGCCCGCGGGGCGCTTGAGTTGAGTCAAGGATGACGGCCGCGAGGCCTGCGAAAGTGCCGCGGCTAATCGATCGGGAGTGGCGGCACGCGCGGTGAACTATCAGCTCTGGAAACTGCTTTCGTCCGACCTGGCACTCGGCCTGCTCGTGCTGGCCGTCGCGCTGCTCGCCGGCGGCGCCTATGCCCTGGTGGTATGGCTGCGCCGTAAGGGGAGCTGGCTCGTGAACCTCGTCGGGGTCGTGGTCGCGATCTACGCGGGCGGTCTCGCCTGGTGGCACTTCATGACGCTCGTGGACTGCGGCCGGCCGGTGCCGCGGCTGGACGCGGAGCTGCGTCGGCTCCAGGACGATCTCAACGGCGTCACGGCGCCGGGCGGCGGAACCGTGGAACTGTGCTCGAACCGGCTCGTTCTCCACGTCCGGGTGCGCAACGAAACTGACTCACGGCAACAGGACGCGCTGCTGCGTGAAGTACGTCTGCGCAGGCAAGGCAGTCTCAAGACCACGGTCGTGAGCTATTACGGCGCGGACGGGGTCGGGACGCGCGAAGAGCGCTTTTGACGGCGGTCCTCCGGCCGGCGCTCCCGCCGCTCGGGGTCCTCAGGCGCTCCGGCGGCTGCTGCCGATGAGCACACGATCGATGCGCCGTCCGTCCATGTCGATGATCTCCATGCGCCAGCCCTCCCACTCGAAATGCTCGCCGATCCGGGGAAGATGGCCGAGCTGCGCGAGCACGAAGCCCGCGAGCGTCTCGTAGTCGGCCGACTCCTCGTCGGGCAGACGGGCGACGCCGAGGAGCTCCTTCAGCTCCTCGGTCGACAGCATTCCGTCGACCAGCCAGGAGCCGTCCGCGCGCTGGGCGATTCTCGGCTCGGGGGCCTCGCCCTCGATCGGCAGCCCGCCGACGATGGCCTCCAGGACGTCGTGCAGCGTCACCAGACCCCGCACCTCGCCGGTCGCGCTCGTCACCAGGGCGATGTGCAGCGGGGACTTCTTGAAGATCTCGAGAAGGCGCAGCGGCGAGGCGTCGAGTCCGACCCGGACCACGGGCCGGCAGACGGCGGCGAGATCGAGCTGTCCGTCGGCCAGGATGTGGCCCAGCAAGTCCTTCGTCTGGACGATCCCGATCGCGCGGTCGAGCTCGCCCCGCGCGAGCGGCAGGCGCGAATAGCGCAGCCCGGCAAGCCGGCGCCGATTCACCTCGGGCGGATCGTCGGCATCGAGCCACTCGATCTCGGAGCGCGGGGTCATGACGAGCTCAATCGGCATGTCGGCGAGCCGGATGACGTTGCGCAGCAGGTCGCGCTCGGTGCGCAGGAACACCCCGGAGCGGGCGCCCTCCTCGATCAGCGTCTTGATCTCCTCCTCGGTGATCGCCGGCTCGGGCAGCGTGCGCACGCGCAGGAGCCGCAGGACCCCGTCGACGGAGAGGCTGAGCACGCGCACGAGGGGATACGCGATGCGCGACAGCAACCTCATGGGCGCGGCGATCACGCGCGCCACGCGCTCGGGGCGCAGCAGACCCAGGCGCTTCGGGACCAGCTCGCCGATCACCAGCGAAGCGTACGTGATGCCCGCCACGACGATGCCGAGCGCGATCCCGTCGCTGTACCTGGTCAGCGCCGGAAAACGCCGGAGCCATTCCGCGATATCGTCCGCGATCGCCGCCTCGCCGATCGCACCGGCGAGGATGCCGATGAGCGTGATCCCGATCTGGATCGTCGAAAGAAAAACGTTCGGCGAGTTGTGCAGCTCCAGGGCGATCGCGGTGGCGCGATCGTGCCGCGCCAGCCGGCGCAGCCGGGCCGGCCGCGACGAGACGACGGCGATCTCGGACATGGCGAAAGCGCCGTTCAGAAGGATCAGGGACAGGATAACCAGAATTTCCATGCGCGCTCCCCGGACAGGAAGCGGCTACTTTAGCCGGCCGCACCCTTGGCCCAAACTACCCGCGAGGCCAGGGTCTATCGGAGCAACTCCGGCTGGGTTCGGACGGGTTCATCGAGTAAAGTGCCGGGGTCACAGCGGGGAAACGGGCATGGAGCGCTACCAGTACATCATCGTCGGGGGCGGCATGACGGCGGACGCCGCCGCGAAAGGGATACGCGAGGTCGACCCGCAGGGAACGATTGCGATCTTCGCCGCCGAAAGGCATCCCCCCTATAACCGGCCGCCGCTGACCAAGGGACTGTGGAAGGGCAAAGCGGTCGAGACCGTGTGGCGCGGTACGGCGGAGACGGGCGCCACGCTCCGGCTCGATCGCACGATCGCGGCGATCGACCCCGAACGCAAGGTCGTGCAGGACCGGGACGGGGAGACGCACGGTTACGAGAAGCTCTTGCTCGCCACAGGAGGCGCGCCGAGGCGCCTGCCCGGCGCCGGCGAAGGCGTCATCTATTTCCGCACCCTGGACGACTACCTCGCGCTGCGCGACGCCGCGGGGCAGCGCGACGAGTTCGCCGTGATCGGCGGGGGATTCATCGGCTCGGAGATCGCGGCCGCGCTCGCCATGAACGGCAAGCGGGTCACGCTCGTCTTTCCGGACGCCGGCATCGGCGGCCGGGTTTACCCGGGGCGGCTGTCGCAGTTCGTCAACGACTACTATCGGGCCCGCGGCGTGACCGTTCTTTCGGGCGAGAGCGTTCGGGACGTCCGTCAGCCCCGACCCGGCCGCTTCGTCGTGAGCCTCGAAAGCGGCCGGACGGTGGAGGCCGACGGCGTGGTCGCCGGGCTCGGCATCGAGCCGAACGTCGGCCTCGCCGAGGCGGCGGGCCTCAAGGTGGGCAACGGGGTCGAGGTGGACGAGTACTGCCGCACGTCGAGCCCGGACATCCACGCGGCCGGCGACGTCGCGAGCTTTCACAACGCGGCGCTCGGCGTGCGGCTGCGCGTCGAGCACCAGGACAACGCCGATACGATGGGCCGGACGGCGGGGCGCAACATGGCCGGAGCCGGCGAGCGCTACGATCATCTGCCGTTCTTCTATTCGGACCTGTTCGACCTCGGTTACGAGGCGGTCGGCGAAACGGACTCGCGCTACGACATCGTCGAGGACTGGAAGGATCCGTTCCGCAAGGGCGTCGTCTACTATCTGCGCGACGGGCGCGTGCGCGGCGTGCTGTTGTGGAACACCTGGGGCCAGGTCGACGCGGCCCGGCGCCTCATCGCCTCCGGCGAGAGCATCGAGACGACGACGCAGCTCAAGGGGCGGATTAAAGACCAAGGTTGAACGTTGAGTTGAATTGTGGAGCGCGCGCAGCGCGCGTGTCATCGGTTCAAAATTCAACATTAAGGACTCAACATCGCTTCTTACCGCGCTGGCTGAGCACGAGCGCGATCCCGCCGAGCGTCGCCACCGTCGACACGAGCAGCCGCAACGTAATCGCCTCCGAGAGCAGCAGGACGCCGCCGAACGCCGCGATCACCGGCACGGAGAGCTGCACGGTGGCCGCGCGCGTTGCGCTCAAGCCGCCGAGCGCCGCGTACCAGATCACGTAGCCGAGCCCCGATGCAAGGGCCCCGGAGGCGACGGCGAGCGCGGCGCCGCCGGCCGTCAGGTCGAAGTCCGCGATGAACACCACGCTGACCAGCAGCGCGAGCGGCGCCGCCCGCGCGAAGTTCCCCGCCGTCGCCCCCAATGGATCGCTCGTGCCCCGACCGCGCAACGAGTACACGCCCCAGGCCACACCGGCCACCGCCATGAGCCCGGCCCCGAGCGGCGAGGGCGCGGCGACTCCCGGCAAGACGAGGTAGACGAGCCCCGCGACCGCCAGCGCGAGGCCGAGCCAGGAGAGCGGCCGGAACCGCTCGCCCGCGCGCAGACCGACCGCGAACATCGTGAGCTGCACCGCGCCGAACAGGATCAGCGCTCCGGTGCCGGCGGTCAGGTAGAGATAGGCGAACGAGAAGAGCACCGCGTACAGGAAGAGCATCGCGGCGGCCGTCCAGTCGCCGCCGGCGCGATATCGCCCCCGCATCCCGCCCACGATCAGCGCGAGGGCCGCGGCGCCGGAGGCGAGCCGCAGGCTGGTGAAGCTGGCGGGGTCGATCGCCGGGTTCGCGAGCGCGAGACGGCAGAGGATCGAGTTCGTCGCGAAGGCGATCATCGCCGCGGTCGTGAGCAGGGCGGTTCGCAACGCAGCAGGCATCGGGGCCGGTCCCCGCGGGAGTGAGCCGGTCCCGATGTTACCGGGGGTCGATGTCGATGTATGCATCGGAAATCGCGCGCCGGAGGTTGCGGTCCCCCGATCAGCGCTCCGCCGGGCGTGCGTCGAGGAAGCTGCCGGAGACCGGGCGAGAGCAGAACGTCCTCCACATCAGGCGCCAGGTGAACGGCCGCGTCCGGTTCCACGGCATGAGGGAGACGATACGCGCGAGCGGGCAGTAATCGAACAGGAGCAGGGCGGTCGTGCCGATCAGCTGGATCCAGTTGACGATCAGGAACACGCCGCCGAGCTGCCCGATCGCGAGCAGCCCGAGGTAGGCGATCCGCACCTGCACCGGGAACGCCGACAGCCGGCCCTGACGGATCAGGTAGTGGAAGCTCTGGAACGCACCGAGACCGATCGCGACGAGCAGGGCCTGCGGCGCGATGCCGAACAGGCCGACCGCGAGCAGAATGTCGAGCGCCAGCCAGTACCAGTAGCCGATCTGACGAAAACGATTCATGGTTCAACCTCCGTTCTCAGGGTTTGTGCGCATGGAAGTTGACGCCCTGCACGCGCAGGTCTCTGGACACCTTGACTTCGGCGGAGGTGTTGCGAAAGCAGTCGAAGCGCTCCACGATGCGTCCGCCCACGAGCCCGGCCGCCGCGACGATCCCGTAGAGCTCGGGCTCGGGCAGTGCGCCCCCGATGCACGCGGCCCAGAGGTCCGGATTGCTGCGGGCCTCGAGCTTGAGCTCGCGCTGCACGACGACGTCCGCGAGGTGCAGGCGCCCGCCAGGCTTGAGCACCCGCGCGATTTCCTCGAGCACCCGCGTCTTGTCGGGCGCGAGGTTCACCACCCCGTTCGAGATCACGACGTCCACGCTCGCGTCCTCGACCGGCAGCGCCTCGTACACGCCGGCGCGTACGTCGACGATCCCGTCGAGCCCGGCCTCGCGCGCGGCGGTTCTGGCCTGGTGGCGCATGGCCGGTGTCATGTCCACACCGATCGCCCGGCCGGTGGGCCCCACGCGCCGTGCGGCGAGCAGGAGATCCGTGCCGGCGCCGCAGGCGTGGTCGAGCACCACCTCGCCCGGGCGGATCGGCCCGATGCGGTGCGGGTTGCCGACGCCCGCGAAGCGCGCGGTGGCGGACGCCGGCAACAGCGCGAGCTCGGCGCGGTCGTAGAGCAGGTACTGCGCGGCGTAGTCCGCGCCGCGGTGGAAGTGGAAGTCGCCGTGCGGATCGCGGGCGACACGATCATAGGTGGCGAGCACCTGCGCACGCAGGCGGTCGACGTCGAATCCGATGGGGCAGGTGGCGGCCATGAAGTCTCCTTGGAATGCTCTTGAGGGTCGAGACGCGGAAAGTGCGTCCGGTCGCGGCTACATCCCGATCAGCCGGGCCTCGAGACCGCGGCGGCGGACCCGCGCGAGTATCGCCTGCGCGTCGATGATGCGGGGGTCGTAGTCGACCAGCATCATGCGCTCGAGGCGTCTGCTCGGTTGAGCGCGCACCACGCCGACGAGGTTCGCGAGGGCGAGGCCCAGTTCGCGGATCTGAGCGCGATCGCGCGCCTCCACGAGATGAACGATGACGTTCGCGTTGATCTTGCTCATGACAATGCTCCTGTTTCCGGGTTGAAGGGGGGTCGGTTTCGTCGCCCTACCAGAGCCTGGCGACGACGAACGGGACGACGAGCCAGGCGAGACCCTTGATCAGGAAGAAGGCGAAACCCGCCGCGCCCGCGCGCCTGAGCCACTGCCCCGCGCTGCCGCTGGTCGTCCGGTTCGGTGTCTGGATGGCCTGCATGATCGCTGCTCCTCGAGTAGGGCCGCGCCGCGAGCGGCGTGGCCCGGTGAATCAGGCGGCGGTCGGTTTGGGCTGACCGATGCCGGGACGCCGGCGCGAAAGCCGGGGAATCAGCATCGGCACGCGGCGCCGATAGTCCGTGTACGACGCGCCGTGCTCGGCCGTCAGATCACGCTCCTCGAGACGTATCGCGACCAGGATGTAGGCGGTGGTCGCGACGGCGAAGAAGAGATGTGCCGCGGTCATGGTCGGCGTCGCCCAGAAGGCGAAGAACCAGCCGACATAGAGCGGATGGCGCACGAGCCTGTACGGCCCGGGCGTCACGAACGCGAGGCGCGTGTACGGCCTGCCGCGCAGGTACAGCCACACCTGGCGCAGACCGAACAGGTCGAAATGATTGATGATGAAGGTAGTGACGAGCACAAGGCCCCAGCCGAACGCGAACAGGCCATGGAGCACGGCGCGCCAGACGGGATCCTGCACGTCCCAGACCACGCCGCCGATCGGCTGCCAGAAGGCGAAGAGCGCGATCAGCGCCAGGCTCGACGCGAGCACATAAGTGCTGCGCTCGGCCGGCTCGGGGACGAAACGGGTGAGGAGCCGCTTGAAGGCCGGCCGCGCCATGACGCTGTGCTGCAGTGCGAAGACACCGAGCAGCAGCGCGTTGACGAGGAGCGCCTGCGCCAGCGGCGACGTCGGCGCCGAGTCGATCGACTTCGGCACGACGAAGCCGCCGACGAAGCCGATGGCGTACAGGAACGTGGCGAAAAACACGGCGTAGGCGACGGCGCCGTAGACGAACACACCGATTCTCTTCATGACGTCCTCCTGGGTGGTCGGTGGCGGGTCCGAACGACCCGCACGCCGCGAACTCTAGGCGCGGCGTGTATCGCGGCGATGTCGGAGAAACGCGACTTTGTTGTCGGTTTGTATCGACGTGTTGCTATAATCCGGTCGCTTCCCCTGCGCGAGCCCGCGGACCGATCATGAACAAAACCCGCGTTCTGATCGTCGACGACGAGCCCCAGATCCGCGAGATGCTCGCCGAGTACCTGAGCGGGCACGGGTACGAAGTCACGGCGGCGGACGGCGGCGAGGCGATGCGCACCGCGCTCGAACAGAGCGTCCCGGACGTGATTCTCCTCGACGTCAACATGCCCGGTGAGGACGGGGTCTCGCTCGCCCGCCACGTGCGCGAGCGGTTCGATCTTCCCATCATCATGGTGACGGCCGCCGACGAGGTCGTGGATCGGGTGGTCGGTCTCGAGGTCGGCGCCGACGACTACATCACGAAGCCCTTCGATCCGCGCGAGCTGCGCGCGCGCCTGAAGAGTGTGCTGCGGCGCTACCGGCGCGCCGCCGAGCCGGCCGCAGCGGCCGAGCCCGAGGGGGGCCGCGTGCGCTTCGGCCGTTGCCGCCTCGATCTGGAGGCGCGCCGGATGGTGGACGGCGACGGCAAGGAGGTGCCGCTCACCAGCATGGAATTCGACCTGCTCAGGGTGTTCGCCGAAAGGCCGAACCGCGTCCTGTCGCGCGATCAGCTCCTCACCCTCACGCGCAACCGCGGCTGGGACCCGTTCGACCGCAGCATCGACATCCAGATCGCGCGGCTGCGCAAGAAAATCGAGCCGGATCCCGATCACCCGCAGAGCATCAAGACCATCCGCGGCGCCGGATACATGTACGTCCCGGCCTCCGGCTGACCCGGCGTAAACCCGCCGTTTCAATTGTTTCCGGTTTGTAACCCCGGCTTTCCGCAGCCGCGGGCACGGTTAGACTATGGGCTGGACTCGTCCTCGGCGAACCCCACCGGAGCGAAGGCGATGCAGCCGATGACCCGTGACCACGGCGACCCTCGTGCGCTCCTCGAGAGCGCGACGGAGGCGACGTTCCTGCTTGCCGAAGGCATCGAGGACTGCAACGACAGGACGGTCGCCGTGCTCGGCCTCTCGCGGGAACGCCTGATCGGGCGCACGCTGCCCGAACTTTCCCCGTCGCGGCAGCCGGACGGCGGCGCTTCCGCGGAGCGATGGGCGCGGCGCGCGCAGGCCGCCGCGAGCGGGCTCGAGCAGTGCTTCGAGTGGCGCTTCGTCGGCGGCAACGGCGAGCCGCTCGACACACTGCTTTCGCTCGAGCCCGTCGAGTCCGACGGACGAGCCCTGCTGCTCGCACGCGTCCGCGATCTCACGCACCTGCGCCGCGCCGAGTCCGCGCTCGCCGAGAGCGAGACGCGCCTGCAGCAGATCCTGGACAACACCACCGCGCTCATCTACGTCAAGGACCGCGAAGGCCGGTTCCTGTTCGCGAACCGGCACTTCCTGCGCGTGTTCCGGCGCGGCGAGCAGGACGTCGTCGGTCGGACGGACGCCGACATCTTCCCGTCCGCGCAGGCCGCCGAGTACGCCGACAACGACCGGCTCGTGCTCGAGCGGAACGCCGCGATCGAGTTCGAGGAGAGCGCGATGCTCGACGGTGCCGAGCGCGCGTACCTCTCGATCAAGTTTCCGCTGTTCAACACGCAGGGTGAGGCCTACGCGGTCTGCGGGATTTCGACCGACATCACCGAGCGGAAGCGCACGGCCGAAGCCCTGCGCCACGCCGCGCTCGGCGTCTCCGGCGCGCGCGGCCGCGACGTGTTTCCGGCGCTGGCGCGCTACCTCGCGACCGCGCTCGGCGTCGACTTCGCGTTCATCGCGCTGCCGATCCCGGGGAAGCCAGGGCGGATGCGCACGCTCGCGCTGTACGTTCGGGGCGAGATCGCCGAGAGCACGGAGTACGACCTGGCCGGCAGCCCGTGCTCGCGGGTGGTCGGGCAGCAGTTCCGCTTCTTTGCGCGGGACACCTGCCGGATGTTCCCGGGCGACTCGATGCTGTCGCGCTACGCCATCGAGGGGTACGCGGCCATTCCGCTCTTCGATTCCCGCGGACGGCCGATGGGCCTGATGGGGGCGCTGCACGACCGGCCGCTCGCCGACGAGCGGCTGGCGGAGTCGATGCTGAAGATCTTCTCGGTCCGGGCCGCGGCGGAGCTGGAGCGCATGTACTCGGAGGCGAGCTACCGATCCATCTTCGAGGCCTCCGAGGACGCGATCTTCGTGCACGACTGGGACACCGGCGCGATCGTCGACGTCAACCCGAAGGCGTGCGCGGCCTACGGCTACAGCTACGACGAGATGCGCCGGATCAACGTCGGCGACCTGAGCTCGGGCGAGCCGCCGTACACGCTCGAGGAAGCCGGACGGCTGTTCGAGAAAGTGAAGCGGGGGGAACCGCAGCGGATCGAGTGGCACCGGCGTAACAAGGACGGCAGCCTGCACTGGGACGAGGTGTAC
Organism: Sulfurifustis variabilis; assembly: GCF_002355415.1. GTDB lineage: Bacteria > Pseudomonadota > Gammaproteobacteria > Acidiferrobacterales > Sulfurifustaceae > Sulfurifustis > Sulfurifustis variabilis. Next base: position 3,685,676 of record NZ_AP014936.1, on the reverse strand, counting down.
ATCCGCGCGGCGGAGATCGCCGGCGAGAATCGCATCGTCGCGTTCACGCGCGAGATCACCGAGCGCAAGCACGCCGAGGAGGCGCTGCGCGCGAGCGAGGAGCAGTACCGCGCGATCTTCAACTCTTCGGTCGACGGTCTCGGGCTGTGCGCGTTCGACGGGCGCGTGGTCGACGCGAACCCCGCGTTCTGCCGGTTGCACGGCTACACGCGCGAGGAGCTGCTCGCGACCGAGTCGTTCCAGTTCCTGCATCCCGACAGCCACATCCGCTGCTGGGCGTTCTTCGAGGCGGTCTCCCAGGGCCGTCCGATCAGCACCGAGGCCAAGGCGCAACGCAAGGACGGGACCACCTTCGACGCCGAGGTTCACGGCGTGCACGTGCAGTACCAGGGCCAGCCGCACCTGCTCATCATCACGCGCGACATCACCGAGCGGAAGGAGCGCGAGGAGGCGCTGCGCCGGAGCGAGAATCGGCTTCGCCAGAGCGAGGAGCGCTACCGGCTGCTGTTCGAGATGGAATCGGACGCGATCGTGCTGGTCGACGCCGAGACCTTCGAGCACCTCGACGTCAACCGCGCGGCGGTCGACCTCTACGGCTACACACGCGAGGAGCTGCTGCGGCTCAAGTCCACGGACCTCTCGGCGGAGAGCGAGAAGACGCAGGCGGCCATGCGCAGCGGCACGGGCTTCGTGCGCGTGCCGCTGCGCTACCACCGCAAGAAGGACGGCACCCTGTTCCCCGTCGAGATCACGGCCAACTTTTTCGAGCTGCACGGCCGCAAGATCATGCTGGCCGCCATTCGCGACATCACCGAGCGCAAGCGGGCGGAGGAGGCGCGGGCTCAGCTCGAGGCGCAGCTGCGCCAGGCGCAGAAGATGGAGGCGATCGGCCACCTCTCCGGCGGCATCGCCCACGACTTCAACAACATCCTCACGACCGTGATGGGCTACATCGCCATGGCGCAGGAGCGCCTGGCCCGCGCCCCCGACGATAAGCTGGAGCGCTACCTCGAGCGCGCGCTGCGCTCCGGCCGGCAGGCGCGCGATCTGATCCAGCAGCTGCTCACCTTCAGCCGCGGCCAGCGCGGTGCCCCGCGGCCGCTGGCGCTCGCGCCGCTCGTCAACGAATCGGTCAAGCTGCTGCGTTCGACGCTGCCGTCGAGCATCGAGTTCGAGACGGCGTTCGATTCCGCGCTCCCGGCCGTGCAGCTCGACCCGGTGCAGCTCGACCAGGTGCTCATGAACCTCTGTATCAACGCCCGCGACGCCATGGACGGCAGCGGCGTCCTGCACGTGGGGCTGCGGCGCGTGCGGCACGGTGCGGTTGTCTGTTCGTCGTGCCGTCAACAGGTCAGGGGCGACTTCGTCGAGCTGGCCGTCGGCGATACCGGCGCGGGCATCGCGCCCGAGGTGCTCGACCGCATGTTCGAGCCTTTCTTCACGACCAAGGAGCCGGGCAAGGGCAGCGGCATGGGGCTTTCCACCGTGCACGGCATCGTGCACGAGCACGGCGGCCACGTGGTGGTGGAGACGGCGCCGGGCGCCGGTGCCCGCTTCCGCGTGCTGTTCCGGGCCATGCCCGAAGCCGCGCAATCCGCCGCGACGCCGGGCGCCGCGGACACATCGGCCGCCTCGACCCGCCGGCTTCGGGGTCGCGCACTCGTCGTGGACGACGAGCCGGCAGTCGCCGAGTTCATGCAGGAGCTGCTCGAGAGCTGGGGTGTCGAAGTGACGGTGCGGAACAATCCCGTCGAAGCCCAGGCGCTCTTCGCCGAGCACCCCGATCGCTTCGATCTCGTGGTGACCGACCAGACGATGCCCAAGCTGACCGGCCTCGAGCTTGCCCGCGCGCTCTCGGCGCTGCGCCCGGGATTGCCGGTCCTGCTCTATACCGGCTACGCGGAGCGGCTGACCGAGGAGCAGACGAGGGCCGCGGGCGTCCGCGCCCTGGTGAGAAAACCGATCGACACGCGCCAGTTCTTCGTGCTGCTCGAGGAGTATCTCCGCGCGTGAGTCGACAGGTGCGTGCGCCTCACCTCGCGACGCGCTCCGCCTTGCGGATCACCACCGGTTCCCTGGGGACGTTCTCGAACGGGCCGAAGCGTCCGGTCGGCACCGACTCGATCTTCTTCACGACGTCCATGCCCCGCGTCACCTTGCCGAACACCGCATAGCCCCAGCCCTGCCTCGACTTGTCGCGGTGGTCGAGCGAGGGATTGTCCACGGTGTTGATGAAGAATTGCGCCGATGCCGAATGCGGCTCCATGGTGCGTGCCATGGCGACCGTCCCGGCGACGTTCCGGAGACCGTTGTCCGCCTCGTTCTGGATCGGCTCATCGGTCTTCTTCTGTTTCATTCCGGTCTCGAAGCCGCCGCCCTGGATCATGAATCCCGGGATCACGCGATGGAAGACGGTTCCGTCGTAGAAACCCCTGTCGACGTAACGCAGGAAGTTCGCGACCGAAACGGGGGCGCGCATGCCGTCCAGCTCGAGCTCGATCACTCCGGCGCTCGTCGTCAATCGCACCTTGGGGTGGGCTGCCGGACGGGCTTCCTCCGCGTGGCCGGCGAAGGGCAGGGCCGCAAGAGAGCACAGCACGGCAAGGCGCGCGAACAGCTTCATGGTTCGGTTTCTCCTCGAGAGATTGTCGTCGTTTCTTCCCGGGCGGTCTTCTAGGACAGCTCCATCTCGAGGATGGCTTTCCATTCCTCGGGGGTGACCGGCATGATCGACAGGCGGTTACCGCGAGCGAGCAGGCGCATTCGGGCGAGCGCGCGGTTCTCGCGCAGCTCCGCGAGTGGCACGAGGCGCTTGAGCTTTCGCTTGTAGCGCACGTCCACCATGTACCACACGGGCTTGTCCGGGCGGCTTCGGGCGTCCCGGTAGGCGCTCTTCGGGTCCCAGGCGCTGAAGTCGGGATAGGCCTCGCGCACGATCTCGACGACGCCGGCGACGCCCGGTTCGGGGCAGCTCGAATGGTAGAAGAAGGCGAGATCGCCCCGGCGCATGGCCTGCATGAAGTTGCGCGCCTGGAAGTTGCGCACGCCGTCCCAGTGCTCGGTTTTCCCCGGCCGCGCCTTCAGGTCGTCGATCGAGAAGACGTCGGGCTCGGACTTCATCAACCAGTACTGCATAATCGAAAACCAGTAATGAGTGCCAAGTTCCGAGCGATGCGTTGACGATGCGCGCTTCGCGCGTTCATGAACTTATCACCGATCGCCCTGCGCTTGTCACTCCTCGCGCATGCGCGGGCCGTCCCACGGCCTTTACTCGTCCAGACAGATGCGCCGGATCGTCCGGCTCCTTCCCGTGTTCTCGTCGATGTCGATGTAAACCGCGCACAGCGTCCCCTTGCCCTGGGCGGTTTCGAAGCGTTCGGGCAGCTTATGCATCAGGCGCTTGAGCGTCTTCTCGGTATCCATGCCGATGACCGAGTCGTAACACCCGCTCATGCCCACGTCCGTGATGTAGGCGGTGCCTCCGGGCAGCACGCGCTCGTCGGCGGTCGGGACATGCGTGTGTGTCCCCACGACGGCGCTCACGCGGCCATTCAGGTGCCAGGCCATGGCCCACTTCTCGCTCGTCGTTTCGGCGTGGAAGTCGACGAGCACCACTTTGACGCCCTCGGGCCTGGCGGCGAGCGCCTCATCGACCGCGCGAAACGGACAGTCGAGCGTGGGATGCATGTATACGGTACCCATGACATTGAGCACGCCGACCGCCCGTCCGCGCGCCTCGGCAACGTACCAGCCGCTTCCCGGCGTCCCGGGAGGATAGTTGTGCGGACGCAGCAGGCGCGGTTCGGTGAGGATGTACCCGAGCGCATCGCGCTTGTCCCACGCGTGGTTTCCGTTCGTGATCACATCGACGCCGAGCCCGAAGAGATCGCGAGCGACCTCACCCGTGATCCCGTAGCCGTTTGCCGCGTTTTCGCCGTTGGCGATGACGATGTCGAGCTTTAGCCGCTCGCGCAGTGCCGGGAGGTTGGCCGCGATCGCACGACGACCGGGCGCGCCCATGACGTCGCCAATGAAAAGAAGGTTCATGTGTGGTCGGTGTGAAAGTGGTGTTTACGAGCGGGCCGTGTAGACGCCTTCGTCGGTAACGACGCCGGCGAGCCGCACGTCCCAGGGATCGACCGGCAGCCGGTCGACGCGCTGAAAGTCATGCGCCAGCCCGATGACGTGCGGCTTCGTGAGCAGCGTGCGATACCGCAGAAAGGCGAGGCTCTTGTCGTAAAAGCCTCCGCCCATGCCGATGCGGTTGCCGCGCTCGTCGAACGCGACCAGTGGCAGGAGCACGAGATCGAGCTCCCCGGCGCGCACGAGCGCCGACGCCTTCACCACGGGTTCCGGGATGCCGAATCGGTTGGGGCGGAGCTCCATGCCGGGCGAGGCTTCCGCGAACCAGAGCCGATCGTGACGCAGGCGCGACAGCACCGGCAAGTACACTTTCTTCTTCATGCGCCACGCGCGCTCCAGAATGTCGCCCGGGTCGATCTCTCCGTCGTTCGGCAGATAAGCCGCGATCCGGCGGGACACGCGAAAGAGTCGCATGCGCGACAGATTTGCAGCGAGACGCGCGGACGCCCGCCGCTGCTCGGTCGCCGTCAACGCACGTCGCTTGGCGCGCAGCGCGCGGCGCAGGTCGGATTTCGGATCGGCGGAAGCCACGCTACGGGGAAGGGCGGGTGCGCGGTGCGCGCGCACAGGGCGGCTCAGCGCGGGGGAGGGTTGACGCAAATCGGTGTCGCGTCGCCGCTCGGGTATTCGTACATGCCTTCGGACGGCCGGTGCGTGCCGCGCGTGTCGGCTTTCGGGGAGACGACGGGTCCTACCACCAGGAAAGCGGAGGTGTCCCGATTCTCGCCCCGCGTCGGCGCCCGCTTGTCGCGCGGATCGTCCGAGCCGCTCGTCGCCTGCGCGGAAGCCGCCAGAACGAGTGAGAGAACGAACGTGCACCCGCGGATCGCCATCGTCGAATCAGGGCTTCGATCGAGGATCAAGGAAGAGAGGCGCCCTCCGCGCATGCCGTGCTGCACCGTTCACCTTGAACCGTACGGTTCAAGTGGGAGCCTTAGAGATGCCTTAGGCTTTCCGCTCACGAGGCGGACCTGCACACAGCACCTGCTTTCCGGCTCCCGAAGCAAGTTGATAGGTTCGAAGGATTGCTGGTACAGCACGCACACCGCAGGGGGCGCACACCAATAATATACCTATTGGGAAGGGTGCGCATCCCGCCGCAGCGCGGCATCGATTTTGCTTTGTAGAAACTTGAGCTTCTGGCTCATGCCTTCCGACAGGCCGCCGTGCGTGCGAAGCTCGACGAGCTCATGGGCGATATTCAGCGCCGCCATGATCGCCGTGCGTTCGGTTCCGATGACGCGGCCGCTTCCCTGGATCTCGCGCATCTTGCGGTCGAGGTAAGCGGCGGCTGCGATCAACGAGTCGCGCTCCGCAGGCGGACACGCGACCATGAATTCCTTGCCGAGGAGATTGACGACCACGCCGTCAGTGGATTCTTTCATCAGCCGCGCTCCAGCGCCTTGAGTCGGTCGATCATGGATTCGATGCGCTCACGCGCGATGCGCGTCTTCTCGACGAGCTTCGCATGCTCGGCGTCCAGTTCCTGTCGCTCGCTCTGGAGCGAGGCGTTCTCGCTCTTGAGGCGCTGACAGGCCTGGATCAACTGGTCAATGCGGCTTTCGAGCTGCTTGATGTCGTCGCTTTCCACACCGGCCCCGTTGATTGCGCGGTTTTTACAATATATGTCCGGGGCAAGAGGCGGTCAACGGCGGCCCGGCCCGCCGTGCTACACTGCCTTGCCGGTCTCGAACGTGCTGACGATTCACCCTCCATCCATCCGCCCGCAACCCCGTGTCGTCGTCCGAACGGCAGGGCGACGCAGCGCCGCGCCCGCCGGCCGATGCGGCCGGGAACGTTCCGCCCGAAGGGGTCCGCCGTGAGCACGGCCGAGCCGATCGGCCCGGACTACGCGCAACTGACGGAAGCCCTGTCATCCGCCGATGTCGACATGAGCGCAGCGGAGGCACACGGTTTGCTGACCGGCGCGATCGTCTCGCCGTCGCCGCCGGCGCCGGCGCGCCTCTTCTTCGGCACCGGCGACGGATTTTCCTCACCCGGAGGCCGGCAGCTGCTCGCCGCCCTCGAGGATGCGGCACGCGAAACCGAGTATCGGCTGCGCGGGATGGAGTTCGGTTTCGAGCCGATGCTGCCCGCCGAGGCAAGTCTCGACCAACGCGTCGAGGCGCTGGCCGATTGGTGTCGCGGCTTCATCTACGGCATCGCCGCGGGGGGCGTGCGGGATCCGGGCGCGCTCAATGGCGACGCGGGCGAATTCCTCGGCGACGCGCTCCAGATCAGCGAGGCAGAGACGAGCCCCGACGAGAGCGAGGAAGAGCAGGAGCGCGATCTCGCCGAGATCGTGGAGTACGTCCGTATCGGCGTGCAGCTGGTATACGAGGAGCTGCACGGAAGGCCGGACCCGCTGTCCACCGATCCCGGCCCGGAATGACGGGACGACGAGTCAGTCGGCGGCCGCATTCCCGGCGCGGCGACGGATCTCGCTGAGCGTGGCACGAAACGTTTCGGCGAGCGGTCCACCGAGGGCGACCGCACGGTTGGCCGCCGCCTCGGCGGCGGCGAAACGACCCTGATCGGCGAGGGTTTGGGCGAGGTTGTTGAAGGCCGCGCCCGCGTTCGGGTGCGCCTCGGTGACCTCCCGGTAGGCCCGCTCCGCGCCTTCCAGATCACCCGCCGCGTAGAGGCTGTTCCCGAGGCCCATTCGCGCAGCGAGGCTGAGCGGCCATCGTGCGAGGGCCGCACGGTACGCCCGCTCGGCTTCACGGTTGCGCCCGAGTCGCTCGAGCGCCGCGACTGACTGCAGATAGGACGTTTCCTCGGCGGTGCGCGGCAGTCGATCCGGGACGAGCGCGACCATCGCCCAGTGATTCCCCCGGCGCCAGGTGCGCTCGAATACCCCGAGCGGGACGACGTGCCGGCGTTCGAGCCCCGAGCGCAGGACGATCTCGGCACGGTCCACGTCATAGCCCACGACGACGGCGTAGTGCCATTTCGGGTACCAGGGGAGAGCGAGATTCTGCAGCACGAGGACCGGGTTCCCCGCCGCGACTTCGGCGAGCAGCGATTCGAGCCGGGGAGCGAGCACGTACGGCACCCGATCGTGGCGGCGGACGGCAGCCACGAGCTCGATCTGCAGACTGCCGCGGCGATCGGGCAGGTACACTTGCGGAACCAGTGCCTCGGCGGTCGTCTCCACGCCCGCCGCGGCGAGCACGGTCGCCAGCGCGGCCGGCCCGCACTGGTAGGCGTCCTGGGGAAAGAACGGAACGCGATCGAGCTCGACGCGCGGAGAGAGATCGGGCCGCTTCGCCACCAGTTCCGCCGTCATCGGCGTGGAGCAGCCGGCAATCCAGAGACAGAACAGCACAAGGCCGCCCGGCAATCGCCGGGCGGCCTTTCCGGAGCGCATTCTTCCTTCGCCCGTTCAGCGCCGCACGGGTTTCTTCACGAAGGGGAAGATGTCCGTGAAGCCGAGGATGTCGGTAATGAGCAGCACCACGAAGACGAAGACGAGCACGCCGAGCGCGTCGCCTCCCGCGGGCAACTCGTCCATCTTTCCGGCAAGCGCGTGCACCTCGGTATCGCTCAGGGCGTCGACGCGGGCGGCGACGTCCGTCGGGTTCACACCGGCAGCCGCGAGACGCCGCTTGACGTCCTCGCGATCCAGCAATCCCTTGACGCGTGCGCGATCCTCGTCTGCCTGTTGAGCGCTGACGATCGCGTCGGTCGTCACGATCGCCGCCTGTGCGGCGGGCACGTGTACCGAGAGGGCGAGAAGGCCGAGTACGACGAGGTGGCTCAACGGGCGGGATAGGCGACGAAGCGTGTCCATGAGCAAGGTCTCCGTGGTCCGGGGGCGTTTGCTGGTCATGGTTCTTTCCCCGGGTTGTCCAGCCTGGGAGTACCTCAGCCTTGCGCGCAGGCTGTGAACGCGGGCGGCGGAAGCGAATCGATTATAACAGCGGCTCCCCCGCCCTCCAGCGGGGTCGCTCCCGCATTCGGCTTTGCGGCATAATGTCACGACCATGGATTTGAGAGTTTTCGAACGTCGTCGCAAGGAGCTCATGAATCACATGAGCGAGGGCGTGGCCATTCTGCCGACGGCGCCCGTACGCAACCGCAACCGGGACGTGGACTATCCGTTCCGCCCGGACAGCGACTTCTATTACCTCACGCACTTTCCGGAGCCCGAGGCGGTCGCGGTGCTGGTGCCGGGACGCGAGCACGGCGAGTACATCCTTTTCTGCCGGGAAAAGAACCCCGAGAAGGAGATCTGGGAGGGCCGCCGCGCCGGTCTCGAGGGCGCGCGCTCGCTCTACGGGGCCGACGACGCATTCCCGATCGCCGACATCGACGAGATACTGCCCGGTCTGCTCGAGAACCGCGAGAAGGTTTTCTACTCGATCGGCCGGTACGCGGAATTCGACGCCCGCATGATGCGCTGGGTCAACGAGGTGCGCGGCAAGGCGCGCACCGGCGTGCACGCGCCGGGGGAGTTCGTCGATCTGAACCACATCCTGCACGAAATGCGCCTCATCAAGGATGCGGAGGAGATCCGGCTGATGCGGCGTGCGGCGAAGATCTCGGCCGCGGCGCATCGGCGCGCCATGCACTCGTGCCGCCCGGGTCTGCATGAGTACGAGATCGAGGCGGAGCTTCTGTACGAGTTCCGCAGGGGCGGGTCGGAATTCCCGGCGTATCCGCCGATCGTAGGGGGCGGTGCGAACGGCTGCATTCTGCACTACACCGAGAACGGTGCGGAGCTGCGCGATGGCGAGCTGCTCCTGATCGACGCCGGCGCCGAGCTCGACGGATATGCCGCGGACATCACGCGCACCTTTCCGGTGAATGGACGCTACAGCGGAGAGCAGCGCGCGATCTACGAGATCGTGCTTGCGGCGCAGCGGGCAGCGATTGACCAGGTGAAGCCGGGTCGACACTGGAACGAGCCGCACGACAACGCGGTGCGCATCCTCACCCAGGGGCTCAAGGACCTCGGTCTTCTGAGCGGCGACGTGGACGCGCATATCGAGAAGGGCGACTACAAGCGCTTCTACATGCACCGCACCGGGCATTGGCTCGGCATGGACGTTCACGACGTCGGTGATTACAAGGTCGAGGACGCCTGGCGCCTGCTCGAGCCCGGCATGGTGCTTACGGTGGAGCCCGGGCTATACATCGCGGAGGGTTCGGACATTCCGGAGCGATTCTGGAATACCGGCATCCGCATCGAGGACGACGTGCTCGTGACGCGGGAGGGCAACGAGGTGCTTTCACGCGACGCGCCCAAATCGGTCGACGAGATCGAGGCGCTCATGCGCGAAGGCGCCGCGCGCGGCCGCGCGCAGGTCTCGGTCGGACGCTGAGGCGCGAGCGCGGCTCTCGCGGTGAGGGGGACTGTCGACTCGCGAGCCGCCGGCTCACCGTGGATCATTCACCGCCGCAACCGCTTCGTTCCCGGAAAGTGAGATCCGATTTCGACATCCTGATCGTGGGCGGCGGGCTCGTCGGCGCCAGCCTGGCCTGCGCGCTTCGCGGCGGGCCGTACTCGATCGGCGTGGTCGAGGCCGTTCCCCTCGCCTCCGCGATGCAGCCGAGCTACGACGACCGGCATCTCGCGCTCGCCTTTGGTTCGCGCCGCATTTTCGAGGGCATAGGGGTCTGGATCGCCATCGAACCGCGCGTCTCGCCCATACGACGCATCCATATCTCGGACCGTGGCCGCTTTGGCGTCGCCCGACTGGAGGCGCGGGAGGCGGGCCTTCCTGCGCTGGGTTACGTCGTCACCGCCCGCGAGTTGGGCGCGGCGCTGCTCGCGGTGCTCGAGCGCGAGCCCGCCATCGAGCTGCGTTGCCCGGCCCGCGTCGAGGCGATCGCGTTCGAGGCGTCCGGGGCCCGGGTCACGATACGCCGGAACGAACAGACCGAGATCCTGTCGGCGCGGCTCGTGGTGGCGGCGGACGGGGCGGACTCGCCCGTCCGCGAGATGGCGGGTATCGCGGCGCGGCGCATCGAGTACGGGCAGACCGCCGTCGTCAGCAACGTCGCTCCCGGGCTGCCGCATCGCGATACCGCTTACGAGCGCTTCACCGACTCCGGCCCACTCGCCGTTCTGCCCGCGGGACCGGACCGCTGCGCGGTCGTGTGGAGCGCGCGCACCGAAGAAGCGAGCGAGATACTGGCGTGGGACGACGACACCTTCCGCGCCGCCCTGCAGGAGCGGTTCGGGCAGCGGCTCGGACCGTTCGGTCGAATCGGCGCGCGTCGGGCCTACCCGCTCGCGCTCACGCGAGTCGACGAGCACGTGCGGTCTCGCCTCGCGCTCATCGGCAACGCGGCCCACACGGTGCACCCCGTCGCGGGCCAGGGCTTCAACCTGGGCCTGCGCGACGTCGCCGCGCTCGCCGAGTTGCTGCTCGAGGCGCACGTTTCCGGCCGGGATCCGGGCGAGCTGGCGCTCCTCGAGCGCTACGCCGCATGGCGGCGCCGAGACAACCGGGTCACGGCCGGGTTCACGCACTCGCTTATCCGGCTTTTCTCCAACGATTACCTTCCGATCGCGCTCGCGCGCAACGCCGCGCTGGTGGCGATCGATCTCCTGCCGGCGATCAAACGCAGGCTCATCCGCGTGACGAGCGGGCAATCGGGGCGGCTCCCGCGTCTCGCGCTGGGCCTACCGCTTACCGGGGCGGACGATGGCGGGCGCTAGCGCCGAATACGATGTCGTCATCGTCGGCGGCGGCATGGTCGGGGCGACACTCGCGTGCACGCTGGGCGGCTCCCTGCTTAAGGTGGCGGTGCTCGAACGGCAGGCGCCGGGTACGCCGCCCGGGGACGACTACGACTTGCGCGTGAGCGCGATCACGCTCGCCTCGCGCACGCTCTTCGAGTCGATCGGCGCCTGGCCCGGCATCGAGCGCAGGCGCGTCAGCTGCGTGCGCGAGATGCGGGTTTGGGATGCGGGCGGCAGCGGCGAGATCCACTTCGCGGCGGCGGAAATGGGCGAGGACTGCCTCGCCCATATCGTCGAGAATTCCGTGATCGTGGCCGCGCTCCAGGAACGTCTTGCCCGGTTCACGAACGTGCACGTCGTGGCCGGAGAAGTTGCCGCCGTGGTTCCGAGCCGGCCGGCGGAGGTGCAGCTGCTGGACGGTCGGCGGCTCGCGACGCGCCTGCTCGTCGGCGCGGACGGGGCAGGCTCCCTGGTCCGCCTGGCGGCGGGCATCGATTCGCAGGCGCTTCCCATGCGCCAGAAAGGCATCGTCGCGACCGTGCGGACCGGGCGCCCACACGGGCAAACGGCCTGGCAGCGGTTTCTGCCGACCGGACCGCTCGCGTTCCTGCCTCTGCCCGATCCGCACGCCTGCTCGATCGTCTGGTCGGCGGACGACGAGCGCGCCGACGAGCTGCTCGCGCTGGATGACGACGCCTTTGTCAGCGAGCTTGCCGCGGCGTTCGGCGACCGTCTCGGCGAGCTGCGCAGCGCCAGCCGGCGTGTCGCCTTTCCGCTGGCGCTGTCACACGCGAAGCGCTACGTCGAGGAGGGGCTGGCCCTCGTCGGCGACGCGGCGCACACGGTCCATCCCCTGGCCGGACAAGGAGTGAACCTCGGGCTGCTCGACGCGGCGGCGCTGGCGGAGGTGGTGCTCGACGCGGAAAGCTCGCACAAGGACATCGGCGCCTTCCACGTGCTGCGCCGGTACGAGCGCTGGCGCAAGGGCGAGAACCTCACGATGATGGCCGTGACCGGCGGCTTCCGCTATCTCTTCGGCAACGCCTGGCCGGGGGTGACCACGCTGCGCAATCTTGGCCTTTCGTTCGCCGACGGCGCCTCGCCGCTCAAGCGTTTCATCATGCGGCGCGCGGCGGGCCTCGATGGCGATCTTCCGCGCCTGGCGCGGCGCGGCGTCGCATCGTGAGCTTCTGGGACCGGCGCTACGACGTCGCCGACTACGTCTACGGGACGGACCCGAACGCCTTCCTCGCCTCGCAACGACACCGACTGCATCCGGGGATGAAAGCCCTCGCGGTCGCCGATGGCGAGGGCCGCAACGGCGTCTGGCTCGCCGCATTGGGGCTCGATGTGCTCGCGGTCGATGGCTCGCCGGTGGCGATCGAAAAGGCGCGCCGGCTCGCCGCGGCGCGCGGCGTCGCGTTGCGCTTCGAAGTCGCGAACCTGCTGGATTGGGCGTGGCCCAGCGCGGCGTACGACGTGCTCGTCGCGATCTTCATCCATTTCATGCCGCCGGACCGCGCGCGCATGCATGCGGCGATGGCACGGGCGCTGAAACCGGGCGGGCTGCTCATCATGGAGTGCTTCACGCCCGGACAGCTCGAGTACGGCACCGGCGGGCCCCCGGTGCGGGAGATGCTCTACACCGGGGAGATGCTGCGCGAAGACTTTCGCGGGATGGATATCCTCGGTCTCGAGGAGACCGTCACGGAGCTGCGCGAGGGCCTCTTTCACCGGGGCCCGGCCGCCGTGGCGCGGCTCGTTTTGCAAAAAAAAGCCGCCGGGATGAACCCGGCGGCGTCTACGGGGGGGTGCTCGGTCTAGTAGTAGTAGAGGCTGTCCTTGAGCAGCCGGCCCAGCCCTGCGTACTCCTCGGCTCTTGCGGGGACGAAGTCCTTGCCGGCATAGACGGAGCGCAGCTTCGCCGTCGCCGACTTGCCTTCCTGCGAGAGCAGCGCCTGCTGAATCTTGCTCCGCATCTCGGGCGTAATGCGCGGACCGGCCGAGAAGGCCTGGTTCGGCATCGCGCGGTGGCGGTAGAGGATCTTCGCCATGCCCTTGTCGTTCTTTTCGAAGTTCTTGATCGGGACGACGGTGCCCGCGCATTTCCCTTCGATCATCGCCCTGTAGTTGTTGTCCCAGCCCTTGACCTGCTGGATGACCGGCTGACGCGCCGGGTTGTCGAACTGAGACAGCATCGTCAGGGTGCCGAGATTGGGCGGCGCATGGGCGCAGACCTTGCGGCCGGCGAGTTGCTTCAGCTCCGTGATCTGCGCGTTGTCCTTGCGGGTGATCACGACGAACACGAAGTCCTCCGGCAGCTTCACGAGGGGAGTATGGCTCATCTTGTCCATGCGCCAGCCGTTGAACGCCGGACCATCGAAGACCAGGTCATAGACGCCGTTGGTCATGTCCCTGCTGTAGCTCAGCCAGTTGTCGGAATACTTGTAAACGAAACGCTTGCCGGTGATCTTGCTCAGGTACTCCGTGATCGGCTGGTAGGTCGCCACTTCCTCCTCGTAGCTCCCGCGCGGCGGTGCGCTGAACACGAAGTCCCCGCCCTCGGTCATCGCGGCCGCAGGGGCCTTCTCCATGACCTTGTCGAGCGGACTGTCCGGGGGAATGAACGCGACTTTGGTGGCGCCGGCGGCGCGCGGCCCGCTGTCCGCCACGCTGCCGAGAGCCGAGGAAAGCAGGCCGAAGCCGAGCAGCAACCGGAAGAAAACACGAGGACGTTCCATCGTTACCTCCCTGTCTTGAAGATTCCGTTTTTGCGGCATCCAGGAGCCGCACCCACCACCGAGTGGCAATAACTGAACGTAGCCGCGCCTTTGAATTTGTCCAGCGCCCGCCGGGACGGCCGATGGACGGTCGTGCTTAAATCCCCGGACGGCATCGAACGGCCGAATCGACGACACGGAGGCGATCCATGCTGGACTGGCCCGAAGAACGAGCAGCCGAGGAAGATACGGCGCCGCGCTGGTATCAACCCGGCTCCAACCTGTGCCTGGATTTCCACGGCGATCCCGCCGCCAGCCTCGCGGTCTACTCTGACGGCAACCACCACATGGCGCTGCGCGCGTGCCTGGCCGCGTTCCGGCGCCGCCATCCCGCGGCCGGCGAGCCGTTCTACGCCACGACCCCGCCGGGCGTGCTGCTCGCGCTGCTCGATGCCGGGCGGCTGCGGCTCGGTAATCTCGTGATCGCAGCCCGTCCGCACGTCTTCATCAGCCCGCCGGGTGTCCTCGATCGCGCGGTCGCGAAAGGCGCGATGGCCGGGCACATGCCGTTCATGCGATCTCGAGGCAACGTGTTGCTGGTGGTCAAGGGCAACCCGAAGGGGATCCGGCGCCTGACCGACCTCGACCGTCCCGGCGTGCGGCTGTTCCTTTCGAATCCGGAGCGGGAGGCGGCGAGCTACGAAGTGTACCGCGATACCCTTGCCGGGCTCGCGCGGCAGGCGGGCATCCGGCTCGCGCTGCTCGCCGACGCCGGGCGCGTGGTCTACGGAGAACGCATCCACCATCGCGAGGCGCCCGAGGCGGTCGCGGACGGACGGGCCGACGCCGCCCTCGTCTACTACCACCTGGCGCTGCGTTACACGCGGATCTTCCCGGAGCGGTTCGACCTCGTGTCGCTGGACGGCGCGCCCGAGCGCGCCTCGGCCGACAACGTCGTGACGCGGCTGCACGCCGGACTCGTCGGCGACGGCGGCGCGCACGGCCGCGCGCTGCTCGATTTCCTGCTCGGGGAGGAGGCGGCCGGCATTTACGCGCACCACGGGCTCGCGCGCGCCGAGTGAGGAAGAAAAGAGGAGCGCCCGAAGGGCGCTCCTCGAGGCCTGCGCAGGGGGCCGGCTACTTGAACGTAATGAAGAGCGCCGACGTCCAGACCTTCGCGTCGTCGACCTGACGCCCGTAGAGGTATACCGGCCGGAAGCCGTGGGGGCCGTTCTTCGGTTCCACCTCGATGCGCCCCGACACGTCCCGGGGCGCGGCCTTTTCGCTCATGCGCTCGAAGGCGAGGAACATCTCCACCCCGGGCAGGTCCTTCCTGAGCTTCGCCGCTTCGAGCAGCTCGCGGCCCGTGATCTCCCACTCGAAGGTCGGGCAGTGCGCGAAGGGATTGCCCTTGAGCGGATCGCCGACCTTCACGTAGCCGTCGATGGTGCCCTCCACGCGGATCGTGGCGTTCGCGAGGCCGGTCACGTCCATCTCGATCGCGTCGACGTCGCCGTAGGTGTCGCTCTTGAAGCCGACCTGGGTCGCGCTCTCGCGCCAGGAGGTCTCCTCGATGTGCTCGAAGCCGCGGCCCTGGAAGTCGTTGATCACGGCGCCCCGAATGGTGATCTTTCCCTTCCAGGCCGCCCAGCGGTAGCGGTCCTTCACGCGGGCGCCGCCCCAGCGGAAGCGGATCTTTCGCTCGGAGTAGCCGAGCTCCTCCTGGAGGTCGCGCCGCCAGATCGGTCCGGTGTGGTCGTACGCGACCACCTCGTCCCAGCCCGCGTCGCCGAGCAGCCGGTAGTCGATGACGGCCTTGCCCTGGTGCTCGAACTCGTCGCCCTGGATGTGCTCGCCGCAGCGGGCGAGGGCGACCGTGCGCTCGCCGGTGGTCGCGTAGGTGTGACGGGCGCGCAGCGCTCTTCCGATCTCGACGCGCGTCAGTTCCTTCGCGAGCACGCCGGACACGCCGCCCTTGGTGCCGAACACGGCCGTGCCCGGGACGCCGCCGCCGCAGCGGCCGCGGTGCTCGTCGCCGGCCATCGAGGCGCCGATCTTGTAGCCGCGCTCCATGGCCTCCTGGTAGAGCCAGCCGAAGTGGCCCCAACTGGAACCGATCTCGATCAGCCGCTCGAGCTTGGGGTAGTGCCAGTCGAGGATGCAGCGGCGCCCGCCCACGTGCGGAATCAGCAGATGGCCCTCGGGGTCCTTGGCGTACGCGAGCCACAGGTCCTCGAGCGGCCAGGCGCCGGGGACCGCTTCGTTGGACTTGGTGTCCTCGTTCCAGTCGACCGACCGCACGTGCTCGCCGGTCTTGAGGAACGGGAACTCCGGCGTCTTGCCGTGCAGGAACACCACGTTGTGGTCGCCGCCCACGCACGAGCTGCCGCACCATTCCGTGCCCGGGAAGGCGACGAAGCTGCCGTCCTGCGTGATCTCGTGGATCAGCTCGACGGTCTTGTTCCAGCGTTCGGTCGTGATGTTGAAGTCGTTGTGCGCGAACGCCAGCACGTCGAGCCCCGAGACGTCGCGGCCGTAGGTGAGGTTGTAGCGGGTGCTGTTGGTGCCGATCGTGTCGTCGGAGTGCACGTGCAGGTCGCAGTAGTAAATGCGCGGACTGACGAGCTCCTGTTCAATCGAGAGATAGAAGGTCTGCGGCTTGATAAACGGATGATCGAGAAGGCGCGCGGTGACAGCCAGCTCTCCCGGCTTGTCGGTCGGCAGGTCCTTCAGCAGCAGCACCGCCCAGCCCTTGTCGGCGAGCGTCGCCTTCTTCTCGTAAACCGGTTTGCCGTCCCGGGTCGCCGTGATCTCGATCTTTTCCGGCGCGTTCCAGCAGGTGTTGCCCCACTCGTCCTCGGCGCGCACGCGCAGCGGCACGGGCGTGCCCGCCCGGACCATGCGGGAGCCGGCCCAGACGAGCTGCGCGACCGGTCCCGGCACGATCTGGATCACGATGTCGCCCGGTACGGCGGAAAAGCGCGATGTGCCGAGGGGGTCCACGTAGCAGCGGATCCGGAAGTTCTCCTCCACGAAGGTCTGCACCCGGGTGCCCGGGCCGCCGAAGCGGCGGTCGCCCAGGCGGATCACGATGTGGTCGCCCGCCTTCACGTAGCCGTCGACCGTGTCGACGATGACCGCTTTCTGGAAGGGACGCTCGTGACCCTTCTGGTCGAAGCGCACCTTGAGCGCCTGCACCGTGGCCGGGCTCTGTCCGGGGACGAGGCCGCCGGCGTGGTACTCGGCCGAGATGTAGTTGGCCCCGGCGGGATCCGTCGTCTGGAACAGCGCCCAGTCGGAATAGAAGCGGAAGGTCGCCTTGAACCAGGAGCCGTCCGCCATGCCGGAGGAGCCCACCTCGAAATCGAGAACGATCTCCTGCCACGAGCCCGCGATGATCTTCTCGACATTGCATTTCACGGCGCCGAGGAACGACATGCCCTTCAGCTTCTCGTACAGGCCGTCGGGCGCATGGTAGTCGCCGAGCGCCTGGCGGATTTCGGCCGCCGTTCGCGGCTTGGCGGCCGCCGTGCCGCCGTTCGGGGCGTCGTCCAGCTTCTTTTTCAGTTCGTTGTCGGTAAAGGTCTTCATGGTGCTACCTCATGTCTTACCGGAAAAAGGGAGAGACGCCCTCCCTGGCGGGAGGGCGCGGTCCAGCGGCGTTTCAGAACGGCCAGGGGGCGCCCGGATTCCAGACCGGCATGCCGAGGATGGCGTACCAGGGCGCCATGATCAGAATGCCGTACGCGATCGCGATCAGCACGCAAGCCCATCCGACCTTGAAGTAATCGGTCGTGCTGAACGTGTCCGTGCCGTAGGCGACAACCGCCGCAGTGATCTGGGTCGGCAGCAGGTAAGCGAAGGTATCGGTATCGGCCACCAGCATCGTGAAAGCGACGGGATGCAGCCCGAGCTGCTTGCCGAGCTCGAACAGGATCGGCGCCAGCATGGCGATAGCCGCCACGTTGGACAGCATGCCGATTCGCATGATGTGGGTGCCGACCATCATCATGAGCAGCACCATCCACCAAGTATGACCGGTCACCATCGCGTGCACGTGGTCCGCCAGCCACGCGGCAAGACCGGACTTGGTCATCGCGCCGGTCATGGTGATCGCGCCCCCGAGGAGCAGGAACGTGCCCCACATCGTGCGGTCCTGGACCTGCTTCCATTTGAACGGGAACAGGCCGGGGACGAACATCACCAGGGAGATGCCGATCAGGGCGATGATGCCGAGCTGGAAGCTGTGCACCGGGTAGATCGGGCTGTTCTTGCCGAGCACGAAGAAGAGCGCGATGCCGGAGAACATGGCGATCAGCACCCACTCGGCCGTCGTCATCGGGCCGAGCTCCTTGTGCATCTGGTGGATCGAGTTATGACCCCCCGCGATCTCCACCCGCGCCGTCTTGAAGTGGTAGCGTACCCACCACTGCGTCAGCACGAACATGCCGAGGTAGGGGAACTGCAGCAGCATCCAGTCGAGGTAACCGAGCGCGAAGCCGTTCTGCCCGAAGAGGCCGACCAGGATCATGTTCGGCAGGTGCGCCGTCATGATGAACATGCCGGCGATCATGCTGGTGTAGACGAGGGACTGGATGATGATGGCTTTCTTCGCCGCCTGCTCCTCCTCCGTGTCGCCCAGCAGGTTCGTCACGCCCTGGACGATCGGCATGATCGTGGCCGAGCGCGCGACCGCCGCCGGAATGAAGAACGAGAGAATCAGCTGGACGAAAAAGAAACCCCAGATGACACGGCCCGCATTGGACGCCTTGATCTTGTCGAGGATCGACAGCGCGAGGCGCCGGTCGAGCTTGAGCAGCTGCATGAGGGCGCCGATCATCATGCCGAACAGCAGGATCCAGACGACGTGGCGCGTGAAGCCTTGCAGCACGAAGTCGAGGGGCGGTTGGTTCTTTTGCCAGGGGATGGCGTGGGTCAGGATCAGGAGGGAGGGGATGCCGAGCGCGGTAATGCCGACCGGCATGGCCTCCGACACCCACATGACCGAGGCCCAGACGACGATCGCGAGAACCGCCATGCCCTCCGCCGACAGCCCCTCGGGCCGGGGGAGGACCCACATGATGAGAGCGAAGCTTATCCAGGCGAGGAGGAAGCCGGTGAAGACGCGGGTGGGATTGCGCCCGCTCTCTCTCACGTTGTCTGTCAGATAACCGATAACGCCATTCCCACCTCGTCTCGTTTCCACTGCTATCGCCATAGCGGCCACCTCATTGGCTGTTGTTAACTTGTCCGTGTCCTGCAACTGATGGCTGGGGCTTACTTACCAGATTGACCCCACTTTGAAAATAGCGCCTAATCGTGCGTGGACAAGCTTCCGCGCGTACTACATCAAAAGAAGGCGGCGCAATTCTGTCGGCTGGCCGACATGCCCGAGCAATGGATCGTCGGAGGTTAAGGATGAGCGAGCTCTGGTTTCTGTCCCCATCGGATTTTCTCGGCCGCCTGCCGCCCGCCGACCGGCGGGATCTGCTCGGGGTGGCCGACGCGCGCCTGGCCCGGAACGGAGACTTCGTTTTCCAGGCCGGTTCCCCGGGTGAAACCGTTTACATCCTGGAGCGGGGCCGGGTCAAAATCTTCGGCATGTCGTCGCTCGGGAAGGAAGTGATTCTCTGGTTCTGCTTCCCGGGCGAAGTGTTCGGGATCGCCGAGATGCCCCGAGGCGGGCCGCGCGAGGTTTACGCGCAGGCGTGCAGCGACTGCCGGCTCTACGCCGTCCCTCAGCGCCTGTTCAAGGATTTTCTGATCGACCACCCCTCGACCGCGATGCTGGTGATCGAGCTCCTCTCCTGCCGCCTGCGCATCCTCGGCGACATGGTGAAGAACCTCACGGCCGACGACGTGACGACCCGGCTCGCCAAGCTCCTTATCCGCCTGTCGGCGCGTTACGGGCAACGCGTGACGCCCGCGCACCTGCGCCTCAGTATCAAGCTGACCCACCAGGAGCTCGCCGACATGATCGGTGCGACGCGCCCCACGGTGACCGGAGTCCTGAGCGAGCTGCGGCGCAGCGGAGTAATCGACGTGGAGGATCACCACCTGTGCATCCACCGGCCGGAAATGCTGGAGCGTCTGGTCGCGGACGCGCGGGCGCTGAACTGACGCCGGCCGACGATGCGGGCGTTCTTCGCGGTCGCGCTGTTCGCCGTCGGTTACGCGATCGTGTACTACCGGCTGCTCGTGAAGTTCTACTACGAGAAGCAGAACGGCGTGCGGGAAAACACCTTCGGGGCGCTGTTCAGCTTCCCGCCGTACAAGGCGCTGCCCGAGAAGGGCCGGAAGTACGCTCGCCGCTACTGGGTGGCCGTCGGCATCCTGGTCCTCTGCGTGATGGCGCTCGCCTGGCTGAGCGACTTCTCCTATCTCGCTCATTACTCCTTTTGAGCGGCAGGCGGCGCGTTACATCCCGAGTTCCTTGAGCTTGCGAGTGAGCGTGTTCCGACCCCAGCCGAGCTTGCGGGCCGCGTCCTGCTTGCGCCCGCCCGTGTGTTTGAGCGCGGTTTGTATCAGGATGCGCTCGAAGCTGGCGTTCATGTCCTGGTAGATGCGCCCCTGGCCGCGGGTGAGGCGCTGTTCCACCACGTCCTTCAGTATCTGTTCCCAGCTTGCTTCCTCGCGCTCCGCCTCCGCGGTGCGCAGCTCCGGAGGCAGGTCCTCGATCCGGATCACCTGGCCGGGCGCCATGACGGTGAGCCAGCGGCAGGCGTTCTCGAGCTGGCGCACGTTGCCGGGCCACGGAAGCTGCGTGACATAGATTTCCGTTTCCGGGGCGAACCGCTTCGGCTCGACACCGAGCTCGGTCGCCGACTGCTTCAAAAAGTACCGCGCCAGACTCGGGATGTCCTCACGCCGCTCGCGCAGCGCCGGCAGGTGGATGCGGATCACGTTCAGGCGATGGAACAGGTCCTCGCGAAAGCGACCCTGGCGCACGCGCTCCTCGAGGTTCTGGTTGGTCGCCGCGACGATGCGGACGTCGGTCGACACCTGCTCGTGGCCGCCCACCCGGTAGAACTTGCCGTCCGAGAGCACCCGCAGCAGTCGCGTCTGCAGCTCGATCGGCATGTCGCCGATCTCGTCGAGGAAGAGCGTGCCGCCGTCCGCCTGCTCGAACCGCCCCTTGCGCATGGCGACGGCGCCGGTAAAGGCGCCCTTCTCGTGGCCAAAAAGCTCCGACTCGAGCAGCTCGCTCGGCACCGCCGCGATGTTGATGGCGATGAAGGGCCGGCCCGCGCGCGGGCTGTGGGTGTGCAGGGCGCGCGCCACGAGCTCCTTGCCCGTGCCCGACTCGCCGTTGATGAGCACGTTGAGGTGCGACGTGGAGAGCCGGCCGATGGCCCGGAACACCTCCTGCATGGCCGGGGCGGCGCCGATGATCTCGGGGACGCGCTCCGTGGCGGTCGTATCGACCCGCTGGTGACGCCGCTGCTCGAGCGCGCGGCGCACGAGATTGACGGCCTCGTCCACGTCGAAGGGTTTAGGGAGGTACTCGAACGCTCCGCTGCGATAGGAGGCGACGGCGCTGTCGAGGTCCGTGTAGGCGGTCATGACGATCACCGGCACCTGCGGAGCCTTGCGCTGCACCGCCGACAGCAGGTCGATGCCGCTCGTGCCCGGCATGCGGATGTCGGTGACCACGACGTCGGGCTGCATGCGATCGAGCAGCTCCTCGATCTCGTCGGCCGATTCGAATGCGCGCACGTTCATGCCCGCCTGCTCGAGCGCCTTCTGCAGCACCCAGCGGATCGAGCGGTCGTCGTCGATGATCCAGACGATGTCCGGCTTAGCCATGGCCGTTCTCCAGAGGTAGGTACAACATGAACACGGTACGCCCGGGGCGACTCGCGCACTCGATCAGGCCGCCGTGCTTGGTGACGATGTCCTGCGCGATGGAGAGCCCGAGCCCGCTGCCGTGCGCGCGGCCCGTCACCATCGGGTAGAAGATGTGCTCGAGCAGATCGGGCGGGACGCCCGGTCCGTCGTCCTCGATTTCGGCACGCAGCACGAGCCGGTGCCGATGGCCGCCGATCGTGAAGCCGCGCTCTACGCGGGTGCGCAGCCGGATCGTGCCCTTGCCCTCGAGCGCCTCGACGGAATTGCGCACCACGTTGAGCACCGCCTGGATCAGCTGCTCGGAATCCGCATGGACCTCCGGGAGCGACGGATCGTAGTCCCGCTCGATGGTGAGGCCCGCGGGGACCTCGGCGAGCACGAGCAGGCGTACGTGCTCCAGGACCTCGTGCACGTTGATATGCCGCTTCCGAGGGGGCTGGTGCGGCCCCATCATGCGGTCCACGAGATTTCGCAGCCGGTCCGCCTCGTGGATGATGACCCGGGTGTACTCCTTGAGCTCGGCGCTGGCCAGCTCGCGTTCGAGCAGCTGTGCCGCCCCGCGCAGGCCTCCCAGCGGATTCTTGATCTCGTGTGCGAGCCCGCGCATGACGACGCGGTTGGCAGCCTGTCGGTCCAGCAGGCTTTCCTCGCGGGTCAGCCGCAGAATTCGGTCGACCTGGTTGAGCTCGATGAGCAGGGCCGGCGGACCCTCGCCCTTGCCGCTGTCGGGGAGCGGCGTCACCGTACAGTCGAGCGTCAGCGAGCGATTACCCGGCAGCTCGAGAATGACTCCCCGCGCTGTCAGCGGCTGGCGGCTCGCGCGCACCTCGTCGAGCGCGGCGAGGAGGGGTTGTTGCGGCGCGAGCAGCTCGCTCAGCCGATGGCCGAGCACTTTCTTCGCGCTCGCTTCCAGCAGGGCTTCGCCCGCCGGGTTGATCGCCGTAAGGCGCAGCCCGCGGTCCACCGCGAGGACCGCGGTGGTGAGGTTGTCCAGGATGCGCTGCGGCGGCTCGACGGTCGTCATGGGCTCACCTGGCGGACGGTCAGCAATAACCGCGCCGGAATACTTTTTCCTTTCACTAGAGCT
The DNA here is from genome assembly GCF_002355415.1 of Sulfurifustis variabilis. Lineage (GTDB taxonomy): Bacteria > Pseudomonadota > Gammaproteobacteria > Acidiferrobacterales > Sulfurifustaceae > Sulfurifustis > Sulfurifustis variabilis. The sequence goes on along the minus strand of NZ_AP014936.1, from coordinate 3,663,184 downwards.
ATTTACTTCCATTCCGGTCCTAGCCACTATAGCGGACGCACCAAAATAGTGCACGCATTCGCTGTGCCCGAAACGAAGACGCCCCCAGCGGGGGCGTCGTCGTCCGGTCCATTCCCCGGGGTGCTCCTCAGACGCTGTAGTACATGTCGAACTCGACCGGGTGGGTGGTCATCCGCAGCCGCGTGACTTCCTGCATCTTCAGGGCGATGTAGGCGTCGATGACGTCGTCGGTGAAGACGCCCCCGGCCTTGAGGAAGTCGCGGTCCTTGTCGAGCGCGTCGAGCGCCATGTCGAGCGAGTGGCACACGGTCGGGATCTTCTTCTCCTCTTCGGGCGGCAGGTCGTAGAGGTCCTTGTCCATCGCCTCGCCCGGGTGGATCTTGTTCTGGATCCCGTCGAGACCCGCGAGCATCATCGCCGCGAACGCGAGGTAGGGGTTGCTGCCCGCGTCGGGGAAGCGCACCTCGATGCGCCGCGCCTTCGGGTTCGGCACGTAGGGCACGCGGATCGAAGCGGAGCGGTTGCGCGCGGAGTAGGCGAGCATGACCGGCGCCTCGAAGCCCGGTACCAGGCGCTTGTAGCTGTTGGTGAGCGAGTTGGTGAAGGCGTTGAGCGCCCGGGCGTGCTTGATGATGCCGCCGATGTAATAGAGCGCCGTCTGCGACAGGCCGCCGTACTCGTTCCCGCTGAAGAGGTTCTTGCCGTCCTTCGCGAGCGACTGGTGCACGTGCATGCCGGAACCGTTGTCACCGACGATGGGCTTCGGCATGAAGGTTGCGGTCTTGCCGTAGCTGTGCGCGACGTTGTGCACGCAGTACTTGTAGATCTGCAGCTCGTCGGCCTTCTTCACCAGCGTGTTGAACTTCATGCCGATCTCGTTCTGGCCGGCGGTCGCGACCTCGTGATGGTGGGTCTCGATGTCGAGGCCCATCTCCATCATGGCGAGGCACATGGCGGAGCGGATGTCCTGCTGCGAGTCGACGGGCGGGACCGGGAAGTAGCCGCCCTTCACGCTCGGACGGTGGCCGAGGTTGCCGCCCTCGTACACCTTCTCGGTGTTCCAGGACGCCTCTTCGGAGTCGATCTTGACGAAGCTGCCGCTCATGTCGGCGCCCCAGCGCACGTCATCGAGAATGAAGAACTCGGCCTCCGGCCCGAAGAACGCGGTGTCGGCGACGCCGCTGCTCTTGAGGTACGCCTCCGCGCGCTTGGCGAGCGAGCGCGGGCAGCGCTCGTAGCCCTGCATGGTCGACGGCTCGACCACGTCGCAGCGGATGATGAGGGTCGGCTCCTCCATGAACGGGTCCATGACGGCCGACGCCGCCTCGGGCATCAGGATCATGTCGGACTCCTGAATGCCCTTCCATCCGGAAATCGACGAGCCGTCGAACATCTTGCCCTCCTCGAAGGTGGACTTGTCGACCTGGCTCACCGGGACCGTGACGTGCTGCTCCTTGCCCTTGGTGTCCGTGAACCGGTAGTCCACGAACTTCACCTTCTTGTCCTGGATCATCTTGAGTACTTCGGCGGGGGACATCTTCAGTTCCTCCTCGGAGGGTTAAATGGGTCGAATGGGACGTGCGCCGCTTGAGTGCATCTTTGGGCCGTTACTAGTGCAGAAAGCATGCCTGTATACAAGTGATTGAATTTATGGGAAACAGCCCGTCATTGGGCCGGTGTTATGCACCAATATAGTGCATATGAGCACCATTATGGGGCGTCAGTGGAAGACGAGCTCGACGCTACCTATATGTAGATCCGGCCGCGCGGCCGCCCTGAACCTGGACCTCAAATCGTCCGCATCCGCGGTCTCGGCGAGGAGCCCGAGCGGGAGCCGGATCTCGATGTCCACGTGCCCGTTCGTGTAATGAAGCGTGATCCGGTCGATGTGCCGCGCCTCCGGAATGGCCCGAAAGTAAGCCTCGAGACGAGCCAGGATCTCGTCGCGGAGGGGCAGGGACGCCCGGCGCTCGTCGTCGAGATCCTCCTCCGTGTCGATATGCACCATCACGTCGGTGACGGGCGCGATCTCCTTGATCAGGCGAGCCCGCACCGCCTCCCCGATCTGGTGGCCCTCCGAGACGCTCAACCGCGAGTCCACCATGATGTGCACGTCCACCAGAGCCTGGCCGGCGATGCGGCGGGTGCGCAGCGAATGCAACGCCTTCACTCCGCACACGTTGGCGATCGTGCGCCGGATCGCCTCCCGTTCTTCCGGATCGAGCCCCGTGTCGATCAACTCGCGCAGCGCGTGCCAGGCGAGCTCCGTGCCGATCTTGGCGATCATCCCCGCGACGAGCACGGCAGCGACGCCGTCGAGATACCCGAATCCGAGAAGGCTGCCGGCGATGCCCGCGACCACGATGAAGGAGGAAATCGCGTCCGATCGGTGGTGCCACGCGTTCGCCTTGAGCATCGCCGACCCGTAGCGGTTCGCCGTAGCGATCGTGTAGCGGTACAGGCCCTCTTTCGCCGCCAGGGTGAAGATCGCAACCCACAGCGTCAGGGCCGAGGGCGAGACGAACGATTCCGCTTCCCACAGGCGCGTGCCTGCCTGCCAGGCGATCCCGATGCCGACGGCCAGAAGCATGCCTCCGAGGATCATCGTCACGGCTGTCTCGATGCGCCCGTGCCCGTAAGGGTGCTCCTCGTCGGCCTCCTTGGAACTGTGTTCGAGCGCGAACAGCACGAGGCCGTCGGTCACGAGATCGGAAAGCGTATGAACGCCGTCGGCGACCAGCGCCTGCGAGTGGCCGACGACGCCGATCACGATCTGCGCCGCGCTCAACACGACGTTGGTAAGGACGCTGACCCATGTCACCCGGCGGCTCGCCCGGTAGCGCGTCGGGTCGGTGGTGTCGATGGCGGCGGCGGAATGATCTCCGCTCATGCGTCTCCCACGCGCAGGGTGACTCGCACCTCGCCGCCTTCGCGCCCGGCGGAGATCACGCTGTGCCCATGCACCCGACACCATGCCGGGATATCGTGCAGCGCGCCCGGATCGGTCGCCCGAACCTCGAGCGTGTCTCCCGGCATGCAGGCGGCGACCGTGTCCTGAGTGCGGATGACCGGCAACGGACAGAGGAGGTAGCGGACGTCCAGCACGCGATGGCTCATAGATACCAGCTCTCGGGAATCTCCTGGGGCGGCAGCGGGGCGACCTCGCGCGCCTGCGTCCGTCCCTCGGTGTCCGTGATCGCGACCGTCACGCGCTCCGCCTCACGCCCCTTGCCGAAACGGGCGGTGAGTCGGGCGGCCAGCTCCAGGTCCGACTCGTCCGGCGCGCCGTCGACGAGGACGAGCGGACCCGCATGGCTCGTCGCCTGCAGGTGGGTGTACCGCTTGCGGAATCCGAGGAGGAAATTGTTCTCCCCCTCGTCGCGGGCCACGATGAGCTTGTAGTGCGGGCGTGGCCGGAGATGCCGGCCGATCTTCAGCAGGAGAATATCCTCGAGCTCGTAACGCTTCTCGCCGCGCGCCGTCCACAGATCGGACAGCTTCCGGCTGTACTGCTCGTTGGTCAGGAAACAGCAGCCTCCCGCCGGCTGGGCGTAGTCGCGGTAGCCGTACTGCTCGGCGAGCGCCATCTGCACCTTTCGGGAGCGGCCGTTGATGTCGAGCAGGCGCTCGCGGTCGACCCAGCCCTCCTGCTCGGGCAGCGTCGGCGGCAGCAGTTTGGCGCACAACGGCCGGAGCAGCCGGTCGAACGCCCCGGACTCCCGCGCCACCACGGGCATCGTGTCGCGCCGCTGGGACATCGGCCGCTGCCCGATGACTTCCCCGGTCACGATGAAGTCGAAGCCGTGGGTTTCCATCCATTCCCGCGCCTTGCGGACCATGAACCCCTTGCAGTCGAGGCAGGGATTGAGGTGCGCGCCATAGCCGTGCTTCGGGTGGAGCACGATTTCCTTGTACTCCTCGATGACCTCCACGATGTGCAGCCGGATGCCGAGCTGCTCCGCCACCCAGAGGGCGTTGTTGCGCTTGGGCTTGTCGAGGTGCACCCGCCGAATGGCATGCGTGTGGCCTTCGACGCAGAAGCCGGTATAGAAGTTGATGCCCTCGACATGTATGCCCTGGTCGAGAACGAGGCGGGCGGCCAGCATGGAGTCCAGTCCCCCGGAGATCAGGGCGACGGCCTTGCGTGTGGAAGGTGTGGGGGAGGCGGAGCTCACTGTGCGTTCCTCACGGGTGCCCGCGCGACGCGGATCGCGTCGCAACAACAACGGGCCCTCGCGGGCCCGTTGTTGTTGCTGCCGGTGCGGTGACCGGGCTCCTCGTCCGGCATGGTTCCGACGGATTCGGGCGGTGCTGGGACCGCTCGTCCGGCGGCCTGCCGGTTCGTCCGGCGGCGTGCGCCGGCTTCTTGGTCCGGCGCCAGGCCGGTTTTTTCCTAGTGTGGTGATTCGGGCGAGTGCCCTGACGCGCCGGTGACGATAACGGAAAGGGAGGCGATTGTCTATTCGCGGGGATTCGGCCGACCAGGTCCCGCGCGAGCGGGCGCGGGTCTCGATTAGAATAGCGCCCGCCCGGGGTCCCGGGCGATCCCATGCCCAGTCGACGACCACGCCGAAGATGGAGGTTTCTCGACGCACTGAACCGCACCGGGTCCGTGCTCCGATGGACCGTGCGCCTCGCCCTGATCCTCCTGGCCGCCGATCTTTTCTACCTCGCGCTCATCTGGCCCGACTGGAAGACCGTCGCTGCCGGCCCCGTGCCGAAATCCAACTTCATCCGCGAGTACGAGGAGCGGCGGGCCGGGGACCGCAGCATGCCGCGCCTCCAGTGGCAGGCCGTGCCCCTCGCGCGCATCCCGCGTCACGTCGTCCGCGCGGTGATTCTCGCGGAGGACGCGCGCTTCTACCAGCACAGCGGTTTCGACCTCGTCGCCTTCAAGGAGGCGATGAACTACAACCTCAACGAGGGGCGGTTCGCCTTCGGCGCGAGCACCATCTCGCAACAGACGGTCAAGAACGTGTTTCTCTCGTCGGCCCGCAACCCGCTCCGGAAGTGGCACGAGCTGATCCTTACCTGGGGGATGGAGCAACACCTCACGAAGCGACGCATCCTCGAGCTGTATCTCAACGTCGCGGAATTCGGACCGGGCGTGTACGGCGTTCAGGCAGCGGCACGGGCCTACTGGGGAAGGGACGTCTCGACGCTGTCGCTTGACCAGGCCGTCGAGCTTGCGGCCAGCCTGCCGAGTCCGGCGCGGCACAACCCGGCAACCCGCACGCCCCAGTTCGAGAAGCGCGCCCGCAAGATCTACGGGCGCCTGCTCCGTTATCCGGGCGAGGCCGCGGATATCGTATCCCGGGAGCTGGCGCCGCCCGTCGAGGACGAGCCCGCCGGCGTGCGCTCGGCTGAACCCGCCGAACGGATGCCACCGGACACGATCTGAACGGCTGCGCGTCTTCCGGGCCGTGCGGCTATAATCCCGGGCTCCGCGACGCGTAACAGAACAACAGGCGCCAGGCCGATCCCATATTCGTGACCTTCCAGGAACTCATCTTTCGCCTCGGCCAGTACTGGGCGAGGGCAGGCTGCGTGGTTCTCCAGCCGTACGACATCGAGGTCGGTGCCGGCACCTTCCACACCGCGACCTTCCTGCGTGCGCTCGGCCCGGAACCGTGGAAGGCGGCGTACGTGCAGCCCTCCCGCCGGCCGAAGGACGGACGCTACGGCGAGAACCCCAACCGCCTGCAGCACTATTACCAGTACCAGGTCGTGCTCAAACCCTCGCCGGCGGACATCCAGGAACTCTACCTCGATTCCCTGCGCGCACTCGGCATAGACACCCGGGTGCACGACGTGCGCTTCGTCGAGGACGACTGGGAGTCGCCCACGCTCGGCGCATGGGGCCTGGGATGGGAAGTGTGGCTGGATGGCATGGAGGTGACGCAGTTCACCTATTTTCAGGAGGTCGGCGGGCTTCCGTGCAAGCCGGTGCTCGGTGAGATCACTTACGGTCTCGAGCGCCTGGCGATGTACCTGCAGGGCAAGGAGAACGTATACGACCTCGTGTGGACGCCGGGCGTGAGCTACGGCGACGTGTACCACCAGAACGAAGTCGAGCAGTCGAAGTACAACTTCGAAGTCGCGAACGTCGACTGGCTTTTCCGGCAGTTCAACGACTACGAGTCGGAGGCAAAGCGGCTCATGGAAGTCGAGTTGCCGCTGCCCGCCTACGAGATGGTCATGAAGTGCTCGCATGCCTTCAACCTGCTGGACGCGCGCGGCGCCATTTCGACGACCGAGCGGGCGGCCTACATCGCACGGGTGCGCAACCTCGCACGTGCGGTCGCGGCGAGCTATTACGAATCGCGCGAGAAGCTCGGCTTCCCGCTGCTCAAGGGGACCGACTGAGGATGGCGGCCAAACGTCCGCGCACGAAAAAGGCGCGTCGCACGGCTGCCCCGGTGGCGCGGCCGGCGAGCCTGCTCGTCGAGCTTCTGACCGAGGAGCTGCCGCCCAAGTCGCTCCGGCGGCTGTCGGAAGCCTTTCGCGACGCCCTGCACGAGGCGCTCGGCGCGCTCGCCCTCCTCACGCCCGAGAGCCGCGCGCAGGCCTTTGCGACGCCGCGCCGGCTCGCGGTGCGCATCACGGGCGTGCTCCCGCGCCAGCCCGATCGCGTCCTCGAGCGGCGCGGCCCGGCCGTGGCGGCGGGGCTCGACGCGGCCGGGAAGCCCACGCCCGCCCTGCTCGGCTTCGCGCGCTCCTGCGGCGTCGAGCCCGCGATGCTCGAGCGTCAGGCGGGCGAGAAGGGCGAGTACTTCGTTTATCGGAGCAAGCAGAAGGGCGAGCCCCTCGGGACGCATCTCGCCGCGGCCGTCGAATCGAGTCTCAAGAAGCTTCCTGTCGCGAAGCTCATGCGCTGGGGTGCGGGCGAGGCGCAGTTCGTGCGTCCGGTGCACGGGCTCGTCCTGCTGCATGGCGCGAAGGTGATCTCCGGCGCCGTGCTCGGCGTCAGGAGCGGCAACCGGACACTCGGGCACCGCTTCCTGAGCCGCGGGCCGACGGCGATCCCGAGCGCCGAAAAGTACGAGGACACGCTGCGTCGCGCGAGCGTGATCGCAGACTTCGAAGAGCGGCGCGAGGCGATCCGGCGTGCTGCGCAGGCCGAGGCGAAGCGGCGCAAGGCGCATGCCTTCTTGCCGCGCGACTGGACCGGCGACGGGACGTCCGATGATAGCGAGATGATGCGCCGAATCCGGATCGCGCAATGGATCCTCGGGAGTAACGAAGAGCTACTGGACGAGGTGACGGCCATCGTCGAGTGGCCGGCGGTTTATGCCGGCGATTTCGATCCCGCATTCCTCGCGGTTCCGCCGCAAGTGATCAGTCTCACGATGCAGAAGAATCAGAAGTACCTCGCACTCGTAAGTCCCGAGGCAAAGCTTCTGCCTACCTATCTGGTCGTAAGCAACATCGTGACGCGCAAACCGAAGCAGATCGTGCACGGCAACGAACGCGTGCTGCGCGCCCGCCTCGCGGACGCGCGCTTCTTCTTCGAGACCGACAAGAAGACGAGCCTCGAGGCGCGCGTGCCGCGACTCAAATCCGTCGTCTACCTACACAAGCTCGGCAGCCAGCTCGACCGCGTCGAGCGCCTGCGGCGCATCGCCGTCGCTTTCGCCGAGCGGATGCATCTTTCGAGCGAGCACGTCGAGCATGCGGATCGGGCGGCGCTCCTGTGCAAGGCCGATCTCGTCAGCGACATGGTCGGTGAGTTTCCGGAGCTGCAAGGCGAGATGGGCGCGTACTACGCCGCACACGACGGGGAGGCGCGCGAGGTCGCACGTGCGATCGAGGCGCATTACCGGCCGCGACACGCCGGTGACTCCTTGCCGCTCGGGCCCGTATCGCTCTCCGTCGCGCTGGCCGACAGGCTCGAGTCGATCGTCGGCATCTACGGCATCGGGCACGTTCCGACGGGAGACAAGGACCCCTACGCGCTGCGGCGTCACGCCCTCGGCGTCGCCCGTATCCTGATCGAACGCGCGCTGCCCCTCGAGCTGCCGGACCTGATCGCGACGGCGCGGGACGCATTTCCCGCCGGTCTGCTGTCGGAGAAGGTGGCCGACGAGGTCTACGATTTCGTGCTCGACCGCGTGCGGCCCTACCTGCGCGAGCGCGAATTCAGGCCGGACGAGATCGAGGCGGTCCTCAGCCTGCGGCCGGGCCGGCTCGATCTGGCGGTCAAACGCCTGGAGGCCCTGCAGACGTTCCGGCGCCTGCCGGAGGCCGAGGCGCTGGCGGCCGCGAACAAACGTATCCGCAACATACTCCGCCAGGCGGGCGGCGCGCCCGCCATCACCGTGGATCCCGCTTTGCTGTGCGAGGAGGCCGAGCGCACGCTCGCCCACGAGGTGAGCGCGCGGCGGGCCGAGGTGGAGCCGCTGTACGCCGCCGGCGAATATGCCGCGGCACTCAAGCGGCTGGCGGCGCTGCGCGGGCCGGTCGACCTCTTCTTCGACGAAGTGATGGTGATGGCCGAGGACGAGGCGCTCAAGCGCAACCGTCTCGCGCTGCTCGAGAGCTTGAGCCGCCTCTTCCTCGGCGCAGCCGATATCTCACGCCTGCAGAGCTGATCCATGAACCGCGACTCGTACGACTCGATGCTCGCCGCCGTCCGCGCCTTCCACGAGAAGCACGACTTCAAGGGACGTGGCGGCGAGGAGATGACCTACCGCCTGGCGCTGATGGCCGAGGAGCTCGGCGAAATCGCCGAGTGCGTGACCAAGGGCAAGGGCACGGAGAACCTCGCCGAGGAGGTCGCGGATCTCTACATCCTGCTCCTCGGTACGGCGATCGCCGCGGGTTTCGACCTGAAGCAGGCGTTCTGGGACAAGATGGCGAAGCTCGAGTCGCGCACCGGCCGCATGGTCAACGGCCGGATCCGCGTCTCGGAGTTTCGCGAATAAGGAAGTCCGCCGCAGGGCGACCATGAGCGTCGTGTTGCCTTTGTCCCCTCCCACGTATCCCACAGCCCGGCACATCGCATGAAACTCGTCATTCTGGACCGCGATGGAGTGATCAATTACGACTCCGACGCGTACGTCAAATCGCCCGAGGAGTGGGTGCCCATACCGGGCAGCCTGGAGGCGATCTCGCGGCTCTATCGCGAGGGTTACCGGCTGATCGTCGCGAGCAACCAGTCGGGCGTGGCGCGCGGACTCTTCGACATCGACACGCTGGTCAAGATCCAGCTCAAGATGGTAGAGGCCGTGCGGGCGAAGGGGGGCGAGCTCGAAGCCGTTTTCTTCTGCCCGCACGGCCCCGACGACGGTTGCCGGTGCCGCAAGCCCCTGCCCGGGCTGTTCGAGGAGATTGCCGATCGGCTCGGCACCAGCCTCACCGGCGTATACGCGATCGGCGATACCGAGCGCGACATCATCGCCGCCCGCGCGGCGCAGGCGCGGCCCGTACTCGTCAAGACCGGCAAGGGTCGCAAGACGCTCGCCCGCAGCAAGGAGCTCGCGGGCGTGCCGGTGTACGACGACCTCGCCGGGTTCGCCGACGCGCTCCTGACCGGCAGCCTTCCCGCCTGATGCAGTACCTCCGCTCGGCCCTGTTCAACCTCGTCATGTGGGTATCGGTGCTCGTTTACGCACCGCTCGCACTACTGACGTTTCCGTTCCCTTACGCGCGGCGGTACCGCTTCATTTCCCGGTGGGCGCGCTTCCACATCTGGTTGCTGCGCACGCTGTGCGGGCTCGACTACCGGGTCAGCGGGCGGGAGCACTTGCCTGGGGGCGCCGCGATCGTTCTCGCCAAGCACCAGTCGACCTGGGAGACGCTCGCCTTCCAGTCGATCTTTCCGGCGCAGACTTGGGTGCTCAAGCGCGAGCTGATGTGGGTGCCGCTCTTCGGCTGGGCGCTGGCGCTCCTGAAACCCATCGCCATCGACCGCGGCGCCGGCCGCAAGGCCGTGGAGCAGGTCGTGAGCCAGGGGCGCGAGCGGCTCGACGCCGGGATCTGGGTGACGGTGTTTCCCGAGGGCACGCGCGTGCCCCCCGGCACGCGCCGGCGCTGGGGCATCGGCGGCGCGATGCTCGCGGCGGAGACCGGATATCCGGTGGTACCCGTCGCCCACAACGCCGGGCTCTACTGGCCGCGCCGCGGCTTTCTGAAGCGGCCCGGAACGATCGAGGTGGTGATCGGACCGGTCATAGAGAGCCGCGGACGGACTCCCGACCAAATCCAGAAGCTCGCGCAGGAGTGGGTCGAGGGCGCGATGTCCTCGCTCGAGCGTGTCGGCGCGGCCGATGCGCCTCGTCGGGTCAGCGGTCGGGGCTGACGACAATCCCGGTCACGCGGTCCCCCACGAACGTGATGTCGTAAAAGCCGTCGGCGCCCCGATACGTCCATACCTCCTTCGTCTCGCCGGCCGCCGCCGGGCCGGCGTTCACGCCGCGGGACAGCACGCGCCGTTCGAGCGGCTTGCCCGCGTCGCGCAGAACCTCGGTCATCCTCATTCCGCGCTGGACGAGGAGCCCCGAGTCGGTGCGAAACGCCGCGCTGTCCCAGGACGTGGCGAAGGCCGCGGGGCTCAGGAGCAAGCAGGCGGAAAGGATCAGACGTCTCATCATGGCGATCTCCCTCGTGATGGTGGGTCCCGGTCTGTCTAAACGCCTGTGCCCGCGGGGGCGATGACCTCGTCGCTCAGGCGCACGAACTCCCGCGGACTGAGCGTCTCGGCCCGGCGGTCCGGGTCGATGCCCGCCCGGGCCATCTGCTCGACGCTCGCCAGCCCTCGCAGGGAATTGCGCAGCGTCTTGCGCCGCTGGGCGAAGGCGGCCTGTACCAGTCGGCTCAGTCGTTGCGCATCGCGCACGAGGCAATCATCCGCGGCACGCGGGCGCAACCGCACGACCGTGGAATCGACCCGCGGCGGCGGCGAGAAGGAGCCGGGGCCGACGTCGAAGAGACGCTCCACCTCGAAGCGCCACTGGATCATCACGCTGAGGCGCCCGTAGTCCCTGCCTCCGGGCGGGGCGGCAAGCCGTTCGCCCACCTCCTTTTGCACCATGAAGAGCATGTCCTCGATCGCGTCGGCCTGTTCGAGAAGGTGAAAGAGCAGCGGTGTCGAGATGTTGTACGGCAGGTTGCCGATGATCCGCAGGCGCCGGCCGGCGGCGAGCCCCGCGAAATCGAACCGCAGCGCGTCGGCCGGGTGCACCTCGACCTCCCCGCGCCCTGCACACAGGTGCGGGATCTCGGCCGCGAGGTCGCGGTCGAGCTCGATCACATGGAGGCGGCCGAGGCGATCGAGAAGCGGCAGCGTCAGGGCACCCTGGCCCGGCCCGATCTCGACGACGGAGTCGCCGGGGCGCGGGTCGAAGGCGGCGAGAATGCGTTCGATGACGTTTCGGTCGCGCAGGAAGTGCTGCCCGAAGCGCTTGCGCGGCCTGAAGGCCATGCGAGCCGAAGCGCCGATCAACGCCGACGAACGCCTTTCGGGGACGAGAAGCGCGACCGCGCCGCCGTCCCCCGGCGTTTATCCGCGTTCATGTGCAGCCCTGACCATCTTCAGCGCTGCTTGCACCGCCGCATACAGGCTGGAAGGATCGGCACGACCCGTCCCGGCGAGCTCGAGCGCGGTACCGTGGTCGACCGACGTGCGGGGAAAGGGAAGTCCGAGGGTGATATTGACCGCATGCGCGAAATCGTGGTGTTTGAGGACCGGCAGACCCTGGTCGTGGTACATCGCGAGCACGGCGTCGACACCTTCGAGCTGCTGCGGGATGAACGCGGTGTCGGCGGGAAGCGGCCCCCGCAACCTCAGGCCCTGCGCGCGCAGCCGGTCGAGCGCAGGTCCGATCACCTCCGTCTCCTCGCTACCCAGGTGCCCGGACTCCCCCGCGTGGGGATTGAGACCGCAGACGGCGATCACGGGGTCGGCAAGGCCGAAGCGGCGGACGAGGTCACGGTGGAGCACGCGGATCACACGCTCGAGCCGCTCGCGCGTGATGTGCCGGCTCACCTCTCGGAGCGGGAGATGCGTGGTGGCGAGCGCCACGCGCAGGCCCGGGCACGCGAGCATCATCACGGGCTCCGCCCCACAGCGGTCGCCCAGGAGCTCGGTGTGTCCCGTGAACGCGATTCCCGCGTCGTTAATGGCCCCCTTGTGCACCGGTCCCGTCACGAGGGCGTCGAACTCGCGGGCGAGGCAGCCGTCGATCGCCTGCTCGAGCGTCGCGACCACGTATGCCGCGTTGCCGGGGTCCAGTCGACCGGCGGCGACCGGATGTGCCGCCGACACGGGAAGCACGTAGTGGCCGGGCGTCGCCAGCGCCCGTCCGCGCCACGGGGAGTATGCGAACGAACGTCCGAGGAGCTGCGCGCGGGCGGCGATTACCGCCGGGTCGCCGACGTAGACAAGGCAGGCGTCCGTCTCGCGGGCGGCCAGGCCGACGCAGACGTCCGGCCCGATGCCGGCAGGCTCGCCGGGTGTGACTGCGATCACGGCGGGCATGGGTAAGGGTCCCGATGCCGGGGGTTCAGTTCACCTCGTCGAGCAGATACTCGACGTAGGCCTCGTCCCGGAGCTGACGCACCCACTGCGCGTAGCGATCGTCCGCCTTGCGCGCGTGGATCTGGCTGCGGGCCGCCTGGCGGGCGCGCTCCTCGCTCACGTCCTGCTGCCGGCGCCCCAGGACCTGGATCAGGTGCAGGCCGAAGGGGGTCTGGACGGGGTCCGACAGCTGGTTGGTCGCGAGACCGTTCATCGCCCCTTCGAACTCCGGCACGAGCTGCTTCGGCGCGACCCAGCCGAGATCGCCGCCCTTGGCGGCCGAGACGGTGTCCTCCGAGTACGTGCGCGCCAGCTCGCCGAAATCCTCGCCGGCGGCGATCCGGTCGCGAAGCTCTTCCAGCTTGCTGCGCGCCTCTGCCGCCGACTGGATCTCGCTCGGCTTCAGGAGGATGTGGCGCACGTGCGTCTGCGTCACGGCCTGAGCCCCTTCCTTCCCCCGGCGGTCGTTCAGCTTGAGGATGTGAAAGCCGTTGGGACCACGCAGTACCCCGCTGATCTCGCCCGGCTGCATGCGTTCGAGCGCGGCGACGAACAGTTCGGGCAGCTGCCCGCTGTTCCGCCAGCCGATGCTGCCACCCTTGAGCGCGTCCGGCCCCTGCGAATAACTGACGGCGGCCTGGCCGAAATCGCCGCCTTCCCGCAGCTCGCGCAGTACCTGATCCGCGCGCGCCTTCGCCTGACGGACCTGCTCGGTCGCGGCGGTCTCGGGTACCGCGATGTAGATGTGCGAAATGTTGTATTCCTCCTCGGCCCGCGTGCGCTGCTGTTCGCCCTCGAGCAGATTCGCCACCTCGCTCTCGGTGACGGTCACACGGCTCGTGATCTCCCGGTCCACCAGCTGCTGAATCAGGATCTGGTTCTTGACCTGCTCCCGGTAGGCGGCGCGGTCCAGGCCTTCCCGCGTGACGGTCGCGTAGAGCTTCTCCACCGTCATCTTGTTCCGGGAGGCGATCGTTTCCAGGGCGTTGTCGACGTCCTGGTCCGTCACGTGGATGCCGGTCTGCGAGGCGAGCTGCACCTGCACGCGCTCGATGATCATGCGCTCGAGCAGCTGCCGGCGAAGCACGTCGTCCGGCGGCAGTCGGATCTGCTGGCTGGCCAGGCTGCGCCTGGTCTCGTCGAGGCGCGCATCGAGCTCGGTCTCGGTGATCACGTCGTTGTTGACGACCGCAACGATGCGGTCGACGTCGAGCACCGGCGGGGGCGCGGCGACGGCCGGGGCGGCGAGCAGGAACAGGAGCGGGAAGGCGCGCAGGCGCATGAGCGGGACCTCGAAGGCCGAGAGGATAACCGAACGCCAGGCCCGTGGGCTAGGGCATGGGGAAGCCGAAAAGACCCTGCGCCAGCGGACTTTCCGGTGCGGCGCCGAGGCGCGCGAGACCCGACAGCTCGAGCTCGAAGAGGATCCGGTTGCGCTGCTCGGTGAGCTCGCCGCTCGCGTCGCTCGACTGGGTGAGCCGGCGCGCGAGGAATATCCGCGCGGCCCAGCAGCAGGCGTTGTACTCGAGCCCCGCGTAGCTCTCCACGTTCTGGCTGTCGAGCAGCGAGTAGAGCGAGCGCGCCCTCAGGGTCCACCGGCCGCCGAGCGGCCATTCGGTGGAGACGTCCAGCTGCTCGACCTGGTCGCGGATGTACCGGTGCCCGATGTTGAGTATGCGATCACGCCCGGGCTGGTACTGGAGGTAATAGCTGGAACGCCGGACCGCGTCGTCCTCCGTGCCCCATTGCACGGTCGCGCGCGCGTGCCAGTTGGCGACGAGCCAGGCCACGGCCTCCGCCGCCAGATCCGAGGCGTCCGGCTCGAGCACGGCAGGCGGCACGTTCACGTCGAGCTCGTCGAAGTAGTAGATGCGCCCGATGCTCGCGCGCAGACGCTCGGTGCCGTCCCGCTCGTCGATGAAGCGGGTGGTGAGCGCCGCGGTCAGCTGGTTGGCGTCCCCGATCCGGTCGCCGCCGAGAAAGCGGTTGGTGCGGAACAGGTTGGCGAAGGTGAAGTCCGGCAGGCTGGTGTCGAACTGGGGGAGGTCGTCCTGCCGGCGGTCCGGCACGTAAAGGTAGAACAGGCGCGGCTCCAGCGTGTGGGTGTAGGCAGCCGCGCCCCAGGCGGCCTCGCGTTCGAAGTAGAGACCGGTGTCGAGCGCGGCGAAGGGCGCCGACACCGAGGGCCGTTCCTCGGGGGCGTCTTCCAGCGAGTAACCGATGTAGCGTGCGCCGACCTGCGGGGTGAAGAAACCGTACGGGCGGGTGAGGGGCATGCGCAGCGATGGCGCGGCGTTGGCCCGCCACCCCGTCACCCCGGAATCGCGGTGAAAATTGACGAGCTCGCCCTCGAAACGGGGCTCGAACCAGTCGTCCGGGCCCGCCGGTAACAGACCGGCGAGGGTGAGCTGGGGCAGCCTGGCGTAGGGGTCGACCGTCAGCGTGCGGTCCACCGTCTGGTAGTCGGTCGCCCGCGCCGCGAAGCGCCAGACCGGCCCGCCGTACGCGATCTCGGCGATCTGCGGCAGGTGGGTCGCGCTGGTCAGACCGAGCGTGTTCCCGAAGTCGCTCAAGTAATCCTCGTCCGAGACGCGCTGCAGGTCGAGCCGTGCGCCCCAGCGGGGCGCCAGCATCTGGTTGTGCGTGTATCGCACGAACGCGCGGTCGGTATCCGTGAGGTCGTCGCTCGGGAGGTAGTCCGCGTTCAACTGTCCGTAGAGACCGTGACCCAGGTAACGGAACTCGCTTTGCAGCTGAAGCCCGCGGTCCGTGAACAGCCGGGGAGTGAGGGTGGCGTCGTAGTTCGGCGCGAGATTGAAATAGTAGGGCGCGCCGATCACGAGGCCCAGATCCCCGGCGTAGCCGATTTCAGGCAGGAGGAAGCCGCTCTTGCGCTCGTCCGATATAGGGAAGCTCAGGTAGGGCAGGTAAAACAACGGCACGCCCTTGAAGGCAAGCGTCGCGTGCCGTGCCGTTCCGATGTCCTCGGCGGTATCGAGCTCGAGGGTGCGCGACCGCAGGAACCAGTCGTCCTGGCCCTCGGGGCACGTCGTGAATCGCACGCCGGAAAGCACCGTGCGGTCGGGGCCCGCGAACTCGATCTCCTGTGCGTCTCCGCGACCCAGGTCCTGGGGGAGCCGGTAGGTGCCGGGACCGGTCCGACCTTCGCGCCGATCGAGCACCAGCTCGGCCTCGTCGACCTCGAAGCGCGCGCCGTCGGGTTCGGTCAGCGTCACGTCCCCGGAACCGCTCACGCGCTGGTTCGCGCTGTCGTATCGCAGGTGCTCCCCCGTGATCCGTCGTCCGCCGCGCTCGACTTCCGCGTCACCGA
This sequence comes from Sulfurifustis variabilis, assembly GCF_002355415.1. GTDB lineage: Bacteria > Pseudomonadota > Gammaproteobacteria > Acidiferrobacterales > Sulfurifustaceae > Sulfurifustis > Sulfurifustis variabilis. Next base: position 3,647,336 of record NZ_AP014936.1, on the reverse strand, counting down.
CGAGCTCGCTGACATCGGGGCCTTCGCTGCGCATCTCGTCGGCCCGCGCATGGGTCGGCGCGTCCGGGGATGGGGGCGGTGCAGCGGGACGGGGTGCCGTCGGTCGGTCGGCGGGGCAGTCGGGTGCAGTGGCCTGAGCGAGCACGGACGTGGCCGCCGCTCCGAGCAAGGCGCCCAGGACGAGGCGGGCAGCCCTCATCGACATGGAGCGGCGGGGAGGCATCGTTTTGTGATGTTTCGGGTAAGTTTGCATACAATGCGCGTGCCATCAAGCTTTCGACACCGTGACCCCCGATTCCCGTCTCGAAGCGCTGACCCGCTGGGTCGGCGACGCGTTGCCAGGCCGCGGCGAGCTGACCCCGGCCTCGGTCGACGCCAGCTTCCGGCGCTACTTTCGGGTGCAAACGGACGACGGCACCTGTATCGCCGTGGATGCGCCGCCCGAGCGCGAGGACTGCGGCCGCTATGTGCGCGTCGCGCGCGCGTTTCGCGCTCTGGGACTCCATGTGCCGGAGATCCTGGCCGCGGATCTGGCGCAGGGGTTCCTGCTCGTGACCGACCTCGGCCGCCGCCCGTACCTCGACGCCCTCAACGAGGAGACCGTCGAACGGCTCTACGGCGATGCGCTGGGCGCGCTCATCGTGTTGCAGGCAGGAAGCCGGGTCGAACCCGGACTCCTGCCTCCTTATGACGCGGCGCTGCTCGAGCGCGAGCTCGCGATCTTTCCCGAGTGGTATGTCGGGAGGCACCTGGGTCGCGAGCTGACCACCGCCCAGCGCTCCGGCCTCTCGCGCGTGTTCGATCGGCTGGTCGCCTCGGCCCTGGAGCAGCCGCGGGTGTGGGTCCACCGCGATTACCACTCGCGCAACCTGATGGTCACGGCAAGTAACAACCCCGGCATCCTCGACTTCCAGGACGCCGTCGAAGGGCCGGTCACCTACGACGTCGTCTCGCTGCTGCGCGACTGCTACATCGCCTGGCCGCGCGAGCGCGTGGAGGATTGGGCCAAGGGCTACTACGAGCTGGGCGTGCAGTCGGGCGTCCCCGTCGGCGAGAGCGAGGAGCAGTTTCTGGAATGGTTCGACCTCATGGGCGTACAGCGTCACCTCAAGGCCGCCGGCATCTTCGCGCGGCTGCTTCACCGTGACGGGAAGCCCGGTTACCTGGCGGACGTGCCGCGGACGCTCGGTTACGTCCGCGAGGTGAGTGCCCGCTATCCGGCCCTGAGGCCGCTGGCGGTGCTGCTCGGGGAGCTCGCGGGGCCCCCGTGAGAGCGATGATCCTGGCTGCCGGTCGGGGAGAGCGTATGCGTCCCCTGACGGATACCACCCCCAAGCCGCTGCTCGAGGCGGGCGGTAAATCCCTCATCGTGCACCTCATCGAATCGCTCGCCCGGGCCGGGTTTCGCGACCTCGTGATCAATCATGCCCATCTGGGCGAGCAGCTCGAGCAAGCGCTCGGCGACGGCATGCGCTTCGGTGTCCGTATCACGTACTCGCCGGAAGGGGAGCACGCCCTGGAGACGGGGGGAGGGATCCGCCAGGCGCTGTCCCGGCTCGACGATCCCTTCCTTGTCGTGAACGGCGATATCTGGACCGACTTCCGGTTCGAGAGCCTGCCACGAACGATTGCCGGACTCGCTCATCTGATCCTGGTCGACAACCCCGCCCACCATCCGATCGGCGACTTCGCCCTGCGGGGCGGCATCGTCGGCGTCGACGCGGGGACACGCCTGACCTACTCGGGCATAGGCGTTTATCGCTCCGCGCTCTTCTCCGGTCTTGCGGCCGGGCGATTTCCGCTCGCTCCGCTGCTGCGCGCCGCCGCCGCGCGGGGGGAGGTAACCGGCGAGCACTACACCGGCCGATGGACCGACGTGGGCACGCCGGATCGCCTGCGCGCCCTCGATCAGATGCTGCGCGGCTTCGCCTGATCGACGGGCCCCGGCCTGCGAGCGACTCGCCGGCGTTGCCGAGGTCCGCGAAGCACAGGCTGTTCCTGCCGGAGACGGGAAGCTGTGGGAACGGCCGGCGCATTCGCCTGGCGGTGCTACTTGGCCGTCGGTCGCGAGACGACGAGGGCCGGCGCCGGGCCGCTCTCAGCCGAGAAATATGAGGACATTCAGGAGCTTATTTTCGGCCTAGGTGTTCCGGCCGCTTGGGGGGAAAATACGCCTGCGGGTTCCGCCGCCCGGTGGCAGGCGGGGCTTTGTGGTTAAGGGTGATAAAAAACCGGTAGCACCGCGCCGGACAGGGGTTTGGGCGATGCTACCGGCTCATTCGCTGCGAGGCGGGTCGAGTCATCCGTAGGCTGCTGCCCCGCGGGCCTCGAGCGGCGGATTACCCGCACGCTCCGCAACCCGCCGGATGATTCCGCCCCGTCGCGTTACTTCTTCTTCTTCGCTGCTTTCTTCTTAGCTTTCTTGGCCTTTTTCTTCGCTGCCATGATGAGCTCCTGTTGGGTTGTGGTTAAGGGAACAGGGGCCGGGCCCCTGCGGTACTGCTCTGGGCGCAAAAGAAAAGACAGCCCGCGGCTGTCTTCGGATGACATTCGGTCGAGGAGGGGAGGGAGACACGGCTCGGTGACGACATCTTGGCAGCCGCCTGCCGCCGCGCAATTGCGCGGTAGTTCTTCTCTGTTGTTGAACTTCGCAATCGATCCAAAATCTGCGTCGACCTCGTCTTGTTTTCCTTCCGTCGCCGCGTGACCCGCAATCTCTTCGTATCGTGGCGTCGTTTCGCTGCGCGACGGGCGACATCCATGTCAAAGTTCAACTGATCTTTAGCATATCTCCCTTGTGTGTCAAGACATTAATAGAAGAAAAATAAAATTGCAAACCCTTTTTGAAATTTTTTGTCGCGACACGCCATCGCGACGACGCATCACGCGCGCCGTTCGCGCGTGATGCGTTCGCTCATCCGCACTTCGAGTCGCCGCAGCTGAGGCAGGTCATGCACCCGTCCATCATCACGACCGCCTTCATCGAGCACTTGCTGCAGAGCTGCGCTTCGGCGGGAAAGGCCGAGGTCTCGCCGCTCTCGCTGCGCTCGCGCTCGACTGCGCGCGCCTTCACCTCGGCGCGCTTCTGCTCGAGAAACTGCTTGCGATGGGTGTCCATCTCCTCGGTCGGGATGAGCCCGATGGTCTTCAGGTGGCGTTCGATGACGTCCCCCAGCTCGGCCACGAGCGAAGGGGTGTAGCGGCCCTTTTTGAAGTAGCCGCCGCGGGGGTCGAACACGCTGTGCAGCTCCTCCACCAGGAACGTGACGTCGCCTCCCTTGCGGAACACGGCCGAGATGACCCGGGTCAGCGCGACGACCCACTGGAAATGCGCCATGTCCTTCGAGTTGATGAAGATCTCGAAGGGACGGCGCTTCTCGTGGGGGGTGCCCTCGTTGAGCAGGATGTCGTTGATGGTCACGTACAGCGCGTGCTCGGTCAGGGGGGTCTTGATCTTGTAGGTCGAGCCGAGCAGCGTCTCCGGGCGCTCGAGCTTCTCGTGCATGTGCACGACGTTGCTCGTCTCCCGCTTCGGCTCCGCGGCCGGCTCGTCGTTCTTGACGACCTCGTAGCCCGTGATGCGCTCTTCGATCTTGATCGCCATTTCTCTATTCCTCCGTTCTCTACCCTCGGGGCATCGGCCTAGAACCGGCCGTAATAGCCTTCCTTGAGGGCGTCGTAAAGGTTGGCGGCGGTATGCGTCTCGCCGTCGTACTCGATCTCGTCGTTGCCTTTGGCCTCGATCACCCGGCCGTCCGCGAGGGCGAACCGGTAGGTCGTGTTCTCGAGGTCCTTCTCCTTGACCAGCACGCCCTGGAAGGCCGCGGGGTTGAACCGGAAGGTCGTGCAACCCTTCAGGCCCTTGTCGTAGGCGTACATGTAGATGTCCTTGAACTCCTCGTAGGGAAAGTCCGTGGGGACATTGGCCGTCTTGGAGATCGAGGAGTCCACCCATTTCTGCGCGGCCGCCTGGATGTCGACGTGCTCGCGGGGCGAGATGTCGTCCGCGGTGACGAAGTACTCGGGCAGCCGGTCGCGCGGGCTCTCGGCGTCCGGGGAGGCCTTGGGGTTCATGAGCGTGCGGTAGGCCAGGAGCTCGTAGGAGAACACCTCGACCTTCTCCTTGGTCTTGCGGCCCTCGCGGATCACGTTCCGGGAGTACATGTGGGCGAAGGAGGGCTCGATGCCGTTACTCGCATTGTTGGCGAGCGAAAGCGAGATGGTGCCGGTCGGGGCGATGGACGTATGGTGCGTGAAGCGACAGCCGACCTCGGCGAAGCGCTCCGTCAGTTCACGGTCGAACTGCTGCATGTACCGGCTGTAGCGCGCGAGCAGCACCCGCCCCGGCACCTTGTCGCCGACCTTGTAGCCGTCGCGGCGCATCTCCGGACGCCGGGCGAGCATCTCCTCGGTCACGGTGAATTCGTCCGCCATGATCGGGGCGGGGCCCTTCTCCTCGGCCAGCTCGATGCCGATCTCCCAGCCCACCTCGGCCATCTCGCGGGCGACCCTCTCCGTGAACTCGAGCGACTCCGGGGAACCGTAGCGCATGCGCAACATGGTGAGGGTCGAGCCCAGGCCGAGGAAGCCCATGCCGTGACGACGCTTGTAGGTGATCTCGTGGCGCTGCTGCTCGAGCGGCAGGCCGTTGATCTCGACCACGTTGTCGAGCATGCGCGTGAACACACCGACGACTTCGCGGTAGCGGTCCCAGTTGAACCGCGCCTGCTCGGTGAACGGCGCCTCGACGAACTTGGTCAGGTTCACAGACCCGAGCAGGCAGGATCCGTAGGCCGGCAGGGGCTGCTCGCCGCACGGGTTGGTCGCGCGGATGTTCTCGCAGAACCAGTTGTTGTTCATCTCGTTGATGCGGTCGACGAGGATGAACCCCGGCTCCGCGTAGTCATAGGTGGAGGCCATGATCAGGTCCCAGAGCCGGCGGGCCGGCAGGCTCTTGTAGACCTTGCACGCCACCCTGCCCACCGAGTCCACGATGTAACCCTCGGTCCGGGGCCAGTAACGCCAGACGATCCGGCTTTCCGGATCCTCGTACTCGTGCTGGCTCGCCGGGAACACCAGGTCCCAGGGCCCGTTGTTCTTGACGGCCTGCATGAACTCGTCGGTGATGAGGCACGAGAGATTGAACTGCCGAAGCCGGCCGTCCTCGCGCTTGGCGCGGATGAAGTCAGCGACGTCCGGATGCGAGATGTCGAAGGTGCCCATCTGGGCGCCCCGCCGGCCGCCGGCGGAGGACACCGTGAAGCACATGGCGTCGAAGATATCCATAAAAGAGAGGGGGCCGGAGGTATAGGCTCCGGCCCCGCTCACAAACGCCCCTTTGGGGCGGAGGGTAGAGAACTCGTAGCCGATCCCGCAGCCGGCCTTGAGGGTGAGACCCGCTTCGTGGACCGAGCGCAGGATACCGTCCATCGAGTCGGGAACGGTGCGCGAGACGGTGCAGTTGATCGTGGACGTGGCCGGCTTGTGCTCCTGCGCCCCGGCGTTCGAGATGATGCGCCCGCCCGGGATCGCTCCGTTCTGCAGCGCCCAGACGAAGCGCCCGAACCAGTGCTCCCGCTTCTCCGGAGTGGCCTCGACGTCCGCAAGCGCCCGCGCGACCCGGGCGTACGTGGCCCCCATGTCCTGGTCAATGACCTCGCCGGACTTGGTTTTCAGCCGGTACTTCTTGTCCCAGATATCGAGGGAAGCGGGTTGGAAGGGGATCTCAACGGGAGCGGACTCGACAGCCTGCAGCTGAACTGCCTTCATTCACGTCCTCCGAATTTCGTGGTGGTGGGCTCGTCCCTGCGCGCCCTGGTTATCTTATTAAGCGATCTTCCCGACCTGACACTACATATTGGGTCGGGAAGGCAAATTATACCCAAGGTTTAGTGCTGTCAAGGATTGCGCTTATCTATATATAGGGTGCGCTGATGAGGGGATCTTTATAAGAAGCGGGACAGAGGTGCGGACGGCGCCAATGCTTCCTGCGGCTTTCGCCCGTCGATGACGACCGCTTCTCCCTCCTCGGGCAGGAGGGGCTCCCGTGTCGCGAGCTGGCGCGCGAGGACCGCGAGCCCCGCCTCCGAGGCATCCGTCCCCGCCCGCTCCCGGCGGCCGACCCGCTCCCTCAGGAGGTCCTCGGGCGCGACCACATCCAGGATCACGAACGGGGCCCCGAGGTCCGAAGCAACCTTTCTCAGGCGATCGCGCTGCGCCCGTTCGAGGAAGGCGGCGTCGACGACCACCGGGTATCCGGCCCGCAGCACGTGCTGCGCGAGCTCCGCCAGACGCGCGTAGGTGCGCCCGCTCGCGTCCGCAGAGTAAAGGCCCCGATCGACGCCGGACCCGGAGCGCGCGAGCGGGGCGAGGCCGTGCAGCCGCTTGCGTTCCACGTCGCTCCGCAACCGGATGACGTCGAAGCGCTCGAGGAAGATCTGGGTGAAGTACGTCTTTCCCGAGCCCGACAGCCCGTGGGTGATGAAGAGGGGTGTCGCGCGCGAGCGCGTGTAGCGTTCGGCCAGCGCGGCATATCCGTCGTAATCGCCGTACGCCCGGTCGCGTTCCGGGTCCTTCGGGCCGGCCTGCGACAGCCGAATGGCGGCCACTTTGGCGCGAACCAGGGCGCGGTACACGCGGTAGAAACGCAGCACGGACAGGCCCTCGTAGTCGCCGGTGATCTCGAGATACGCGTTGAGCGCCCGCGGGGCGAGATCGGGGCGGCCCCGGTCGTCGAGGTCCATGACCAGAAAGGCGATCTCGCTCATGACGTCGATCCAGCGCAGGTTCTCGCTGAACTCGATGCAATCGAAGAGCGTCACGTGCCCATCGAGCCAGGCCATGTTCCCCAGGTGGCAGTCGCCGTGGCATTCCCGGATGTGACCCCGAAACTTCCGGTTCTCCAGCATCGGACGGAGATCGTCGTAATGCAGCTCGGTCCATCGCTCGAGCAGCCGCCGCCGGGAGAGATCGGCGTCGCCCAGGCGCGCGCGAAGCTGCTCGAAGTTCTGGCGCATCGGCTCCACCACGCGCTCCGGGGCGCCGAACGGCTTGTCGTAACCCGCCACCGCCGCCTGCCCGTGGAATGCCGCCAGGCTGGCGGCGAGCGCGTCGATGTGCTCCGCCCGCAGCTGGCCACGGGCGAGCATCCGGTCGAGCTGCGCGTCCGGAGGGAACTGGCGCATCCGCACGGCGTACTCGACGGTCTCGCCCTCGCCGTCGAAACGCGGGTCCGCGGGCGAGCCGGTGATGCGCGCGACGCCGAGGTAGAGCTCGGGGGCGAGACGGCGGTTCAGCCGCACCTCTTCCTCGCAGTAGTGCCTCCGCTTCTCCAGTGTGCTGAAGTCGAGGAAGCCGAGGTCGACCGGCTTCTTGATCTTGTAGGCGAGAGAGCCGGTCAGGAGGACCCAGGAGATGTGCGTCTCGACCACGCGCACCTCGCTCGTCCCCGGTGCATGGCGGGCCGGATCGGTGAGCGCACGTATGAGGGGAGGCAGCGCCACGTCCCCGTCCCGTCGCTAGAGCGCGTAGCCGAAGCTTTCCTTGAAGCGCGCGTCGAACTCCGGCCGGGTGAACCGGTGGTTCTGCGTGCCGTAATGCTCGACCTTGAGCGCCCCCATGAGCGACGCGATTCGGCCCGTCGTCGGCCAGTCGAGCCCCTGCATGAGCCCGTAGAGCAGCCCGGCGCGGTAGGCGTCACCGCATCCGGTCGGATCCTTGACCGAGCGCGGCGTGGCGGCAGGGACCTCGATCACCTCGCCGTCCGTGTAGACCTGCGAACCCTTGGCGCCGAGCGTGACGACGATGGCCTCGCAGTCCCGGGCGAGCTCCTCGATCGAGCGCTGCGTGCGCTCCCGCAAGAGCTGCGCCTCGTAGTCGTTCACCGTGACCCAGCGGGCCTGGCGCACGAAGGTCTTGAGCTCATCGCCGTCGAAGAGAATCAGGCCCTGCCCCGGGTCGAAGATGAACGGGGTCCCCGCCTCGGCGAACTCGCGCGCGTGCTGCAGCATCCCTTCGCGTCCGTCCGGCGAGACGGTGCCGATCGTGATCCCGCCGGCATCGGAGACCCGTGCGGCGTGCGAGTGGTTCATGGCGCCGGGGTGGAAGGCGGTGATCTGGTTGTCCTCCATGTCGGTCGTGATGAACGCCTGCGCGGTGTAGGTCTCTTCGATCACCTTGACGTGCTTCCGGCTGATCCCGCACCGGTCCATCCACTCGGCGTAGGGCCCGAAGTCCTTGCCGACGGTGCCGAGCGGCAGCGGGTCCCCACCGAGGAGCCGGAGATTGTAGGCGATGTTCCCGGCGCAGCCGCCGAACTCGCGGCGCATCTCGGGGACCTGGAACGAGACATTCAGGATGTGGACCTGGTCCGGAAGAATGTGGCGCCGGAAGAGGTCGCGGAAAACCATGATGGTGTCGTAAGCAAACGAGCCGCAGATGAGCGCCGACATGGAGAACCTTTCTTGTTGGGGCGCGCAAGCCGCGCGCGCCCGCATTGTGGCAAGAAACGGAAGTACCCGGGAAGGGTGACGCGCCGAGGGGGGCCGTGAATCGATGCTCTCGAGTCGTTGCGGACGCAGCTCAGATCCCGCGGATGCTCGGGACGCCGTCGGACGCGGAGCCCGGCTCGAGCGCGGCGCGGGCTCGCTTCGCCCCTCGCAACGTCGATCGATGCCGGACCCCTGAGCGTCAGCCGCCGATAGATGTCGGAGACCTTGAGCGGCAGCCGGCGCACGTCGTCGACCAGCGCGTAGTTCACGTGGCCGTACATGTGCGGCAGGTAGTCGCGCGCCTCGGTGTCGATGGTGATGCAGAAGGGGTGGATGCCCGTGTGCTTCGCCTCGAGCAGCGCCTGGCGCGTGTCCTCGATGCCGTACTCGCCGCGGTAGCCGTCGTAGTCGTCGGGCTTGCCGTCGGACAGCGTGATCAGGAGCTTCGTGCGCGCCTCGATGTCCGCGAAGAGCCGCGTCATGTGCCGGATGACCACGCCCATGCGCGTGTAGTCCTGCGGGCGCATGCCGGCGATGCGCCGGGCGTACGTCCTCGGATCGCCTCGCGCGAAGGCAAGGCGAACGTGGTGCGCTCGCACGATTTCCTGTGCAACAGCCATGGCGTGCAGATGATCAGGGACGACATCGAGAAGGAGGGCGTGAATCACGTCGTGATCGCCGCCTGCTCGCGCTGCGCGAAGACCGACGCGTTCGGCTTCGACGGCATCGCGCTATCGCGTGCCGCGTCGATCGGCAGCGAACAGAAAGCCCGCGCGAGCGGGCTTTCTGCTTTCCGGGGCCCTCCTTTTTTGCTGCGCGTCCGCCCGCTTGCCGCCCCCCGGGCGCCCCGGCCAGAATGGCTCCGTGTCCGGCTCCCCCAATTACGGCAGCGCGACCGAAGGACCGCTTCGTGACGCTCACTGAACTGCGCTACCTCGTCGCGCTCGCGCGCGAGCGGCACTTCGGCCGCGCCGCCGAAGCCTGCTTCGTCAGCCAGCCGACCTTGAGCGTCGCCGTGAAGAAGGTCGAGGAGGAGCTCGGGGTGGCGCTCTTTGAGCGGGCCAAGAACGAAGTCAACGTCACGCCCGTCGGCACGCGCATCGTAGAGCAGGCGGCGCGCGTGCTCGGGGAGATGGAGCGCGTGAAGGAAATCGCCGCGGAGGCGCGCGATCCCCTGAGCGGGCCGCTGCGTCTGGGCGCGATCTACACCGTCGGCCCGTACCTCCTGCCCCATCTCGTGCCGATCCTGCACGGCGCGGCGCCGAAGATGCCCCTCGTGATCGAGGAGAACTACACGGCGCGCCTGCGCGAGCGCCTCGCGCAGAACGCGCTCGACGCGATCATCGTCTCGCTGCCCTTCGAGGAACCGGGGGTCGTATCCCTGCCGCTCTACGAGGAGCCGTTCGTGGTGATGCTGCCGGCCGAGCATGCCTGGCACGAACGAGAGAGCGTCGGCGTCGATGAGCTGACGACCCAGAATCTGCTCCTGCTCGGGGCCGGGCATTGTTTCCGCGATCAGGTGCTGACGGCGTGCCCGGATTGCGACCGCGTCGTGCTCACCGAAGGCGGGCTGCAGAAGACGGTGGAAGGAAGCTCGCTCGAGACCATCCGCCACATGGTCGCCTCGGGCATGGGCATCACGGTGGTGCCCGTGACGGCAGCGGCCACCGGCGCCTACGCGCCGGGTGTCGTGGTCACGCGGCCGTTCCGCGAGCCGGTGCCCCGCCGGCGTGTCGCGCTCGCCTGGCGGGTCAGCTTCCCTCGCCCGCAGGCCATCGAGGCGCTGCGCCAGGCGATCCGCGCCTGCGCGCTTCCCGGCGTCACTCTGCTCGGCGGTCCCTCGGCCTGACTCCGCTGCGTGTCCGGCCGATAGCGCGTCGCTATTGGCCCCATGGCGACATTCAATTAGAGGTCGCCGCCACCTCTCCGTACTCTTTCCCCGAGCCCGCACCGGAACGACTTTGATCGGTATCAAGGTCGCGCCACCAGGAGAACGCCATTCTCCCCGTGCGTGGAAGCAATTCAACTGAACATGGAGAGAACATCATGGCCAACGACCAACCCCGTTGTCCCGTCATGACCACCGCCGCCGGCGTGCCGGTCGCGGACAACCAGAACTCGCTCACGGCCGGGCCGCGCGGCCCGATGCTGGCCGACTACCAGCTCATGGAGAAGATGGCGCACTTCAACCGCGAGCGCGTGCCCGAGCGGGTGGTGCACGCCAAGGGCGCGGGCGCCTACGGCACCTTCAGGGTGACCGGCGATATCACGAGATACACGCGCGCCCGCCTGTTCGAAAAGATCGGCAAGGAAACGCCGGTGTTCGTTCGGTTCTCGACCGTGGCCGGCGAGCTCGGCAGCGCGGACACCGTGCGCGACCCCCGTGGCTTCGCGGTCAAGTTCTACACCGAGGAAGGCAACTGGGACATGGTGGGCAACAACACCCCGGTCTTCTTCATCCGCGACCCGCTGAAGTTCTCCGACTTCATCCACTCGCAGAAGCGCCTGCCGGACACCGGCATGCGCGACGCCACCATGCAGTGGGACTTCTGGTCGCTGTCGCCCGAGTCGCTGCACCAGGTCACCTGGCTCTTCGGCGACCGCGGGATCCCCGCCACCTACCGGAACATGGACGGCTTCTCGAGCCATACCTACAGCCTGTGGAACGCCCAGGGCGAGCGCTTCTGGGTGAAGTGGCACTTCAAGACCATGCAGGGCATCAAGTGCCTCACGCAGGGCGAGGCGACGAAGCTCGCCGGCGAGGACCCGGACACCCATCGACGCGATCTGCATGCCGCGATCGAGAAGGGCGACTATCCGAAGTGGCGCGTGATGGTGCAGGTGATGCCGGAGAAGGACGCCGAGTCCTATGCCATTCACCCGTTCGATCTCACCAAGGTCTGGCCGCACAAGGACTATCCCTTGATCGAGGTCGGCGTGATGGAGCTGAACCGCAACCCGGAAAACCACTTCGCCGAGGTCGAGCAGGCGGCGTTCGAGCCGGGCAACCTACCGCCCGGGATGGGCGCGTCTCCGGACAAGATGCTGCAGGCGCGGCTGCTCTCCTACCCCGATGCCCACCGCTACCGCATCGGCATCAACTATGCGGCCCTGCCGGTGAACAGGCCGCGCTGCCCGGTGCACAGCTACCACCGGGACGGGCACATGCGTTTCGACGACAACGGCGGGCGCACGCCCGTATACCAGCCGAACAGCTTCAACGGCCCGGTCGAAGACCCGAGCGCGAAGGAGCCGCCCCTTCGGATCAGCGGCAACGCGGATCGCTACGACCACTGGGTCGGTAACGAGGACTACTGGACCCAGGCCGGGAATCTGTATCGCCTCATGGGCGCCGAGGAGAAGCAACGGCTCGTCGGCAACATCGTGGGCGCGATGCGGGGCGTGCCGCACGCGATCCAGCTGCGCCAGATCCGGCACTTCTACAAGGCGGATCCGGCCTACGGCGAGGGCGTGGCCAGGGGGCTCGGAATCGACGTTGCTGAGCTCAAGGCTGCCTGAGACGCGGAGCGCGGGCTGTCGGCTGCCAGGCCGGCAGCCCGCGTCGCCGGACCCGGATCGAACGCCTCCCGGTCCGGCCTTTGCGCTCGTGCGTGGCGGGGCGAGGGGAAGCTAATTGTCTGAGCCTATCGCGGCGGTAGCGATGATTCATTGGAAGGCGGGCCGGAGCGTCCCTAGGATGTCCGAAAGAGAGACATCGGACATCGCCCACGACCATGACCGCCGCGATACTTGCCGCCAGGCAGCGCCTCGAAGACCGGATCCCCCTCGCGGGCGCTCCGGTCCTCGTCGTGCTCGCGGGCGTCCTCGCTGCCGTCGCGGCGCTCGAGCTCGCTTCGTCCTGGGGCAGCGCGACCGCCGGCGCCGAGGGCGCGTCGCTGGCACGGATCGGCACGAGCGCGAGCCTCCTGGCCGGGCTCGCGACGGCGGCGGGTGCCGCGCCCGTCTTTTTCGTCTCGCGCATCTCCGAGCGACTCCGGAACGCGATGCTCGCCTTCGGCGCGGGCGTGATGCTCGCGGCGTCTTTCTTCTCCCTGATCCTTCCCGGCTTCGAGGCGGCCGTCGTGTCCACGGGCGCGACGGCCGTGGCCGGCCTCACGGTGACTGCCGGCGTCGGCCTCGGCGCCCTGTTCCTGTATCTGAGCCACGAGCTCGTCCCGCAGCGGAATTTCGTAGCGGGACCGGCGGGCGTGGGACCGGAAAAGCTCAAGCGCGTGTGGCTCTTCGTCGCCGCGATCACGCTGCACAATTTCCCCGAGGGGCTCGCGGTCGGCGTCGGGTTCGGCGAGGGCGACCTCGCCCGCGGCGCAGCGCTCGCGCTCGGCATCGGGCTGCAGAACATGCCCGAGGGCCTCGTCGTCGCTCTCGCGCTCGCGGCGGCCGGTTATACGCGGGCGAAAGCGTGGGGCGTCGCGCTTGCGGGCGGGCTCGTGGAGCCGATCGGCGGTGCGTTCGGCGCCGGGGTGGTGGCGTTCGCGCAGCCGCTTCTTCCCTGGGCGCTCGCGTTCGCGGCGGGGGCGATGCTGCTCGTCGTGGCTCGCGACATCATTCCGGAGTCCTACCGTCACGGTCACGACCTTCGCGTCACGGCGGGCGTGACGGGCGGGTTTGTCGTCATGATGGCGCTCGACCTGGCGCCGTTATGAGGCCGGCGAAACGAAAACCGACAACCGAAAGGAGAACAGCATGGACATCAACATAGGCATTGCCGAGAAAGACCGTGTGGCGATCGCCGAGGGCCTCTCGCGCCTGCTCGCCGATACGTACACGCTGTACCTCAAGACGCACAACTTTCACTGGAACGTCACCGGGCCGATGTTCCAGACGCTGCACCTGCTGTTCGAGACCGAGTACACGGAGCTCGCGACGGCGGTCGATCTCATCGCCGAGCGCATCCGCGCGCTCGGGTCGCCGGCCCCCGGGACCTACGCCGAGTTCGCGCGCCTGAGCTCGATCAAGGAGGCACAGGGCGTACCGAAGGCCGAAGACATGATCCGCGAGCTGGTGCAGGGACAGGAGGCGGTGGTGCGCACGGCGCGTGCCGTGATTCCGCTTGCCGAGGGCGCGCACGACCAGCCGAGCGCCGATCTCCTTACGCAGCGCATGCAGGTACACGAGAAGAACGCCTGGATGCTGCGGAGCCTGCTCGAGAAGTAACCGACGCGGGGATCGGTTGCGAAAGCCCGGCGTGCAGGCGAGCAACGACCGAGGGGCATCCGGTCGTGCGAAAAAAAAGGGGCGGCTTCCGCCGCCCCCACATCGAGGAGAACCGCTCCGGATCAGCCCCAGGCGTCCGCGGTGATGCTCGCGTACCAGCCGAAGGCGTACTTGGCTTCGTCCTTGCGGAACTGCGCATCGGCATCCTTGGGGCTCACGCCGCCGGACCCGCTGATCTGTGCGATGCCTTTGTCCGTGATGCGGTACACGCCCGCGACGGAGATGCCGTAGTCGGGCGACAGCAGGCTGTAGCAGGTGTTGACGTAGGACGCCTCGCCCACCGATTCCCCGCGCAGCATGGCCACGATCGCGTTGGCCGCGATCTTCGCCTCGCTGTTCGCCGCGAAGCCGGATTTCGGCAGCTCGCCCGCGATCGCCGCGTCGCCGATCACGTGGATGCCCTTGTGCACTTTCGACTCGAAGGTCTTCGGGTCCACGGCGCACCAGCCTTTCTCGTCGGCCAGACCGCTCCGCAGCGCGATCGTGCCGGCGGTTTGCGGCGGGATCACGTTGATGACGTCGGCCTTGTGCTTGTCGAGCTCGGCCTCCACGGTCATCGCGCGGACGTCGACGGCGCTCACCTTGCCGCCCTTCGATCCCGCGACCCACTCGATCATCCCCGGGTAGAGCTTGTCCCACCCGGCGACGAACAGCCCCTGCTTCGAGAAGGCGTCCTTCGGGTCGAGAATCACGATCTTCGATTTCGGTTTGTGCTGCTTGAGGTAGTGGGCCACCATGCTGGCGCGTTCGTACGGCCCGGGCGGGCAGCGGAACGGGTTGGGCGGGGCGACCATCAGGAACGTGCCGCCGTCGCGCATCGCCTCGAGCTGTTTTCTCAGCAGCACCGTCTGCGGCCCGGCCTTCCAGGCGTGTGGCATCGTCTGCGACGCCCGCTCGTCGTAGCCCGCGATGGCGTTCCATTTGAAATCGACGCCGGGGGAAACGACCAGGCGGTCGTAGGGGAGCGTCCTGCCGCTCGCCAGCGTCACCTTCTTGCCGGCGGGATCGATGGCCGTCACGGTGTCGTGGACCACGTCGACGCCGTGTTTGGTGCGCAGCGCGTCGTAGCTGTGCGTGATCGAGTCCATGGTGCGGATGCCGCCCAGCACGTAATTGCTGAAGGGGCAGGTGACGAACTGCCTGTTGGGCTCCACCAGCGTGATCGACAGGTTCGCGTCCGCGCGCCGCAGGTACTTGGCGCAGGTCGCGCCGCCGAACCCGCCGCCGATGACGACCACCTTCGCGCTCGCCGCGTGCGCCGATCGGACGCCGAACGAACCGACGATCGTGGCCGCGCCGGCCGCGCCCGACAGCTTCAGGAAATCTCTGCGATTCATTTTGCTCATCGGGTTCCCCTCACTTCTTCTTCAGGCCGGCGATGTACTCCGCGATCGCCTCGATTTCGGCGTCCGTGTAGCCCTTGGCCTGCCGCCCCATCACCGTCGAGGGCAGGTCACCGGACTTGAAGCCCTGGAGGTCCGTCGCGATGCGCTTCTTGTCCAGGCGGTCGAGGCTCGGGATGGTCCCCGGGCTGTGTCCGTCCGGGCCGTGGCAGGCGAAGCAGTTGTGGGCCATGTTCGCCGCCGCCGTGCGGCTGATCGGCAGCGACGCCGTTCCGGGAGGCGTCGCCGGTGCGGGGGCCGCGGGCGCGGCTCTCGCCGCAGCGGGGCTGGAGGCGGGCGGAGGGCTCTGCGTCGCGCAGGCCGAAAGCCCGACCAGACCGGCCGCCAGTACAGCGGTCTTCATGGTGCGGTTTCTCATCGATCCTCCTGTGGCGTTTCGAAAAGCGGCACACGCGGACAACGTGCACGTCCGCGTGCGTCCACCCGAGGCGCAGAGCAACCCGCGTGCCAGCATCGCGGCAACGGCAAGTCATTGACCGATCGGGAAAAGCGGACGAGCTCAACCGGCTCCGCGAGCCGGATGACAGGCCAGGCTGTCAGACCTGGCAGACCTGGCAGACTCGCGTCCGGCTAGGCGTCCGCCTGTATCTGGCGCAGGCGGCGATACAGCGTGCGCTCGCTGAGGCCCAGCCAGGACGCGGCCTGTCGACGGTTCCCGTCGAATCGCATCAGCGCGTCGCGGATACTGGCGGCGTCGCCCAGACGGATGCGCGCCGCGACGGGATCGCGGCGCACGCAGTCCTCGCGCATTTCCTTGAGCTCCACCGGGAGGTGAGCGACGTCGATCTCGGCGTCGCGCGCCAGGATGCGCGCCCGATCGACGAGGTTCGCGAGCTCGCGCACGTTCCCGGGATAGTCGTACGCGGCCAGAAGCGCCATGGCCGCCGGCGTGATCCCCTGCCCGGGTGCCCGCTGAGCCAGGAAGTGGCGCACGAGCTCCGGGATGTCCTCCCGCCGGTGCCGCAGCGGCGGCAACTCGAGATGCACGCACGCGATGCGGTAGTACAGGTCGGCGCGGAACCGACCCTCGGCGACCATCTGCCGCAGGTCGCGGTTCGTCGCGCAGATCAGGCGCGCGTCGACCTTCTGCAGCTCGGTCCCGCCGACGCGGCGATAGGTGCCGGTCTCGAGCACCCTCAGCAGCTTCGCCTGGATCGCGGGCGGCATGTCGCCGATCTCGTCGAGGAAAAGCGTACCGCGGTGCGCGATGTCGAAGAGTCCCGGCTTCGCGCCCGCGCACCCGGTGAAGGCGCCCTTCTCGTGCCCGAAGAGCTCGTCGGCGCAGAGCTCCTGCGTGAGGACGGTGCAGTCGAGCGGCACGAACGGCCGCGCGGCGCGCGCCGACTTGCGATGGATGAGGCGCGCCGCCAGCTCCTTGCCCGATCCGGTCTCCCCGGTCAGGAGAATCGGCGCGTCGCTCTCGGCGGCGGCGCACAGGTGTCCCAGGATGTGGTTGAAGGTACGGCTCTGGCCGACCATCTCGCTCGCCTCCGCCGTGCCGGCGAGCTCCTCGGAGCGCGCGCAGGTGTGCATGCTCTCGCTGATGTAGAGGAGCCTGCCCTCCTCGTCGAAGATGGGATGCGCGGCGATGCGCACGTACTGCGCGCCGCCCTTGCCGTCGTAGTGGCGATGGACCACCTCGTGCGGCTGGCCGGTGCCGAAGACCTGCTGGTGCGGGCAGTCCTCGCCGTTGCGCCAGCACGGCAGGGCCGAGCGGTGGGACACCTCGTGGCACTTCCTGCCGACCGGGCTCTCCTTGCCGCGATGCTGATAGCGCTCGAGGTATTTCCGGTTGGCCGCGACGATGTTGTAGTCGCGGTCGATCAGTATGAAGGCGTTCGGGTGCGCGTCGAGCACACTGGCCAGCGCGGGGGTCTTGTCGGTCATGCGAGCGCTCGCTCCACGGGGGCGTCCTCAATCATAACGGGGGTATGCTCTTTCGTCACAACCGGTCGAATACCGCTTCCCGGCGTCGGGCGGCACGACCCAGGTCATTGCCCGGGAACCGGAAACGGTGTAAGCAGCGGATCGATGCTTAAGGGACTGAAATAACAGCGAGGATCGGACGCCGCGGGACGGCCGTCCACCGGAGGCGCCCGATGCCGCTAAACTCAGTACAAACCTCGCAGAAAGGGTTCGGCGGGAGGCCGTCTGTCGTTATCGTTCCCCATTCAGCTCGTCGAGACCGTCCGTTGCCCGCGCGACGCCGCGCCGCTGGAAGTGGATGAAGCCACCGGCGCGGACGGAACGGGGATACGCAGCGGAACGTTGCGGTGCACGGCCTGCGCCGCGCGTTACACCATTTCCGAAGGGATCCTCGGTCTGCTCGAGAACAATGCGGTTCTCGATGAAGACAGCGCGCGCGAGCAGCGCATCCGGGATGCAAAGGCGAGGGCGGCGGAAAAGCACCCGGAACCGGGTGCCACGCCCGACGATGCCATGGAGATCGACTCGACGCTGTCGCGGCTGGGCGGGCTCGAAGGGAAGGCGGTGCTCGAACTGGGTTGCGGCAGCGGCCGGTTCACCCGCCGGCTCGCCGCGCAGTGCCGCGCGGTGCTGGCCATCGATTTCTCGCGCGAGTCGTTGCGGCAGGCGGCCCGGACACTCGTATCGGCGCGCGCGACGACGGGTCTCGTGCAAGCCGACGTTTCTCGCCTGGCGCTGGCCCCCGCACGCTTCGACGCCGCGCTCGCGACGCTCTACTCCAATCTGCCCTCGCTCGCGTTGCGGCAGTCGAGCTCCGCCGCCGTCGCGCACGCCCTCAGGCCGGGCGGGCGTTACGTGCTCACTGCGCACCACCATGAGATCCGTCGCCGATTGCAGGGCAGGCCCGAGGAAGAGACCTACGAAAACGGGATCTACTTCCGGTCCTTCACGCGCGAAGCGCTGCGTCGCGAGCTCGAGCCGTATTTCAAACGGCTCGAGCTCGGCACGATCTGCATCCGGCTGCCCTACCTCAGCCGCGGGCCGGAGCTCCGCTCGCGCCTGTCGCGCCTGTGCGAAAGCATCCCGGTGCTGAACCGCCTGGGCGAGCTCATCATCGTCACCGCGGAAAACCGCTAGCGCCCCGGCCTCAGCGCGTGTACAGCCCCTTCTGCGAGGCGAAGAAGGCGGCGAGGTCCGCCATGTCGCGAGCCGAAAGATTGGCGGCGAACGGAGCCATCACGGCGTTCTTGCGTGCGCCGGTCTGGTAATCGCGCAGGGCCTTCACGAGGTAGTCGGGATGTTGTCCGGCCAGGCGCGGGAATTGCGGATTTTCGCCGTTGCCCCCGGGGCCGTGGCAGGGCTCGCACGCTTTCGATTTTTCCCTGCCGGCGGCCGGGTCGCCGGCCGCGGCGGCGGGAAGGGCAAGCAGGGCGAGGAGCAGCGCGGTCGTCTTCGGCATCCGGGTTCCCTCAGGGAGCGGGTTGCGCGTAGTAGGCCGCGAGATCGGCCATGTCCTGCTCGCTGAGGCTGGCCGCGATGCCCTGCATGGTCGGATGCCCGCGCTGCTGCGACTGGTAGGCCTTGAGGGCCGCGACGATGTAATCGGCGTGCTGGCCGCCGAGCTTCGGGACGCGGTAGGCGGGGTACGCGTTTCGATAGCCGGGGATCCCGTGGCAGCCGGCGCACATCCCGGACTTCGTCGCGCCGGCCAGAGGATCGCCCGCGCCCGACGCGGGAGCGGTCCACGCGAATGCGCAGATGACCAAGGCAGGCAGCAACCTGCGCATCGCTTCCTCCTCGTTACCCAACGGCCGCGCGTATCTTAGCAGCGGCCGGTCGGCTCCCTCCAGCGTGACCGACGCGGTCATGCATGAGCGTGGTTATAATCGCCGCATGTCGGCTCGTGCTTTTCGCTTCTCATGCACCGGGTGCGGCGGATGCTGCACCGGGCGCGGCGACTATTACGTCGCGGTGACCGCCGAGGAGCAGCGCCGCATCCGGAACCTTCTCGAGATCTCCCAAGCCTGGTTCCGCCGGCGCTACGTCACCGTTCTGGAGGACGGAACGGAGAGTCTGCGCTGGGCGGGCGACCGGTGCGTGTTTCTCGGGCCCGACCAGCGCTGCCGCGTTTACGCCGCCCGCCCGGCGCAATGCCGGGATTATCCCTTCTGGCCCGAGGTGGTCGGGAGCGACGCGGCCTGGCGGCGGGAAGGAAAACGCTGCGAGGGTATCGGCCGCGGCGCCCGGGTGCCGATCGCGCGCGTGCGCCGTCAGCTCGGGATCCGCCGCCGGGCCCGCAAGGCCTGACGCGCCGCTCCCGGATGGTGACACGCGAGCCGCAACGGCGGCAGGAGTAAGGGGCTGGCTGAAATCGGGAGGAGCGTATGCGCATCGAGACGACCGATCCGATCACCGGCAACACCATCACGAACCCCGACGGGTACCCGTTCGTCGTGGAAGGCAGCGGCGCGAACGCACCCAAGATCTACTTCGAGTCCGAAGACAGCCGCAACGCCCACCTCGAGATCGAGCTCGAGCACCCGGACAAGGACCTGCCGAACCGGGACAACCCCGCGCGCATGCGCGAAGAGCGCTAGTCGCTCAACGTCCGAGCGCCGCGAGGGCCTGGTTCAGGACGCGCAGCCCCCCGCGCACGATCGCCGAGCGCCACGCCGCCGCCCGCGGGCAGAAGGTCTCGATGAGGGCGTCCCGGGCGCGCGTGGCGCGGGCGGAGCCCCGCTTTCCGTAGAAGTGCGCGCGGTTCTCCGCGCGCAGGGCGCCGATCATGTGCACGAGCGAATAGGTCCCGAACTCGAGCACCGCGGGATACACCTCCGCGCCGCGGAAGAGACGCCCCGCGAGATCGGTAAGGTTGCCGGTCACGCGGTACGCGATCGAGCGCTTCGGCCGGTTGCCCTGCACGGCTTTGGCGCCGAACCATTCCCGCATTCGCGCGTACGGCTCGCTGCGCTCCTCGAAGTCCACGAGCACCTTGTACCCGCCTCGCCGTCCGAGCCCCGTGTGGAGATCGATGTACACGACGCGCTGGGCGGACTTGAAGGAGGCGTCGCCGAGGATGTCGGCGAATCGCCGGGTCGATTCCGCGAGCGCCGTCCCGCCGTAGAAGATGCCCTTCGGAAATTCGTACTGGCCGCCCGCGATCGCCTGCTTGACGGCCGCCGGGCCCTGGCTCAGCAGGTAACCCAGCCCGCGGAGCACGAAGAGATCCGCCCCCGGGGGCGAAGGCGGATTGAGCCAGCGGTTCAGCCGCGCGTACGCCGGGTTCGCCGGCCCGGGAAAGTGCTCGAGCGCGTTGCGGTTCAGGTCGACGTTGTGCTCGTTGGTGCGCCGGTTGTGCGCGTAGCCGTAGGGATTGAGCGCGTGCACGAGGAGCACGCCCTGATCCTTGCGCAGCATGCGCGCGGTCAGTTGCTTGAGAAAGGCGATCTGAACCGCCGTACCGGCGTAGCCCTCCACGCCGTGCGTGCCGGACGACACCACGAGCAGCCGCCGCGGGGCGCCGGCGCCCAGATAGGCGGTGTCGATCGTGAGCTCCTCGCCCTTCGGCCCGCGCGCGGTGATCGGGAAGGCCGCGGTCCACGCGTTGTGCATGCGCGCCGCGGCCAGGAAGCGCTGGCGCGCGTCGAAGTAGTCCGATGCGTAGAGATCGCGCGCCTTCACCGGGCGGTCAGCGGTCGCCGGACTGCCCGGGCGGCGAGGCCTTCTCGTCCTCGTCCATGAGAATGCGATGAGCGGGACCCTCGAGGTCCTCGAACTGGTTGGAGCGCACCGCCCAGAAGAAGGCCCACACGATCACGGCGGCGAGGACGACCGCGAGAGGGATCAGCAGGTAGAGGACTTCCATGGGGAAAGTCTAGCGCAGCGCCCGGGATCAGGCGGGGGCGGGGACGGGCGCGCGCGCCGAACCGGCGGCCGGTCGCCGGCGCAGCAGGCGCATGGCGTTCGCGACCACCAGGAGGCTGCTCGCCGACATGCCGATCGCCGCCAGCCACGGGCTCACGAAGCCGGCCGCGGCCGCGGGCAGGGCGACGACGTTGTAGAGGATCGCCCAGGCGAGGTTCTGCCGGATCACGGCGAGGGTGCGCCCGGCCGTGTCGACGGCGTCGAGCACGTGCTCGAGGCGGCGCGAGAGAAGAATGGCGTCCGCGCTCGCGGCAGCCACCTGCGCGCCCCCGCCCATGGCGACCGAGACGTCGGCCGCCGCGAGGACGGGCGCGTCGTTGACGCCGTCGCCCACCATCGCGACGATCGCGCCGTCGCGCTGCAGGCGCTGGACGTACGCCAGCTTGTCGGCGGGGGAGAGGTCGTGCGCCACGGTGTCGATGCCTGCGGCGGCCGCGACATGCCGGGCGGCCGCCCCGTGGTCGCCCGTCGCCAGGTGAACGGCCTTGCCGCGCGCCCTGAGTCCCGCAACGACAGCGGCCGCGTCGGGCCGCAGCTCGTCGGCCAGGACGAAAACGGCCTTCATCTCGTGCGTTCCCGCGAGGCACACCAGCGTCCCGCCTTCGGCGGCGAGCGCCGTGAGCCGCACTGCGTCGGGCACGAGGCCCGTCTGGTCCGCGACGTAGGCCGGCGTCCCGATGCAATAACGCTCTCCGTCCACGCTGCCCGCGAGGCCGGCGCCGGGGGTCGCCGTCACCTCGCTCGCCTCGCGTCGGGGCGCGTCGGCGCCCGCCTCGACCAACGCCCGTGCGATCGGGTGCTCGGAGTGCCGCTCGAGGGCGGATGCGATGGCGAGCGCGTCCGTCGTGCCCATCAGTCCGAAGAGCTCCGTGCGGGCCAGCCGCAGCCGTCCGGCGGTGAGGGTGCCGGTCTTGTCGAAGATCACGTGCGTGGCGCGCGCGAGCCGCTCGAGGGCGTCCGCGCGCGTCACGAGCAGTCCTATCCGCGTGAGCCGTCCGATCGCGGCGGTGATCGCCGTCGGCGTGGCGAGCGAAAGCGCGCACGGGCACGTGACCACGAGCACGGCGATGGTGACGGGGAGCCACTGCGTCGGGTCGCGGTGCCACCACAGCATCGCGACGAGGGCGGCGAGCGCGAGCACACCGAGCACGAACCATCCGGCGACGCGATCGGCGAGTCGCGAGAGGCGAGGTTTCTCGCCGGCCGCGCGCTCGAGCAGGCGCAGCATCGCGGAGAGCGTCGTCTCCGCACCCGCCCGCTCGACCAGGAGCGTGAGCGGGCTCTCGACGTTGAGGCTGCCCGCGATCAGATGGTCGCCCACGCGCTTGGCGACCGGCAGGCTTTCCCCGGTGAGCAGCGACTCGTCGGCGCTCGACGCGCCCTCGGCCACGCGACCGTCGGCCGGGATGCTCTCGCCCGGCCGCACCCGCACCCGGTCGCCCGGATCGAGCTCGGCGGCCGGCACCTGCTCCTCGCCGTCGGCGGTGAGCCGCGTCGCGAGCGCCGGCTGGGCGTGGACCAGCGACTCCGACGCCTCGGACGCGCGGCTGCGCGCGGCGAGCTCGAGGTAGCGCGCGCCGAGAAGGAAGAACGCGAACATGGCGACGGCGTCATAGTAGATGACGCCTTGACCGGTCACGGTCGCCCAGAGGCTGCCCGCGAAGGCCGCCGTCATGCCGAGCGCCACCGGCACGTCCATCCCGGGCTGCCCCATGCGCAGGTCGCGCCACGCCGCGCGGAAAAAAGGTTGCGCGGAGTAAAGCAGCACCGGCAGGGTGAGCCCGAGGCTGATCCAGTGGAAGAAGGTGCGGAGCTGCGCCTCGACGCCGGACCAGTCGCCGACATAGAGCGCGACCGAGAGCGTCATCACCTGCATGCCGAGGATGCCCGCGACGCCGAGGCGCCGGAGCATCTGCTTGCGCTCGCGCTCGAGGAGTCGCTGGCTGCGCACCGGGTCGTACGGGTGCGCGAGGTACCCGATTCGCGAGACCGCCTCGATGATCTCGCTCAGGCGGATCCGCCGCTCGTCCCAGACCACGCGCGCGCGCCGGGTGGCGTAGTTGATCGCGACCTCGCGCACGCCGGGCAGGCGCGCAAGGTGGCGCTCGTTCAACCACACGCATGCGGCGCAGGTGATGCCTTCGAGAATCAGCGAGGCCTCCTTGAGATCCTCGCCCGCGCGCGCGACGAAACTCTTCTGCACTTCCGGATGGTCGTACACGGCCGCCTGGCGCAGGAATTCCGGCACGACCTCGCGCCCGGTGGGCGCGGCGGCGGTGCGGAAGCGGTAGTAGTCGGCCAGGCCGCCGTCGATGATCGCCCGCGCGACCGCCTCGCAGCCCCGGCAGCACAGCGGCCTGCGCACGCCCTCGAACTCCACGGCGAACGCGGCGCCCGGCGGAACCGGCAGGCCGCAATGGAAGCAGACAGGTTCGGGCGCTTCGGCAGGCGCCTCGCGGACAGCGGGTTTCATGGGGCGTTTGTGAAATCCGGGAGCGTCGATTACATTGGGGCGTCAAGCCCTCTCGTGTCAATCAAGAAACCATGAGCGATCGAGCCTCCGAGGCGCCGGAAAGCGCCGCCTCCGCCGTGTCCCGCGTCCCGGCCGAGATCGCCAGGCTCAAGATCCAGTGCAAGGACTGCACGCTGTTCCAGCTCTGCCTGCCGGTCGGCGTCGGGGCCGCGGATCTCGAGCTGCTCGACCGCATCATCAAGCGCCGTCGGATGCTGCCGCGCGGCGAGCACCTGTTCCGCGTCGGTGATCCGTTCAACGCCATTTATGCGGTGCGCTCCGGATCGATCAAGACCTACACGATGGTCGAGGACGGCCGGGTGCAGGTCACCGGTTTCCACCTGCCGGGCGAGCTGCTCGGATTGGACGCCATCAACGTCGACCGGCACCCGTGCTCCGCCCGTACCTTGGAGGCGACGAGCGTGTGCGAGGTTCCCTTCGATCGCTTCGAGGAGCTCTCGCGCCAGGTGCCCGCGCTCGCGCGTCAGATGTTCCGCATCATGAGCAAGGAGATCCTGCACGACCACGACATGCTGACCCAGCTGGGTCGCCAGAGCAGCGAGCACCGCCTCGCGGGCTTCCTCGTGAACCTGTCCGAGCGGTACGGCGCGCGGGGCTTCTCGCGCCGCGAATACAACCTTTCCATGTCGCGCACCGACATCGGCAACTACCTGGGCCTCGCCGAAGAGACGGTCAGTCGTCTGTTCACGCGTTTCCAGGAGCAGGGCCTCCTGCAGGTGACCCGAAAGCATGTCCGGATCACGGATCTCGAGCGGCTCCATTCGCTCGCCGGGCTGGGCGCGCGCGGCCGCTAGGCCGTAAAGGTCTCGTTCGCGCGCCGCCTCGGCGCGCTTTCCCGCCACGCGATTTCGTTGACGCACGTCAGTGTTCGGGCGCTCCCGCCCGGCTACGTTTTGCCCGCGGCCGCAACGTGGCGACCGCGATCAAGGCATAACGAGAGGCGATCATGCGCACGAAACACAAGTTCTACGCCCCCTTGCTGATGGGCGGCGTCCTCGGCCTCGCGGCCGCTGCCCCCGCCGGCGCGCTGGAGCAGGGCGACTGGACGGCCCGCGTCGGTTACGGGCAGGTGAACCCGAAGAGCGACAACGGCAGCGTGCTTGGTCTGGATGTCGGCGTGGACGACGGCAGCAGCCTGGCCTTCACGCTCGGTTACATGCTGACCGACAACCTGAACCTGCAGGTCCTGGGCGCGCTGCCGTTCAAGCACGACGTGGACGTGCAAGGCCTGGGTACCGTCGCCGAGGTCGAGCACCTGCCGCCGACCGTCACGCTGCAGTACCGCTTCACGCCGAAGTCCGGCGTGCGGCCGTACGTGGGGGCCGGCCTCAACTACACGACCTTCACGAGCGAAGACACCAAGGGCGCGCTCGCCGGCGCCGACATCGAGCTCGACGACTCTTTCGGCTTCGCGCTCGAGGGCGGCGTGGACGTGGACATCACCAGGAACATGTTCGCGAGCGCCGCGGTTTTCTACGCCGACATCGAGACCGAGGCCGAGGTGACGGGATTGCCCAAGTTCGACGTGCCCATCGATCCCTGGGTGTTCTTCGTCGGCGTGGGTTGGACGTTCTGAAGCCCGAAGGCCGGGGCCGCTCGATGCCCCGGCGCCGCCGAGCGGCGGCAAGGAGGAAGCGTGCCCATACTGAACGAGCTGTTCGGGACCTGGATCGGCTGGCTGTCCATGCTGACCATCGCCTTCATCATCGGCATGGCGACGTACCTCTTCTTCTACGTGCGTCGCGAGATGAAGCGGCCGGTGTCACCGCGCATAACCGAGCGACAGGCTAAGTCTTTCCACGCCCCGCGTTGACCGATTCCAGACATTGCAGGAAACTCCGGTGCCAATAATCAGTAGAACGATAAACGTTACTGGCAGGAGGAGGCCCGATGTTCCTGAGTCACGTCTGGGGAATGCTTGCCCATCCGGAGCAAGAGTGGAAATCCATCCGCAAGGAAAACTGCACCGTCACGCGGTGCTACTGTTCGCACGTTCTCGTTCTGGCGCTGATTCCCGCCATCGCGGGGTACATCGGCACCACGCAGGTCGGCTGGCAGGTCGGGGCGCGCGAGACGATTCGCCTGACGCCCGGGAGCGCGCTGCAGATCGCGGTGCTGTTCTACGTGACGATGCTGGTCGCCGTGTTCACCATCGGCAAGCTCATCCACTGGATGGGGCGGACGTACGGCGCCACCCAGCCGCTGCCGCAGTGCATCGCGCTCGCCGCGTACACCGCCACGCCGCTCTTCCTGATCGGAGCGATGCTGCTCTACCCGGTGCTGTGGGTGAACCTCGTGATCGGTCTCCCGGCGCTCGCGTACACGGTCTACCTGCTGTACACGGGGGTGCCGATCATGATGGGCGTCTCCCCCGAGCGCGGATTCCTGTTCTCCAGCGCGGTGCTCGCCGTCGGACTGGTGATGCTGGTCGGCGTGCTCGCCGCGAGCGTGATTCTCTGGGGAGCCGGCATCGGTCCCGTCTTTACCGCCTGATCGGTCGCGCCCCCCGCGCCCCGTCGGCGCGGGGGGCCGCGTACTTGATCCAGGTCAAGAAGTCCTTCCTCCGCCTTTATTACCATTCTAAGCCGTCCCGCCGGGGCGGCGTCGTACCCCTTTGTTCCTGAACGGAAGATCCTCGATGGCCTCCAACGCTGAAGTGTACAACTACAAAGTCGTGCGCCAGTTCGCCGTGATGACCGTCGTCTGGGGCATCGTCGGCATGCTGGTCGGAGTGGTGATCGCGGCGCAGATGGCCTGGCCGCAGCTCAACTTCGACATCCCCTGGCTCACGTTCTCGCGCCTGCGGCCGTTGCACACGAACGCGGTCGTCTTCGCCTTCGGCGGCAGCGCGCTGTTCGCGACGTCATATTATGTGGTGCAGCGCACCTGCGGGGTCCGGCTCATCTCGGACCGGCTCGCCGCCTTCACGTTCTGGGGCTGGCAGGCGGTGATCGTCTCGGCGGCGGTCTCGCTGCCGCTCGGCATCACCACTACCAAGGAGTACGCCGAGCTCGAGTGGCCGATCGACCTCCTGATCACGCTGGTCTGGGTCGCCTACGCGGTGGTCTTCCTCGGCACCATCGCGAAGCGCAAGGTCAGCCACATCTACGTCGCCAACTGGTTCTACGCGGCGTTCATCCTGACGATCGCCGTGCTGCACGTGTTCAACAGCCTCGCCCTGCCGGTCTCCTGGACCAAGTCCTACTCGGTCTACGCCGGCGTGCAGGACGCGATGGTGCAGTGGTGGTACGGCCACAACGCGGTGGGCTTCTTCCTGACCGCCGGCTTCCTGGGGATCATGTACTACTTCATCCCGAAGCAGGCGGAGCGGCCGGTGTACTCCTACCGGCTGTCGGTGGTGCACTTCTGGGCCCTCGCCTTCACCTACATCTGGGCCGGCCCGCACCATCTTCACTACACGGCGCTGCCGGACTGGACGCAGTCGCTCGGCATGGTGTTCTCGCTGATCCTGCTCGCGCCGTCCTGGGGCGGCATGATCAACGGCATCATGACGCTCTCGGGCGCCTGGCAGAAGCTGCGCACGGACCCGATCCTCAAGTTCCTCATCGTCTCGGTCTCGTTCTACGGCATGTCGACCTTCGAGGGACCGATGATGTCGATCAAGACGGTCAACGCGCTCTCGCACTACACGGACTGGACGATCGGCCACGTGCATTCCGGCGCGCTGGGCTGGGTCGCGATGATCTCCATCGGGGCGATGTACTTCCTGATTCCGCGGCTGTTCAATCGGGAGATCCACAGCCTGCGGCTGATCGAGCTGCACTTCTGGGTGTCGACCATCGGCATCGTGCTCTACATCTCCGCCATGTGGATCGCGGGCGTGATGCAGGGCCTCATGTGGCGCGCGGTCAATCCGGACGGCACGCTCACGTACAGCTTCGTCGAGAGCGTGGCCGCCATGCATCCGTTCTACATCGTGCGCTTCCTGGGCGGGGTGTTCTTCCTCGCCGGGATGCTGATCATGGCTTACAACCTGTGGAAGACCATCGTCGGGACCGCGCCCGCGCGCGCCGCCGTCCCCGAACTGGCTCGCTGAGGAGGTTTCAACGTGGCAGCCAACAGCGGACACGAAAAAGTCGAGACGAACGTATTCCTGCTGATCGTGCTCACCGTCGTGGTGATCAGCGTCGGCGGGCTGGTGCAGATCGTCCCGCTCTTCTTTCAGAAGACGACGACCGAGGCGGTGGCGGGACTGGTGCCCTACCCGGCGTTGCAGCTCGAGGGGCGGGATATCTATATCCGCGAGTCGTGCAACGTGTGCCACTCGCAGATGATCCGGCCTTTCCGCGCCGAGACCGAGCGCTACGGGCACTACTCGGTGGCCGGCGAGTTCGTCTACGACCGGCCGTTCCAGTGGGGCAGCAAGCGCACCGGGCCGGACCTGCACCGCGTCGGCGGGCGCTACTCCGACGAGTGGCACCGGGTGCACCTGACGAATCCGCGCGACGTCGTTCCGGAGTCGATCATGCCCGGTTACCCGTGGCTGGCCGAGCGCAAGCTCGACCCCTCGCTGGTCCAGACCAAGATGCAGGTGCTCAGGAAGCTCGGGCATCCGTACACCGACGAGGAGATCGCGGCGGCGCCGGGCGCGCTCGAGGGCAAGACCGAGATGGACGCGGTGATCGCGTACCTGCAGGGCATGGGCACGACGATCAAGGCGCGCCGCTGAAACGCCATGGATCTCGCGTTCCTGCATTCGATCTGGACCGTCCTGCTGGTGATCGTGTTTCTGGCGATCGTCGTCTGGGCGTACAGCAGCAAGCGCAAGTCGACGTTCGACAAGGCCGCGCGGCGCCCGCTCGAGGATGACGAGCCGCCGCGGGGGCATTCGAAGGAGTAACTGAGATGGCTGATTTCACGAGCGGTTTCTGGAACTGGTTCATCATCGTCCCCACGCTCGCGGGGATCATCGGTCTGTTCCTCCTCAATCGGTGGATGACCGAGCCGCCGCGCAAGGGCGAGGAGCAGCCCAAGACCATGGGCCACGTCTGGGACGGCGATCTCGAGGAGTACAACAATCCGCTGCCGCGCTGGTGGCTCAACATGTTCTACATCACGCTCGTCTTCGGGCTCGGCTACCTCGTGCTGTACCCGGGCCTGGGCACGTTCGCCGGCGTGCTCGGCTGGAGCTCGAAGGGCCAGTACGAAGGCGAGGTGAAGGTGGCGGACGAGCGCTACAACCCGCTCTACGAGCAGTACCTCAAGGAGGACATCACGGTGCTCGCCCGGAACAGGGATGCGCTGAAGACCGGCGAGCGGCTGTTCGTGAATTACTGCACCGTGTGCCACGGCTCCGACGCGCGCGGCGCGGCGGGCTTTCCCAACCTGCGCGACCACGACTGGCTGTGGGGCGGCGAACCGGCGGCGATCAAGACGAGCATCATGCAGGGACGCAGCGGCATGATGCCCCCGTGGGGCCCGGCGCTCGGACCGGAGGGCGTAAAGAACGTCGCCGACTACGTGCTCAGCCTCTCCGGGCGCGAAGTCGACGCGACGGCGGCGGCGGCCGGCAAGGAGAAGTTCCAGCAGCTGTGCGTCGCCTGCCACGGTCCGGACGGCAAGGGCAACCCCATGCTCGGCGCGCCCAACCTGACGGACGACGTCTGGCTCTACGGCGGGTCGAAGCCGGCGGTGATGCACTCCATCGAGAAGGGGCGCATGGGCCGCATGCCGGCCCACGCCGAGTTCCTCGGCGAGGCGAAGGCGCACCTGCTCGCGGCCTACGTCTACAGCCTGTCCGCGGCCCGGCTCGCGGCCGCGGATTCGCCTTCGGGGAGCCCGTGAGCGAAGGCACCAAGCCGGCCAAGCCGGGCGGCGAATCCGCCGAAAACCCGAAGCACAGCGTCCGGGTCATCTCGCTGATCGAGGCGCAGGCGGAGATCGCCGCGAAGACGAAAGCTTCGGGCGCGGCCCGCCCCGTGCCGCTGCGCCCGAAGGGCCAGCGCATCCCGCCGCTGGGCGAGGCGGACGCGGTCTCCGAGGCGCTCTACGCCAAGCGCCAGTACGTCTATCCGCGCCAGGTCCACGGCTTCTTCGCCAACTGGCGCGTGGCGATGGTGTTCGCCACGCTCGGCGTCTTCTACATCCTCCCCTGGATCAATTGGGGTCCCGGCCGGCAGGCGTTCCTGATCGA
The DNA here is from genome assembly GCF_002355415.1 of Sulfurifustis variabilis. Taxonomy (GTDB): domain Bacteria; phylum Pseudomonadota; class Gammaproteobacteria; order Acidiferrobacterales; family Sulfurifustaceae; genus Sulfurifustis; species Sulfurifustis variabilis. Next base: position 3,617,672 of record NZ_AP014936.1, on the reverse strand, counting down.
CCTGCCGAACCGCAAGTTCAACCTCTTCTTCTGGACATTCTGGCCGCAGGACCTGTTCTACCTCACCGCCATCCTCGTGATCTCGGCGCTTTCGCTGTTCCTCTTCACTGCGATCGCCGGGCGGCTCTGGTGCGGCTACACCTGCCCGCAGACCGTATGGACCGAGGTGTTCCTGTGGATAGAGCGGCGCATCGAGGGAGACCGCCCGAAACAGATGAAGCTCGCGGCGGCGCCGTGGAGCACCGAGAAGATCCTCAAGAAAGGGGGCAAGCACGTCGCCTGGATCGCCTTCGCGCTGTGGACCGGCTTCACCTTCGTCGGGTACTTCACGCCCATACGCGAGCTCTCCGTGTCCGCCGCGCACCTGGCGCTCGGGCCGTGGGAGACCTTCTGGATTCTTTTCTATGGCTTCGCGACCTACGGCAACGCCGGATGGCTGCGCGAGCAGGTCTGCCTGTACATGTGCCCGTACGCGCGCTTCCAGAGCGCGATGTTCGACAAGGACACGCTGATCATCTCCTACGACCGCGCGCGCGGCGAGCCCAGGGGCTCGCGCAAGCGCGGCGAGGACTATCAGGGCAAGGGCCTCGGCGACTGCATCGACTGCACCCTCTGCGTGCAGGTGTGCCCCACGGGCATCGATATCCGCGACGGGCTCCAGTACCAGTGCATCGCCTGCGGCGCGTGCATCGACGTGTGCGAGACGGTGATGGGAAAGATGGGCTACCCGAAGGGCCTGATCCGCTACACCACCGAAAACGAGATGAGCCTGGGGAAGCCGCGCAAGATATTCCGCCCGCGCGTGCTGTTCTACTCCGGGCTGCTCGCCGCGATCGCCGTGGGGCTGGTCGTGGCGGTGCTTCTGCGCGTGCCGCTCGACATCGACGTGATTCGCGACCGCAACTCGCTCTATCGCGAATCGCGCGGGCTCATCGAGAACGTGTATACCCTGAAGCTCATGAACATGGACACCGAGCCGCACACCTATCTGCTCTCGGCGGCGGGGCTCGATGGCCTCAGCCTGCGCGCCGACCGCACCGAGATTGCGATCGAGGCGGGCGAGGTCGTCGAGCTGCCGGTCACGCTCGTGGTGCCGCCGGAATCGCTCAAGTCGCGCAGCGAGGCGGTGGAGTTCCGCCTGGAGGCCATCGACAATCCGCGGCACAAGGTGGTCGAGGACGCGCGCTTCCTCGGGCCGGGAGGTGTGCGGTGAAGCCCCGTGGCCTGCCCTGGTACCGGGTGCCGTTCGTCTGGCTGCTCGTCTCGCTGCCGCTCGCCGCGGTCATCGGGGGCTTCGTCACCCTGGCGCTCGCCATTCACACCGACGACGGCCTGGTCGTGGACGACTACTACCGGAAGGGCAGGGAGATCAACCGGGTGCTCGCGCGCGACGACGCCGCGCTGCGCCTTCGGCTCGCGAGCGACATCGAGTTCGACGCCGAGCGCCGGCTCGTGCGCGCGCGACTGACCGGCGCCCCCGCGTTCGAGCAGCCCGCGCGGCTGCACCTCCGGCTGCTGCACGCGACGCGGGGCGGCTTCGACCGGGAGGTCGACCTCGACCGCACGGCCGACGGCAGCTACCACGCGCTGCTGCCCTCGCTTCCGCCCGGGCGATGGCACGTTCAGCTCGAAGCGGCCGACTGGCGCCTGGTCGGCTCGGCCGTGTTCCCCGGCGCATCGCGCCTGGTGATGAAAGCGGGCGACTCGTATTTCTGATCCACCGGCGGGCGGCCGCCACACGCAGTCATGCACACCGATCTTCCGCTCCTGTCCGCTTTCCTCGTCGGGCTCCTCGGCTCCGTGCACTGCCTCGGCATGTGCGGCGGGATCGTGGGCGCGCTGACCCTCGGGCTTCCCGAAGCGACGCGCCGATCGACGTGGTCGCTGCTTCCGTACCTGCTCGCTTACAACGCCGGGCGCATCGCCACCTACGCGCTGCTCGGGGCGCTGCTCGGCTGGCTCGCGGGCGCCGCGGCGGGCGCCGTGCCGCTCGGAGACGCGCGCTTCCTGGGCAAGTGGATCTCGGGACTCTTCATGGTCGCGCTCGGGCTTTATCTCGCCGGGTGGTGGCCGGGGCTCGTGTGGCTCGAGCGCCTCGGCGGCACCGTCTGGCGGCGCATCGAGCCCTTCGGGCGCAGGCTGCTGCCGGTGCGCAATCCCGCGCAGGCCGCCGGCGTCGGACTGGTGTGGGGCTGGCTGCCGTGCGGGATGGTCTACGCCGCGCTCGCCTTCGCGGTGACGTCGGGGAGCGCCGGCGGATCGGCCGCCCGCATGGCCGTCTTCGGCCTGGGCACGCTGCCCATGATGCTCGCGGTCGGCGGCGCGGCCGCGTGGTTCTCGGGGTTCGTGCGGCACCCGCTCGTGCGGGCCACGGCGGGACTGCTCGTCATCGCCTTCGGCGTGCTCATGCTCTCGATGCCGGTCCCTCCCGCCGGGCACGGCCGTCATGCGGCGCCAGCCGCCGGGCACCTCGACCACGCACCCGCGATCGCCGGCCACCCGGCCCGCTGAACCTCGTTCAGGCTTCGGTCACGGCCGAGGCGCGGCTCGGGCCTCGCGCGGACCGGTCTCTCAGGCGGCGACGGGGAGGCTCTTGCGGCTCTCCAGCCACCTGAGCAGCGGCTGCCATTGCTCGACGTCGTGGGCGGCGCGGCTCCCGAGCTCGAAGATGCCCAGGCCCTGCTCGTCGGCAAGCTGGTAGTTCGGGGTGTCGCGCAGCGTGGCGATGAACGGAATCTTCAGCCGCAGCAGGAACCGCTCCAGGTTGCGGTAGATATGCGTGTGCACCGTGGCATAGGGAATGTGCACGGCCCCGAGCGCCTGCTCCATCTTCCCCTGCATGAACGAGTTCTCGCGCACTCGGTTGGCGATCACCGCGACCCGGCTGCCCTTGCGCACGACCTTGCCCACGAGCAGCAGCTCGTGGATGAAGTGCGCGGCGGCGCGGATGTCGGTGGGCGAGGGCAGGACGGGGATCAGCAGGGTCTGGGCGCGACGCACCAGCGCCGTCAGCTGCGCGCCGTGGCAGCCGGCGGGCACGTCGAGAATCACGTAGTCCGTGTTGCGCGGGACCCGCAGCGGTTCCTTCCAGGCGGCGACGCCCTTGATCGGCGGCCGGCCCTCCGGTCGGGCCGCGAGCCATTCGAGGCTCGATCCCTGCCGGTCGAAGTCGGCGAGCACGACCGAGCGGTTCTGGGTTGCGTAGTGGGCGGCGAGATTGGTCGCCAGGGTGCTCTTGCCACAACCGCCCTTCGAATTGAGCAGCATGATGGTTCGCATCGGCCCTCCTTTTTCAGGTTGGGTCCGCCTCCCTGCGGCGGTGAGCCTCCCGCCAGCGGCGCCAAGTGTAGGGCAGAGCGAAGAAAAGCTCTACAAAAAACGAGGCCGCGCGAGCCGCGGGCCTCCGGCTTCCGGGTCGGGCCGGATCAGTTTTCGTCGGGCCGGTCGGCCTCCGCCTCGAGCTCGGTGCGCGCGGCCGCACGCATGGCGTCGAGCCGCCGCTGCCGCCGCTGCATCCGCTTTTCCAGCGCGTCGGGCCGGACAGGGATCGTGTTCTCGCCGAAGAGCGCCTGCTTCAGAAAACGAAAGGCGAACTTCATGAGCTCGACGTCGTCGCTCCCCAGTTTTTGCATGAGCGCCGGATCGACGTCGTAGGTCTCGACGAAGCCCTCGCTGGTCACAAAACCGCGGAAGCCGTCGAGGTCGTAGCTCGCCTGGAAGAACAGGTCGAAGCTCCGGTCGGTCGGCCGGCCCACCGTCGGGCCCGAGGAACGTTTTTTCAGCACGATCTGCCGCCACTGGCGGGTCATCTCGTCGTACAGATCCACGCCCTGCTCCGCGCGATACTCCCGGACCGTGAGGGTGCGCGGCTCGAAGTGACCCAGGCAGTGTTCCTCCTTCACGACGAAGTAGAAGTCCTCCTCGTTCGGGGAGCCCACCGCACGCATCGAGGTGAGCCCGAGCGCGTAGTAGCGGCACGCGGCCGGCCGGTCCTCGTACACGCCGCAACCTTCCGGCGTCAGGAACTGGCATGCCGTGGACCCCTCCCGGGTCTTCATCTTGAGCCCCGGCATGCCGTGCGCGTCCATGTCGAACAGCGTCGTGTGCCGCGCCAGGAACTCCTGCGAGCTCATCCCGAGGCGCGTCTTCAGACGCAGCACGTCGTAGGGCGTGAGCATGATGTCGATGCTCTCGCAGCACTTGTTGAAACAGGCGATGCCCTTGCGGCACTGGAACTGGATGGTGCTGTCCAGCGTCAGCTTGACCGGGACGACCGGGCTCGAGGGGCGGGGGTCGTGCACCCCGCGGTCGGAAAATTCCTGGGACATGGGCTATCTCACGGATGGAGCTGGGACGGAGAAGGCACAGGAGGCGACGACCGGCCGGAGGCATTGTAGGTGTGTTCCCGAGACGGCTGCAATGCCGGGCGTTTGCTTTGTTTCCTGATTCGAAAGGGATTTTTGGCGTCCGCGGTGCCGATCCGGCCAAAACGAGATGATCGCCGGCTCCGGCCTTGATTTCGGCGTATTTAGCCTATCCTTTTAAACGGTATCGCCCTTCTTTTCGTTCGACCCCACCGCCTAACCGTGTCGCAACGTGTTCCGGGTGGCCGATAACCGGGACCGGCGGTACGGGCACATTACTTGCATTAGTGTTTCCTGAAATACGGTCGTGATGGCGCCGGGAGGCGTCTGGCCGCGCCATCACATGAATAACTGACGAATAGACAAAAACCGGGGCCAAACGATGAAGCGCTATGCAGTATTGGTGGTCTGTCTGCTGCTGTCCGCGGCCAGCCCGGCGAGCGACGACGACGTCCAGGCCGGCATCTTCCAAACCTATCTGAAGCTGGCCGAGCAGGGCGACATGAACGCCCAGTACATCGTCGCGCACCGCTATGAGATCGGAAAGGGCACGGGGGCGGACATCGACAAGGCGAACTACTGGTACGACCGCGCCGCCGCCAAGGGACACCCGCTCGCGCTTCGCAAGGTCGAAGAGCGACGCCCGCCCGTCGAGATCGCCGAAACAGGGAGCGGGTCCGGCACGGCACCGTCGCCGGTCATCAAGGTGGCCGACCCGGTCCCGCCGCCCAAGCCGCCCGCCGCCGCGCCCGCCGCAAGGGCATCGAAGGTCGCGGCGAAGCACGAACCTGCGAAACCCAGGGCGCAGCCGGCGTCCGTCGCGCGGCAGGAGAAGCCGCATGGCGCCGCACCCGCTCCGGCGCACGTTGCGGCGGAGAGCAGGGCGAAGGAGGGACACATGGTCGCGAAGGCCGTTACCGAGCAGGTTCCGCCGGCGCCGGTCGACATGATCGCGACCGTCCTGCGCGGTCAGTGGAGCCGCAACCGGCAGCCGGCCGAGTTCCTGCCGTCGGCGCGGGCCGCGTGCCTGCAGAGCAGCCGCGCCGAGATCGTCTGTTTCTCGAGCGAGCTCACGCGCAACGTCGGGGGCGTGGGCGTGACTTACAACGTCAAGACCGTGCTTTCCGGCCTCGACAACCGAGATGGACGGTTTGCGCTGTCCTATGTCTACAACGTGCTGCACGTGGCGAGCCGGCCCGAGCCCGAGGCGCTCGTCCCCGATACCGGCGACCTGCAGGCGCGCACCGGCTGGCAGGAGCCCGGTCACACGCTCGACTGCCGCTTCAACGACGAGCGCTCGATGACGTGCGCGCGCGCCGATCGAAAGCTGAGCTATCAGTTCGCGCGCGACTGAAAGAGCGCGCCCCGAGTACACCGCCCCCTCATCATCGGAAAAAGCCATGACACGGATCCATCGCGCAGGCCTGGCCCTGCTCCTGACAGCGCTCGTCGTTCCCGCGGCTCACGCGCAGACGTCCCCGGACGAAGCGGATCAAAGGCTGGTCGCGCAGATGGCGAAGGCGCTGACCAACGACGCGCCGAGCCAGTACGAGCTGGCCCGGATGTACGAGAAAGGCGTCGGAACGCCGCGCGACCTGCGACTCGCGCATCTCTGGTACACCAAATCCGCGAAGCAGGGGTATGCGCCGGCCGTGGAGCGCCTTGCGACCTGGGATGCCGACATCGAGAAGGTGGAGCGGGCCGAGAAGCAGCGGGTGGAACAGGAAGAGCGGGCGCGCCAGCAGGCCCAGGCCGCCCGACAGGCAAAGGAACGAGCGGCCCAGGAGGCCAAGGCGAAGCAACAGGCGGAGGCGGAGGCGCGCGCCGCGGCCCGTACCCGCCAGCAGTCGGAGGCCGCCGCGAAGGCGGCGAGCGAACGCGCCATGAGGCAGGAGGCGGCGAAGCGCAAGCAGGCCGCCCATGCGGAGCCGCCCGCGACGACACCGGTCGCCGCGAAGGCGGCGGCGGAGCCCGCGCCCGTCCCCGCCGCCGAAAAGCCGGAGGCGAAGGCGGACGCCGAGAAGGCGGAGTTCAGCGCCAACCCCTGCAAAGGACCTTCGGCCAAATTCATGTCGACCTGCCGGTAAGCAGCGGGACGGAAGAAGCGGCACAGCAAGTTTGTCTGCATCGCCCGCATCGCGAGAACGAGAGGAGTTTTTTGCCCGGGAAGGCGGCGTTCGGGTACCAACGGTTTCACATCGAGGAGAACATTAATGAAAAAGCAAGCTGTACTGGTGGGCGCGGCGATGTTGGGTGCCGCCTCCGGATCTTTCGCCGCCTCGCTGCAGGAAGGGATCACGTTCAACGGGTTCCTGACCGCCGGCGCAACGTATGCGAGCCAGCCGCTCCTGGACGGCACCAACGTCGTCTCCCAGGACGGCAATATCGAGAACACCGTCGGCTTCACCAACGACTCGCGGCTCGGCATCCAGATCTCGGCCAACGTGAACCCGCAGATCTCGGTGACCGGACAGCTCCTCGCGCGCGCCAAGGACGAGAACTCGCAGTTCAAGGCCGACTGGGCGTTCTTCAGCTACCGCGCGAGCGACGAGCTCAGCATCCGCGGCGGCAAGGTCAAGCTGCCGACCTTCCTGACCTCCGACTACATCGAGGTGGGCTACGCGTACCCCTGGATCCGGCCGCCGCAGGAGGTGTACTTCGCCAACCCGATCTCGACGATCAATGGCGTCGACCTGCTCGCGCGCTTTCAGGTCGGTGACAGCACGTTGCTGATTCAGCCCTACTATGGCGTCAGCCGGGGCGAGGAGGCGGTCGCGCCGCAGGAGTTGCTTCCTTTCTTCGGCATGCCGGCCGGCTCGATCGTGCCGGTCGAGTTCGAGGCCGACTCGCTGACCGGCATTAACCTGAGCTTCGGCAGCGAGATCTTTACGGTCCGGGCAGGCTACCTGAAGACGAAGGTGACCGCGGCAACGCCGCCCGGTTTCCCGGCCGTGTTCGAAAACGAAGCGACCTTCGCGAGCGGGGGCGCCACGCTGGACTGGAAGAACGTCGTTCTGTACAGCGAATATTTCGAGCGAGAGATCAAGGACAACGCCAACTTCGCCTTCCCGAATCAGAAGGGCTATTACACGACCCTCGGGTACCGGTTCGGGAGCTGGCTGCCGCATCTGACGTTCGCGAAGCTCGACGACAACGACAATCCGACAACGGGCGGAACTCCTCTCCTTCAGAGTTCCGTGACGGCCGGCCTCCGCGTCGAGCTCGGCACCGGCGCCGCGCTCAAGATCGAGGCCCAGCAGGTCGAACCGGAGGAGGGCAGTCGCGGTCTGTTGATCGCCGACCCGCGGACCGCCCCGGATCCGGATGACAAGGTGATGATCTACAGCGTCGCCGTCGACGTGGTGTTCTAGGAGATGCGCACAATGAAGCAGCTGAAGAAGATTGCACTCCTGGCCGCCGCACTGGTGCTTGCCATGACGGGCGTGGCCGCGCACGCCGCGCTCGCGATCGTCGCTCATCCGAGCAACAACGCGGCGGGAATCACCGCCGAGGAGGCCGAGCAGATCTGGCTCGGCAAGTCCCGGGAGCTCGCCAACGGCCGGCGCGTTGCGCCGGTCGATCAGGGCGTCGGGACGGCGAGCCGCGCGAAGTTCTACAAGTCGGTGGTGAAGAAGGACGAACGCGAGCTGAAGGCATACTGGTCGAAGCTGATCTTCACCGGCAAGGGCCAGCCGCCCCGCGAGATAGGGGACGACGCCGCTGTCCAAGCGTGGGTCGCCTCCCACCCGGACGCGATCGGCTACGTCGAGGGAAAGTTCGTCAACAGCTCCGTGAAGGTGCTGCTGATCGTTCCGTAACGGCGTCACCGATCCGGACGCGAAAGAAGCCCGGCGCGAGCCGGGCTTTTTTTGCGCCGACGCACGGCGCATGATCGGTTCGCGGCCCGTTGCGGCGCCCGGCCACGACGTCACGGAACAGGCCGACATGGCCCGGAATCACATCCGCTCCGGCGAACGCAGCCGGGTGACCTGAACCAGAACGTCCGATGACACCGGCCATCAAGTTCCTGGTACGAAGCGGCATCCCGCATACGGTCCACCGCTACCAGATCGGGGCGATAGACGGCACGTACGGCGAAGCCGTCGCGGCGGCGCTCGATGTCGATCCGAGCCGGCTCTTCAAGACGCTCGTCGCCCGCCTCAAGAGCGGCGAGCTCGTGGTCGGTCTCGTCCCCGTGAGCGGCTCGCTCGACTTGCGACGGCTCGCCGTGGCGGCGGGTGCGAAGAGCGCGGACCTCGCCGCACCGGATGACGCCGAGCGCGCGACCGGCTACGTGACGGGCGGCATCAGCCCGTTCGGCCAGCGTCGCCGTCTTCGCACCTTCGCCGATGCTTCGCTCTCGAACTTCGAGACCGTTTTCGTGAGCGCCGGCCGGCGGGGCCTTCAGGTCGAGGTGAGGCCGGGCGACTTGATGCGCGCCCTGGCCGTGACCGCCACGTCGCTCGCTGCCTAGACCCCGGCCGCGGGACCTCGCGCAGGGGCGAAAAGAAAAGGCCCGGTCGGTTGCCCGACCGGGCCTTTCACGCCGCTGCCGGAACTGTACGGGCGACCTTACTTGATGATCTGCACGTACGGGACCTTCTTGCACTCCCACTTGCCGGTGTTCCGGTCGTAGGTGGAGTTCACGAAGACCTTCCAGTTCGTGTCGTCGAGGAAGTTGTGGTCCATCCGGTAGTAATAACCCGGATACCGAGTCTCCTCGCGGAACTTGATGTGCTGCATGTGGGCCTCGGCCGCGATGATGCGGTGGTAGTTCTCCCACGCGCGCAGGAGCTCATGGAGGTCCTTGGCGCGCATCTTGAGGGAGTCTTCCTTCAGCATTTGCAGCTTGTTCTCGGCCACCTCGAGCATCTTGCCGTTGGTCTGGTAGTACGTCGACACGCCGGCCACATACTCGTCCATGATCTTCTGCAGACGTAATTGCAGCATCTTGGGCGTGATGTAGTGCGGGTTTACGTCGATCGCCGTGGTGTAGTTCTTGTGCTCCAGGAAGGTCTTGACCGGGCGGTAGATCTCCTCGATCAGCTCTTCCTTGGTACGCGCCATGTCGGGCTTCCAGTCCTTGTTGTCGAGCGCGAACTTCACCATCCCCTTGGCGGCGATGCGGCCCTCGGTGAACGAGCCGGAGGAGAACTTGTGGCCGGAGGCGCCCACGCCGTCGCCCGCGGTGAAGAGGCCCTTCACCGTGGTCATCGAGCGGTAGCCCCAGCTCCACTCCTTCGGCACGCCCGGGAGGTCGGTCGGGCCGGACACCCAGATGCCGGCGCAGCCGGCGTGCGAGCCGAGCAGGTACGGCTCGGTCGGCATGATCTCGGAGGGCACCTTCTCGGGCTCGATGTTCTCGCCCGCCCAGATGCCGCACTGGCCGATGGTCATGTCGAGGAAGTCTTCCCACGCCTCCGCGAGGAGGTGGTTCACTTCCTTGGGCGTCATGTTCTTCGCCAGGCTGCCCAGCGCTTCCGGGGTGTCGATGAAGATCGGCCCGCGGCCGGCCTTGATCTCTTCCATCATGATGTGGTTGCGCAGGCAGGTGCCCGGGGTGCCCTGGCCGTACTTGCCGAAGCGCTTCTCGTCCTTGATGATGTGGCCGTTCTTGGCGCCGTAGTCCTCGCCGTAGCCGTTCTTCGCCTTGGCCTTGAACAGCAGGAACCAGGCGCCGACCGGGCCGTAGCCGTCCTTGAAGCGGGCCGGCACGAAGCGGTTCTCCATCATCGTGAGCTCGGCGCCGGTCTCGGCGGCCATTGCGTAGGTCGAGCCCGCGTTCCAGACCGGATACCAGGCGCGGCCCATTCCCTCGCCCACGGAGCGCGGACGGAAGACGTTCACGGCGCCTCCGCACACCAGCAGGCAGGCCTTGAACTTGTACACGTACAGCTTGTGTTCGCGCACCGAAAAGCCGGCGGCGCCGGCGACGCGCTTCGGGTCATTCTTGTCGTTGACCAGGCGGACGATGAAGACGTGCTCCCGGATGTTCTCCAGGCCGAGCGCCTTCTTCGCTGCCTCGGCCACGATCCACTTGTAGGACTCGCCGTTGATCATGATCTGCCACTTGCCGGAACGGACCGGCTTGCCGCCCTCGGCGAGCTTCTTGCCTTCGTCGCCGGGCTGCTTCCACACCGGCAGGCCCCACTCCTCGAAGTGGTGCACGGAGTCGTCCACGTGACGGCCCACGTCGTACACGAGGTCCTCGCGGATGATGCCCATCAGGTCGTTGCGCACGTAGCGCACGTAGTCGGCCGGGTCGTTCTCGCCGCAGTACGTGTTGATCGCCGACAGACCCTGCGCGACGGCGCCCGAGCGGTCCATGGCGGCCTTGTCCACGAGCTTGATCTTGAGGCCCGTGCCCTCGGCCCAGCGCATGATCTCGAACGCGGCGCCGCATGCCGCCATACCGCCCCCGATGATGAGGATGTCGACTTCCTCCTCGATCACTTCGGGGTTTCCAAACCCATACTCTGCCATTTCTTGATTTACCTCGATGTGGGCCGGTCCTTATGCGACACTGCGGCCGCGCCTCGGGTGACGACCCGTTCACCGTAGTTGTCCGCTCAGCTCGAGACGAACTGGCTCATGTCGCACTTGTGGGTGGCCTTCGTGAAGAGCGTATCGTGCTTCTCGATATCGCTCATCTCGGCCTTGGGCTTGCCCTCGTACGGCTTGATCGAGCCTTCCGGCGTGGTGCGGATGGGGAACTTGAAGCGCTTGATGTTGCCGTTGCGGAACCTGATGGTCCACATGATGGAGTCGGTCCCGCGCAGCGGCTGCACCGAGCCGCCCAGGGGCACGACGTCCGCGTAGTGACGGCACTCGATCGCGTTCTGCGGGCAGATCTTCACGCAGGAGTAGCACTCCCAGCACTGCTCCGGCTCCTGGTTCCATGCCTTCATCGGGTGTCCGGTCTCGGACCCGTCCTTGTCGAGCTTCATCAGGTCGTGCGGGCAGATGTACATGCAGGCGGCCTTGTCCTGACCCTTGCAGCCATCGCACTTGTCGGTACGAACGTAGGTAGGCATTGCGCCCCTCCATCACTGGGTGAGGAAGCTGAAACACCGGGTACTGCGGAGAAAAAGGGGCGCTGCGGGTGACCGCAGCGCCGTGGAACCTAGCGTGCCGAGTGGCCGCTGAGCTTGATCTCCACCTTCTCGGTCAGGCCCGCGTAGTACGCGCGCAGGATCTCCAGCACTTCCGCGCGGGAGAACTCCGCGGGGACCTCGCCGCCCTCCGACAGCATCTTGCGGAGCTTGGTGCCGGAGAGGAGGAGACGGTCCTTCTCGTCGTGCGGGCAGGTGCGCGCGGACGCCATGCCGCCGCACTTGTAGCACCAGAAGGTCCAGTCGATCTTGAGCGCCTTCGTCTCGAGCGCGTCCTTCGGGATCTCGTCGAAGATCTTGTGCGCGTCGAACGGGCCGTAGTACGAGCCCACGCCGGCATGGTCGCGCCCGACGATCAGGTGCGAGCAGCCGTAGTTCTGGCGGAACAGGGCGTGCAGCAGCGCCTCGCGCGGACCGGCATAGCGCATGTCGAGCGGGTAGCCGGCCTGGATCACCGTGTTCTTCACGAAGTACTTGTCGATCAGCGTACCGATGGCCTTCGAACGGACCTCGGCCGGGATGTCGCCCGGCTTGAGCTTGCCCAGCAGCGAATGGATGAGGACGCCGTCGCATACCTCGATCGCGACCTTCGCGAGGTACTCGTGCGAGCGGTGCATGGGGTTGCGGGTCTGGAAGGCGGCCACGGTCGACCAGCCCTTGGATTCGAAGATGGCGCGGGTCTGCGCCGGGGTGAGGAACTGATCTTTATATTTCTCGGGGAAGCCGCCCTGGGAGAGGATCTTGACGGGGCCGGCGAGATTCACGTCGCCCTGCTCCATCACCATCTTGACGCCCGGGTGCTCGAGGTCGGTCGTCTTGTACACCATCATGCATTCGTGCGCCTTGTCGATGGTGTACTTCTCGGTGACCTTCATGGTCGCCATGACCTCGCCGGACTCCTTGTCGACCAGGGCGATGTCCTCGCCGGTCTTGATGGCGTCGGCGGTGGCCTTGTCGGTCGAGAGCGTGATCGGGATCGGCCAGAAGAGGCCGTTGGCCATCTTCATGCCGTCGCACACGCCTTCCCAGTCGGCCCGGGTCATGAACCCGTCGAGGGGCGTGAAGCCGCCGATACCGAGCATGATCAGGTCGCCGGTCTCGCGCGAGCTGGTCGAGACCTGCTTCAGCGTCTTCGCGCGCGCCAGTTCCTGCTTGCGCGCCTCGCCCTCGAGGAGCAGCGGCTTGAGGGCGCCGCCCCCGTGCGGGTTCACTAGTTTTGCCATTGTTCGCCCTTGCTTGAGGTAGGTGTGGGAGCCGGAAATAACCGCGAGACTCTATAAGGTCGTGTTACGTGAAACTAATAGAAATAACTGTGGCGCCGCATAAGCGCGATTTATCGAAGACCAAGTATAAATCCCTGAAATAACGAAAAAATCAGCGGGACCTGGGATCACTCGCCCGATCCAGTCGGGCGGCAATTCTAACCCCTGAAACCGGGGGGAGCCACCCGGCGAAGGTGGCGATGAGGGTCGCCGGGGTTGAAGCGGCCGGGCGGGGTGTCAGCGGGTCGCGGGGGCGGCGTCCGCCCGCCGGGGGGAGCCCTTCAACGCCCGGTATCGCTCGAGGTCGGCCTCGGCCTGCTTCTTGAGCGCCGCCTGCTCCTCGCGCTTCATGGCGATCGCGGCTTCGTGTTTCTGGATCTGGCTGCGGGTTTGCGCGACCGCCTTCGCGGTCGGGTCCGAGACATCGCCCGATTTCTGCTCTGCCGCAGCTTCGGCTTCCTGCCTGCCGAGGACCGCCCGCAGGGAGTCGACCGTCTCCTGGCTCGCCTTGATGGATTGCTCGAGCTGCGCGAGCTTCCGGTCGCGCACGTAGATGATGTCCGCCTCATGGGCGTAGGTGGAAAGAAGAATCCCGTCCCGCTTCTCCTGCTCCTTGGCCTTCTCCTCCGCGGTGGCGTCGGCCTGGCGCTTCTTGAGCTCGGCATCGGTGAGCGGCGCCGCAATCTCGTGGCGCTTGATGCCCTTTTCGCTCATCAGCGTCACCTTCGACCGGGCGCACTCGTCGGCCGCGGTATCGCCGTAGTGCCAGCGACCGGTGGCGTCCTGGCATTTCTTGATCTTGCCGGTGGGGGGGCTCGGTGGCTCAGCGCCCCGGGAGGGCAGTGCGACGAGCGCGGCGACGAGGGCAAGCAGAGGCAGCAGGTAACGGGGTGCCATGTACCGTTCTCTCGGGGTTCCTTCTGAAGATAGGCGGGGGGTACGGACCGGTCAAACCCGCCGGTCGGGCCTCCCGTCGGCCCTGTGCCATAATCGCGCGCGTTTCGCAGGGGAGGGCGACCGGGGTGGAATGGTCCGAGCAGGTGCTGCTCTTTCTGATCTCGCTCGTCGCCAACGTCTTCTCGGCGTTCTCCGGCGGGGGCGCGGGCCTGGTGCAGTTCCCGGCGCTGATCTTCCTCGGGCTTCCCTTCGGCGTGGCCCTCGCCACCCACAAGGTCGCGAGCGTCGCGCTCGGCGTCGGCGCCACGCTCCGACACCTGCGCGAGAGGTCGCTGGAGCGGCGCCTCACCCTGTACATCCTGGCGGCCGGCCTGCCCGGCGTCGTGCTCGGGGCGGCCTTCATTCTCGACGTCCCCGATCGCTGGGCGGAGGTCTCGCTCGGGTTGCTGACCATCGGCCTCGGCGTCTACTCGGTCCTCAACCGGCGCCTGGGTCTGGAGCACGCTCCGGTGAACCGCGAGGGCGGGCGCTATCTCTTCGGCGGCGTCGTGCTCTTCGTGATCGGCGTGCTCAACGGTTCGCTCACCTCCGGCACGGGGCTTTTCTGCACGCTGTGGCTGGTGCGCTGGTTCGGGCTCGACTACCGGCGCGCCGTAGCGCACACGCTCGTGCTGGTCGGTCTTTTCTGGAACGGCACCGGTGCGATCACCCTCGGGCTCCTCGGCGACATCCGGTGGGACTGGCTGCCGGTGCTGCTCGGCGGCTCGCTGCTCGGCGGCTACATCGGGGCCCATTGGGCGATCAAGCGGGGCAACCGCTGGATCAAGCGCGCGTACGAGCTCGTCACCCTGATGATCGGCATCAAACTCATTCTCGGCTGACTTGCGGGGTCCCGCGCTTTGCGCTTTAGTGCGGGGAGGGAGGAGCGTGACTTGGGTCTAGGCTCACTGCTCGGCATCAAGAGGAAGCGCCGCACGCTCGATCGCGTCGAATTCGAGACCGTGATCGGCATCGACGCGCTCTACCGGGGAGACATCAACGGGACCGGCACCTATGCGGTGCACGGCGCGGTCGAGGGCGCGTGTGCGCTCGACGGGCACCTGCTGGTCGCCGGCACGGCGCGCTGGGTCGGCGACATCGATGCGACGCACGTCGTCATCGCCGGGGAGGTCGTGGGCGACGTGAGCGCGCGCGAGAAGCTCGAGCTCCTGCCGACGGCGCGGATCCGCGGCCACATCACGAGCCCGGTCATCGCCATGGCCGAGGGCGCGATCTACGAGGGCGAGATCCGCATGCGCCCGCGGCCCGAGCTAGTCCATTTCAGCGAGAAACGCTCGTCCTGACCTTCCGCTCGAAGTGCTCCTTGATGGAGCCCAGCCAGCTCCGCATGTTGGCCTCGAGTTGCTGCTGCAGGAGCTGCTCCTGGCGCTGCCGCAACTCCAGTGCCGCGTCGGTGTCGAGCCAGAGGTAGAGCCGGTAGGCGAGCTGCACGATCCCGTTCGACTGACGGTCGGCCAGCGCGCCCCGGAGCATGGCCTCCGACGGCTCGAAGATCTCAGTCTGGGTGAGCAGGGTTCCCGTCGCGGCGGGCGCGAGCTCGACCTTCACCTCGAAGGGCACCGCGGTCTCGGAGACGGAGACGATACGATGAGGCGGCTCGAACTCCCGCACGCGCGTCCGGTAGTCGACGATGCCCGCGGCGGTACGCAGGCGGTAATGGCAGAGACTCCCGAGCGCGAGCGGCCCGCCCCCTTCGATCTCGGCCACCAGCGGGGCGGCGGTGGGATTGAGGCGCGAGCGCCCGGCCGGATCGGCCATGAGGGCGAACACCCGCTCGACGGGTGCCTCGATGTAGACGGTCTGGGAAACGACAATCATCGTGGCTCCGCGGTGTGACCCGCAAAACAGCAACGACGACCCGAACTACCCTGGAACTCAGGTGCCGTATTGGCGACGATAGGCGCTGATCGCCTCTAGATGCTCCTCTACCCCGTCTTTTTGTGCAAGCCAGGAAAGCAGGGTATCGAGGTCGGCGATGCTGACCACCCGCAGTCCCAGATCCTTTTCCACCTCCTGCACGGCCGACAGCGTCCCCTGTCCCCGCTCCTGCCGATCGAGCGCGATCGCGACCCCGGCCGGCCGCGCACCGAGGGTATTAATGATATCCACCGATTCCCGAACCGAGGTCCCCGCCGAGATCACGTCGTCCACGATGAGCACGCGGCCGGCGAGCGGGGCACCCACGATGAGCCCGCCCTCCGCATGCTTCTTCGCCTCCTTGCGGTTGAAGGCGTAGGGCACGTCGCGCCCCCGCTCCGCCAGGGCCGCCGCGGTCGCGGTGGCGAGGGGGATGCCCTTGTACGCCGGCCCGTAGACCATGTCGAAGTCGAGCCCGCTGTCCTCGATCGCATCGGCGTAGAACCGCCCGAGCCGCGCGAGCCGTCCGCCGGTGTTGAACAACCCGCTGTTGAAGAAGTAGGGACTGATCCGACCCGACTTGAGGGTGAAGCTGCCGAAGTGCAGCGCCTCGCAGTCGATGGCGAACTCGAGAAAGGCGCGCTGATAAGGCTTCATGCGCGGGCCATTTTAAGGTCGGCCCGGAGCAGGGGAAAGCGGGTATCATTCCGCCGCCTCTGACCGGAGCTCCCATGCGCGTCATCACCCTAAACCTGAACGGCATCCGCTCGGCCGCCAGGAAAGGTTTCTTCGACTGGATGCGGCGCCAGGACGCCGACGTCGTCTGCGTGCAGGAGATCCGCGCGCAGGAGGACCAGTGCACCCGGCAGATGCTCGGCCCCAGGGGCTACTACGGCTACTTCCATTGCGCGGAGAGGAAGGGCTACGCGGGCGTCGCCATCTACGCGAAAAAGCAGCCGGACAAGGTGCGCCTCGGCATCGGCATCCCGGACTTCGACGTCGAGGGGCGCTATCTGCAGGTCGACTTCGGCACGCTGTCCGTCGTCTCGGTGTACCTGCCCTCGGGTTCGAGCGGCCCCGAGCGCCAGAAGGTGAAGTTCCACTTCATGGACGAGTTCTATCCCTTCCTGAAGAAGCTGCGCGGCGACGGCCGCGACTACATCCTCTGTGGCGACTGGAACATCGCCCACAGGGAGATCGACCTCAAGAACTGGCGCTCCAACCAGAAGAACTCGGGCTTTTTGCCCGAGGAGCGCGCGTGGCTCACGAAGGTGTTCGACGAGCTCGGCTGGGTTGATGTCTTCCGCAAGCTCAATCAGAGGCCGGAGCAGTACACCTGGTGGTCGAATCGCGGACAGGCGTGGGCGAAGAACGTCGGGTGGCGCATCGACTACCAGATCGCGACGCCGGGGATCGCGGCGAAAGCGAAGGACGAGTCCATATATAAGAGGAAGCGGTTCTCGGATCACGCCCCACTATTAATCGATTACGACTTCGATCTCTAAATGGCGGCTATGCTCCTACTGTTTTCCCTGCACACAGCCTAGGCGGGCGATCTGAGTAACTTGATGATGCCTCGCCGAACGAAGCTAAATCCGACCGTGTGCACGTCTCGTATAAACTTCAATGAGCAAATTGATGAACCCACGAAGGCTTAATTGTTCCACTTCCGTTCTGCTTGCGTGCGCTCGATAGATTTCCTGCATCTCCTTGGCTTCGAAAACTTTTGGACTAAATATCTTCGCTACGGAAACTGAAGAGAGTAAAAAATCAGAAAACGCCTTACCAGTGCTGCTCTTTACAACCCCGAGTGCCAACTCCCAAAGTGCAGTGCTAGCAAAAGCGTCGAAGATTAACGGATCAGGAGTAATTAACTCGTTTGATAGAAAAGTCTTCAGAGGGCTATTCTCTAGTTCCCACTGGTCCGCTATCGCCTTATCTAGTACTTGTTTGACCGCAATGGCATAAGCCCTTTTCGAGCCGACTTCGTCGTCAAGCAATCTTTTTTGGGCGTCTTTGGTCTCCAGTTCCGCAAGATATTGCCGCAACACTCGATTAATCAGCGTTTGGTAGCCACCACGTCCTTCCTTGTCGGCAATCTCTCGAAACCGTTCGAGGACATCCTTATCTAGACGAATCGTTATCCGTTCTTTTCCCTCTGCCGGAACTACAGCGCCCTTCTTTGCCTTGCTAAAGTCGTATTCGCTTTTCATTGGTTCACCGCTCGTACTGACTTTTTTCTTGAACCGATGCCTTGCGGGCGGAGATCAACCGAATGTTCTCGCCTGCCAATGCCCACACCACAATGAGCGCGGTCCCTGTCGAATCACTTCCTAAAGTGATCCACCGCGGTTCGTCATGGTCGTTATCTTCAGTCGTCTTCGCATATGGGTCGTCCAGTACAGTCGCCGCTTCGGCAAACCGCACACCATGCTTTCGAAAATTGGCCGCCGCTTTTTCGGGGTCCCATTCGATCTCCATCGCGGGCTACTCGTACTGGAATTGTTGTATGTACATAGTACATACAACTAAAGCGATGGGGCAACCCCGTCAAGGGGGGTCGTTCTTGCCCCGTTGCCACATGGCAGGTGAGGAAGGTACTGCGTGGAAAAATTGATTCTTTTCAACAAGCCCTACGGCGTGCTCACGCAGTTTCGTGTGAGTGCCTATGGGCCGACACTCGCTGATTACATCCGATTACCCGGCGTGCATCCGGCCGGGCGGCTCGACAAGGACAGCGAGGGGCTGCTGCTCCTCACCGACGATGGCGCGCTGCAGCACCGCCTGACCGATCCGCGGCACAAGCTGCCGAAGACCTATTGGGCGCAGGTCGAGGGGGTGCCGACGGAGGAGGCGCTCGAGCGGCTGCGTCGCGGCGTGATGCTGGATGGCCGGCGGACGCGGCCGGCGAAGGTCCGCCGTCTTTCCGAACCCGGGCTCTGGCCGCGCGAGCCGCCCGTTCGTTTTCGCAAGCACATACCGACGAGCTGGATCGAGGTGATCCTCACCGAAGGCCGAAACCGCCAGGTGCGGCGCATGACGGCGGCCGTCGGCTATCCGACGTTGCGCCTCGTGCGCGTGGCCGTGGGTCCGTACCTCCTCGACAAGCTCGCGCCGGGCGAGTGGCGCGACGTGGCGCCCGTCTTCACCCGGTGACTGCGGCAGGTTTCCTTCCCTCGGGCAGTTGACGCCCGTCTACGTCGCGCCGTCTCCGCCGGAGAGACAAAAACAAGCCAAAACAGTGGCTTGAGGCGGGTCGGCGTTGACAACCCGGGGCGCCGTCTATGCTGAGGGGCAGGCCGTCAACCGGAGGGAGGCACGAACCGGAACGGTCGATTCCAACCGTTCGAGGAGAACAAGATGAAGACTTTGGGATTGTGGTTGATGATTTTTGGCTTCGGCTCCATGGCGCTGAACTTCGTGGGCTTCGAGTTCAAGCTGCTGATGTGGGTCGACAATTGGGGTCCGGCGATCGGCTGGGCGATTCGCGCCGGGCTCGCCGCCGTCGGTGCCGTGTTGTTCTTCCTCGGCATGCGTCAGGAGCCGCAGGCACAGAAGGCCTGAGTGCGCGAACCGCCGGCCGGTTCGCCGGCCGGCGGTTTTCCATCGCTTCTACCCCCCGTCGTTTCGCGTTTCCCTTTCCTGGTTCGTTCCTCCGAATGCGTCGCGCCGCCTCACCCGTGGTGGCGCCGGCGGCGATCGCGCAAAATCCGGCCATGGATGTTCACGCCCAGGCGCAGCGCTGCCTCATGGAGCGCGACCCGGAAACGAAGCTGGCCCGCGTGCGCGAGCTCGACGCGCGCTGGCCCGAGAAGCGGCCGCGCGTCTGCGACGGTGTTTCCGCGCCGGAGCCGATTGCCGTGCCGGGCCGTCCGCCGCGCCCGCGGCTCGTATCGCCGCGCGAGGTGGAACGCCGGCAGGTCTCGACGCCCGAGGGCCGCGCCGCGCTGCTGCACGCGCTCGCGCACATCGAGTTCAACGCCGTCAATCTCGCGCTCGACGCCGTGTACCGGTTTCGCGGCCTGCCGTTCGAGTACTACGGCGACTGGGTCCGGGTCGCGGCCGAGGAGGCGCATCATTTCGCGCTGCTGCGCGAGCGCCTGCGCGCGCTCGGTCACGACTACGGCGACTTCACGGCGCACGACGGGCTCTGGGAGATGGCGGTGAAGACCGCGCACGATCCGCTCGCGCGCATGGCGCTCGTGCCCCGCGTGCTGGAGGCGCGGGGCCTCGATGCCTCGCCGACCCTGATCGCGAAGCTGCGCGCGTGCGGCGACGCCCGTGCGGTCGAGATCATGGCGATCATCCAGCGCGACGAGATCGGTCACGTCGCGGTGGGGAGCCGGTGGTACCGGTATCTCTGCGGGGAACGCGGCCTCGATCCCGTCGCGACCTTCCGCCGGCTGCTGCGCGAGTACGACGGCCCCCGGCTGCGGGGCCCGTTCGATCACGTCGCGCGCCGCCGTGCGGGGTTTACCGAGCAGGAGCTCGATCTGATCGAAGAGCTGGCCGCCGGGCGCTAGACTGCTCGCGATCCCGGAGGGTCGCATGACGGCGGAGCTCGGTTGGCGGAAGGCGCTGGACGGCCACTTCCCGCCCTGGATCAAGGTTCCCTACACGGTCTTCGTCGGGCTGCTCGTCCCGGTCTACTGGGTCGCGCACGGACCGGCCAACTTTCTCTGGTTCTCGGACGTCGCGCTCTTCGGCGTGCTGATCGTGCTCTGGTTCGAGCACCGGCTGCTCGCGAGCATGATGGCGCTCGGGGTGCTGCTGCCGGAGCTCGCCTGGAACGTCGGATTTTTCGGCAAGCTCCTCACCGGCACGGACGTCGTCGGCCTCGCCGGCTACATGTTCGACCCGTCGATACCGCTGGCCGTGCGCGGTCTGTCGCTCTTCCATGTCTTCCTGCCGCCCCTGTTGCTCTGGACGGTGTACCGCCTCGGCTACGACGAGCGCGCGCTGCGCGCGCAGACGCTGCTCGCGTGGGCGGTGCTGCCGGCGAGCGCGCTCGTCGCGACCCCGGAGAACAACGTCAACTGGGCGCTTGGCTGGGGAGACCATGTCCCTCAACCGTGGATGCCCGGCTGGCTGTGGGTGGGGTTCCTGATGGCGGCCTTTCCGCTGGTCGTCTACCTGCCGACCGACCGGCTGCTCCGAAAGTGGCCGGGACCACGGCCCGGAAGGGAGGACGGCCCTAGCCGGTCTCCCCCTCGATGAGCCCGTCGAGCCCACCCTCCATGTGCAGCTCGGTCAGCTCGGTGAAGCCGCCGATGCACCGGCCGTCGATCACGATCTGCGGCACCGTCCGGGCGTTGTTCGTGACCTCCGCGAACTCGCGCAGCGCCGACTTGTCGAGGTCGATCCGCACCTCGTCGAAGGGCACCTGCCACTTGCGCAGCAGGACCTTGGTTTTCTGACACAGCGGGCACACGCCCGTCCCGTAGACCTTGACTCTTGCCATGGGCTCCGTAACGCGCTATCGATGAAGGGCGTATTCTCACCGAATCGGCCGCAAATCGGGAGCGGCCGCCCGCGATGACCCCTGGGACCGTGTCGGCGTTGCACGGCGTCGCGGCACCGCGAACAGAGAGGGAAGACGCGTGAACGCGAAGATCGGGTGGGGCCTGCTCGTCGTGCTCGTGCTCGGGCTGGTTGCCTGCGCGAGCACCGTCACGCGCCGCCCGGGCGCGGACTGGTACTACGGCGGCCAGCAGTTCGGCGCCGTGCGCGTGACGTTGACGCCGAAGGCCGAACGAAAGCTCGAGGACCACACCGAGTTCGACCCCTGGCAGCTCGAGGCGGCGATGGCGCAGGCGCTGGAGACGCGCGGGCTGCTCAGCCGGGAGAGTCCGTACCAGCTGGACGTGCAGGTGACCGACCTCCGCGTGCGCTCGACCTTCTGGGCGTTCATGCTGAGCTTCGTGTACGGCGCGGACCGCGTGGTGGGTCACGTCACGGTGCGCCAGCCCGCGAGCGGCCGGCGACTGCACAGTTTCGTGGTCAAGGCGTACAACGCCCTCGCCGGATGGGTCACGCTGCCCGCGAGCGTGCGCACCGAATGGCTCTACGACGAGTTCGCCGAGCTCACGGTGAAAGAGATCCTGAACGGCGCCGGCCCCGCCCTCGCCGCGTCGCCGCCCCGCGCGCCGACTCCCTGACCGCCTCCCCGTAGTCCAACCGCCGGCGCTTGTCCAGTTCGCCGGGCCGGAAATTTTTTCGCGCTCCGCGCCCGCGCGTTCCCGACGCCTTGCCTAGAGTTAGCTGGGCATGCGTTTTGCAAAGTACGGGCAAGAGTCCTTTCGGAGATGCGCGTCGTGCGTCCAGGAAAAACAGTCGTGAAAGCCTTTCTCGCGCTGCTGCTCGCCCTCGGCCTCGCCGCCTGCGCGAGCACGGCGAGCCGCGAGCAGAATACGTCGACCCAGTGGCAGTATCAGGGCCAGAAGTTCGGCGCGCTGCGCGTGAGCATGAGCCCGAGCGTTCAGGTGAAGCTCGCGGAGGAGGGCACGTTCGACCTCCGTCGCTTCGAGCAGACCGTGCTGGGCGCGCTGAAGGAGCAGCAGCTCTTCGATCGCGGCAGCGGCTACAGCGTCACCGTCGAGGTGACGGACGTGCGGCTCGGGCCGCAGCCGAAGTGGGGCCGATCGGCGAAGGGCGCGGGCAACGTCGTGACCGGCAAGGTGACGCTCAAGCAACCGTCCGGCCGGCCGCTGTACGCGTTCGACGTCTACGCCTCGTACGCGCTCGGAGACACGAACGCGCCGGCGGAGCTCCTGAGCGGACTCTACGAGGAGTTCGCCGTGCTCACCGTGATCCAGATCCTGCGCGGCTCGGAACCGAGGTCCGCGTACGCGTCGCTCTGACCGGGCGAGGAATCGCAGTAAAGCAAAAGAGCCCGCGCGGGCTCTTTGCCTGTCGTCTCACTTCTTTCTGCGGCCGGATTTCTTCGTCGAAGCGCGCGATCGGCGCCGACGGTAGTCGCGCGCGTACTCGCTCCGCGCCTCCTTCGCCTTGCGCCGGGCTTCCTTCTCGGTGCCCGCCACCTTGCCGCGTGCAGTCGGCTTCGGCTTCGCGCCGGCTCCCTGCGCAGCCTGCGGATCGGAGGGGCCCTTCCAGCCCTTCGGCACCCACTTGTCGCCCGACTTCCGGTACTCGTGCTTGAGGGCGGCGTAGGCGACCCGGTGGGCGCGGCCGCCCTCGCCGTAGGTGCGCACGGCGCTGTCGTGCGCCTTTTTCCAGAGACGCTGTGCGTGCTTGTCGGATCTCAGGATGGTGCCCGGGATGCTCACCGGATACTCGACGATGTCTCGCACCGGAAAGCCTCAATCTGCCGGAGACCTTCCCTCGGTCTCAATGCCGACAATCGACGGCGGGCGGTTATCGCTTCAGGACCGGCCGGAGCTTCGGCCAGACGTTGTCCAGCATGCGCGCCTGCGCGGCGGCGGTCGGGTGGATGCCGTCCGGCTGCATGAGGCCGTCCTGCTCGTATACGCCGTCGAGCAGGAAGGGCACCAGCGGCAGGCGGTAGCGGGCGGCGAGATCCTCGTAGACGGCCCGGAACCTTTCGTTGTAGCGCGGTCCATAGTTCGGGGGCAGGCGGATGCCGATCAGCACCACCTCGGCGCCGCTCTTCTTCGATTCCTCGATCATGGCGGCGAGGTTGCGCTTCATCTCCTCGAGCGGGAGGCCGCGCAGCCCGTCGTTGCCGCCGAGCTCGAGGACGACGACCGCGGGCTCGTGCTGCGCCAGCGCGCGGGGGAGGCGCACCCGGCCGTTCGCGGTCGTGTCGCCGCTGATGCTGGCGTTGATCACCTTATAATTGAGCTTGTGCTCCTCGAGCCGCTGCTGAAGCCGCGCCACCCAACCCGATTCGACGTCGATCCCGTAGGACGCGCTCAGGCTGTCGCCGACGACCAGGATCGTGCGCGCGAGCACGGCGCCCGGCGCGAGCAGTAGCGCGAGAACGAAGACAAGGCGGAGAGAAATGGAAGGACAGGTGAACGGGAGTCTCATCGTCGCGGAAAACCTCGGGAAGCGGGTGGACACCGCGGCCGGTGCGCTCGACATCCTGACGGGCGTGAGTCTCGAGATCAAGGCGGGCGAAAGCGTCGCGGTGATCGGCGTGTCGGGATCGGGCAAGTCCACGCTGCTCGGCCTGCTCGCCGGGCTCGACGTGGCGTCGTCGGGGTCGGTCCGGCTCAACGGGCACCGGCTCGAGGCGCTGGACGAGGACGGTCGGGCGCGCGTGCGCGCCGAGCTGGTCGGCTTCGTGTTCCAGTCTTTTCAGCTGCTGCCCGGCCTCACCGCGCTCGAGAACGTGATGCTGCCGCTCGAGCTCGCCGGCCGCAGGGACGCGACCGAACGGGCGCGCGAGCTGCTCGCGCGCGTGGGCCTGGGCGAGCGGCTCGCCCACTATCCCCGCCAGCTCTCGGGCGGCGAGCAGCAGCGCGTCGCCATCGCGCGCGCGTTCGTCACGCGGCCCGCGATCCTCTTCGCCGACGAGCCCACCGGCAACCTCGATACCGCGACCGGCGCGCGCGTCATCGAGCTGCTGTTCGAGCTCAACGCCGAGCGCGGGACGACGCTGGTTCTCGTGACGCACGACGAGAGCCTCGCCGCCCGCTGCACCCGGCACATCCATCTCGATGCCGGCCGGCTGGCCGAGCGGGCGAACTGATGCGCGGAAGGACCGCCCTCGCGCTCAAGCTCCTCGCGCGCGACTGGCGCTCGGGGGAGCTCACGCTTCTCGTCGCCGCGCTGGTCGTCGCCGTCGCGGCGGCGACCACGATCGGCTTCTTCGGAAACCGCATCGAGCGGGCGATGAGCGAGCAATCGGCCGATCTGCTCGGGGCGGATCTGATCCTGGCGAGTTCGCAGCCGCTTTCCCCGGAGTCGCTGAACGAAGCGGCAGCGAGGGGGCTCGAGACGGCGCACACCGCGGAGTTCGCGAGTGTCGCGGTGAGCGGCGAGAAGCTCCAGCTGAGCGCGGTGCATGCGGTCTCGCCGGGCTACCCGCTGCGAGGCAGCCTGCGGGTCGCGCCGCAGCCGTACACCGAGGACGCCGCAACGAACGAGATCCCGGCGCCGGGCACCGCCTGGGTCGAGGCCCGCCTCCTCGCCGCGCTGGGGATCGAGGTCGGCGGGCGCCTCGAGATCGGCGCGGCCGGATTCACCGTCACGCGCGTGGTGACGCAGGAGCCGACGCGCGCCGGCAACTTCTTCGCGCTCGCGCCGCGCGTGCTCATCCACCACGACGACCTCGCCCGCACCGAGGTCGTCCAGCCCGGGAGCCGGGTCACCTGGCGCGCGCTCTACGCCGGCGATGCCGCCGCGCTCGAAGGCTTCGGCGCGTGGCTGCGCCCGCGGCTCGATCGCCACGAGGAGCTGCACGACCCGCGCTCGGGCAACGCCTCCGTCGGGCGCGCGCTCGGACGCGCCGAGCGCTATCTCGGCCTAGCGAGCCTGATCGCCGTGGTGCTCGCGGCCGTCGCCATCGCCATGGCGGCGCGGCGCTACAGCGAGCGCCACTACGACGTGAGCGCGATGCTCCGTTGCCTGGGCGCCGCGCAGCGCGACATCCTCGCGCTCTATCTGCCTCAGCTCCTCGTTCTGGCGCTCGTCGCCGCGGCGCTCGGCGGCGCGATCGGCTGGGCGGCCCAGGAGGCGCTGCTCTTTATGCTCAAGGACTGGCTGCCCCCGCGCCTGCCCCCGCCCGGACCCGGACCGCTGGTCGCCGGACTCGCGACGGCGCTCGTGGTGCTTGCCGGATTCGCCCTGCCGCCCGTGCTGCGGTTGAAGCGCGTGCCGCCGCTGCGCGTGCTCCGCCGGGATCTCGTCCCGCTGCCGGCGAGCGGATGGTTCGTCTACGGAGCCGCGGGGGTCGCCGTCGTCGCGCTCCTCTGGCGCTACACCGGGGACTTCACGCTGACCGCATCGGTCCTCGGCGGCGCGCTCGGCGCCGCCGCCGTGCTCGCGCTCCTCGCCCACACGCTCCTGCGCCTCGGACGGCGGCTGCACCGCCACGTCGGCGTCGCCTGGCGTTTCGGGATGAACAACCTCTGGCGGCGGAGCGGCGCGACCGTCGGGCAGGTGCTCGCCTTCGGGCTCGCGTTCATGGCGATGGCGCTGATCGCCCTCGTGCGCGGCGATCTCCTCGCGACGTGGCAGACGCAGCTCCCCGCCGACGCGCCGAACCACTTCGCGTTCAACATCCTGCCCGAGGACGTGCAGCGGCTCGACGCCTTCTTCCGGGACAACGACATCCGCGCGAGCGCGATCTACCCGATGGTCCGCGGGCGGCTGATCGAGATCAACGGCGCGCCGGTCCGCCGCGCCGTGACCAAGGAGGCGCGCGGCGACGGCGCGTTGCAGCGCGAGCTGAATCTCAGCTGGAGCGCGGCGCTGCCGGAGGACAACAGCGTCGCGGAGGGACGGTGGTGGCAGCCGGACCAGGATGCCGATGCCGTCTCGGTGGAAGCGCAGCTCGCCGCGCGCCTCGGGATCCGCCCGGGGGATCGGCTCACGTTCTCGATCGGCGGACAGGAGCTCGAGGCGCGCGTGCAGAGCCTGCGGCGCGTGCAGTGGGACTCGTTCCATCCGAACTTCTACATGATCTTCCCGCCGGGTGCGCTCGACGCGTACCCCGCGACCTGGCTCACGAGCTTCTATCTCCCGGCCGGGCGCAAGCCGTTGCTCGGGAGCCTCGTGCGCGCCTTCCCGGCGGTCACCGTGCTCGAGACCGATCGCGTGCTGGCGCAGGTGCGCTCGCTCCTTCAGCAGGCGACGCTCGCGATCGAGTTCATCCTGCTCTTCGTCCTCGCCGCCGGCTTCGCCGTGCTCTATGCGGCGCTGAACAGCACGCTCGACGAGCGCTTCCACGAGGGCGCGCTGCTGCGCACGCTCGGGGCAAGCCGCGGGCAGCTGCGGGCGGGCCACGTCGCGGAGTTCGCGGTGCTCGGTCTGCTCGCGGGGCTGCTCGCGGCGATCGGGACGGAGCTCATCGCGGCCGCCCTCTACACGCGCGTCTTCGACCTCGACTACGCGTTCAAGTGGCCGCTGTGGGTGATCGCGCCGCTCGCGGGCGCCCTGATCGTGGGGCTCGCGGGCTTCCTCGGCACCCGGCGCGTCGTGCGTGCGAGCCCGCTGTCGGTGCTGCGGGAGCTGTAGGCGCGAAGCGCCAATATTGAATGTTCAATTGTGAATGTTGAATTGATGAGGCGCGCGCCGCGCGCACTTCAATTCAACATTGAGCATTCAACATTCAAAATTTGCTTTTCCCTTCGACCTTCTTCGAGCGCGCGGCGGCGGTCGCGGCCGTCGCGAGCGCGATCGTGAAGCCGAAGAGAAGGACGCCGACGGCGCTCAGCCAGTCGGAGACCGTGGTCGGGACGAGCAGGTGGGTAAGCGGGGCGATGAGGTCGAAGCCGGCGTCGGGGAGGGCGCGCATGCGCTTGAAGGCGTCGAGCGCGGCGACCGAGAACGCGCCGATGACGAGGGCGACGAGGCCGCCTAAGGCGCCGCGCCGGACGAGATCGCCTCGTGTCAGTATCCGCGGCCTGATGTCCGCGAGCGCCTCGAGCTCGGGGTCGCGCACGCCGAGGGGCGAGAAGCGGTGCAGCATCAGCAGCCCCGGGATGCCGATCGCGATCGTGAAGAGGAAGAAGTCGCGCCAGCCCATGGCGTCGACCATCACCCCGGTGACCGGTCCGGCGAGGATGCGCGGCAGCGCGAACAGGCTCGAGAAGAGTGCGTACTGCGTCGCCGAGAACTGCTTCATGGTCATGCGCAGCAGCAGCACGCTGAACGCCCCGGTGCCCATTCCGGTCGTGATGCTCTCGAAGCCCATGGCGGCGTACATGAGCGGTCGGTCCACGCCGACCATGGCGATCAGCACGTAGCCGAGGTTCGAGGCGATCTGCAGGCCGCCGAACACCCAGAGGGCGTGGCCGAGGCCCATCGCGGTCGTCAGCACGCCGCCGAGGAAGGTGCCCACCAGAGTCGCGACGAGCCCGATCGTCGCGGTCGCCACCCCCACGTCGAAGTCGTCGAAGCCCACCTGCACCAGGAAGGGCCGCACCAGCGCGCCGGCGAGGTTGTCGGCGAGCTTGTAGAGCACGACGAAGCCGAGGAGCTCGAGCGCCCGGGCCTTGGCGAGGAAGCCCACGAATGGTTCCCACACGGCCGCGCGCAGGCTCGGGGGCGCGTGCAGCCGGTCGGCCTCCGAGCGCGGCGCGAACAGCGTCACGAAGAGCATCGGCGCGTACAGGAGCGCGATCAGCGTGAACACGAACGGCCAGGACCACATACCGGCGAGCGTGATCGCGAGGCCGCCGGCGACGAACATGGCCGCGCGGTAGATCGCGATGCGGGCGCCCACGGCCACGCCCTGCTCGTTCGGCCTGAGCACCTCCACCGCGTACGCGTCGATCGCGATGTCCTGGCTCGCCGAGGCGAAGGCGATCGCGAGGGTCAGGCTGCCGACGATCCAGATCGCATCCGGGTGGCGGGCGACGTCGCCGAGCACGAAGGTCAGCGCGAGCAGCGCCACCTGCATCGCCAGCGTCCAGCCGAGCTTGCGCCCGAGTTTCGGGATCGGCAGCGCATAGCGGTCCATGAGCGGGGACCACAGGAACTTGAAGCTCCACGGCGCCTGCGCGAGCGTGAAGAGCCCGATGATCTTGATGTCGACGCCCTCGCGCGCGAGCCAGGTGGGGATCGCGATCCAGACGAGGCCCAAGGGGAGGCCGGAGGAGAAGGACAGGAGCGAGACGGCGGCCGTGCGCCAGCTCCGGAGCGCGAGCCACACCGCCCGCCAGGCGGGGATCTTCGCGGTCATGGGGCGCGGCGGTCGCTCAAGGGCCAGTCATACGAAGGAATGGCGCGAAGTATAGCGTTGTCGCGTGGCACGGACAGGGGAAAGAGCGGAGACGGACGACGAGGGCGGGGAGCGGGGCGGCGCGCGGTCGGACCGGGCCGCGGCGAGCGTGTTGAACGCCGTGGATGGCGTTTCTCAATGTACTGTCAGTGCAGCGGCTGCCCGACCTTGCGCATCATGTTGCGGATGATCATGAGCTGGTTCTCGAGGTTCTGCTTGGTCGCCTCGACGTCCGCGATGCGGCCGGTGACGTTGTCGAGGTTCTCGTGCACGCGTTTCAGGTTCTCGAGCCGCTGGTCCATCATGATCTTGTGCTCCCGCACCTGCGAGAGGATCGGCGCCATGATCGCCTTGCCCCAGTCGCGCGCGGCCGCGTTGCATTCGGTGTACACGAGGCGGGCGCGCGAGGCGAGGGTGATGAAGAACTTCTTGATCACGAAGTGCGCCTCGGTCATGACCATGACCGGGCTCTTGCGGAAGGCGTCGGCCTCGTCGTAGAGGCGCTGGATCTGGCTGCGGAAGGGCGCGAGCGAGAAATCGACCGGCTTGATCCGGGCGAGGCCGTGGTCCGCGTGGAACTTGCCGTAGACCGCGTTGACGAGCCCGACGATCTGCTGGGCCTGGCGGTGCGCCTTCTCCATGGTCTCGGTCGCGCCGTCGAACAGCGTCTTCATGCCGGCCTTGAGACCCTGGGTGGTCCAGGACTCCTTCATCGCCGTGCGCGTGCGCGCCATGAGCGTGTCGAACGCCTCGACGCTCAGGTAATCGAGCAGCACCTTCGTCTGCTCGGACAGCACCGCGCGGGTCGCCTGGAAGCTCGCCAGCGTCTTGTCGTAGGCGGCCTTCTCCTCGCGCATGCGGTTGATCATCTGCTGGATCGCGTCCTGGCTCTTGCCGGAGAGGCCCTTGAGCTCGGCGAGCTGCGCGTCCACGGCGGCGAGGCGGGCCTCGATCATGGCGCGCGTGTTGTCGACGATCGCGCCGATCTCGCGCGCGATCTTCGCGCGCAGGAGCGCCTGCTTGGCCTCGACGATGTCGCTCGACAGCTTCGCCTCCAGGGCGTCGAGGCCGCTGCGGGCGATGAGCGCATGGTCCGCCTTGACCTTGCCCAGCAGCCCCTTCTGCGCGGAGACCGGGAAGATCTGGGCGCGCGAGACGCCGAGCGCGCGGGCCGTCTCCTCGATCTGGCGGTTCAGCGTGGCGGAGATGCTCTCGTCCGAGCGCAGCTCGTCCCAGAGCGCGTCGACCTTGTTGAGCACGACGAGCCGTCCCTCGCTCGCCGCGTGCTTGGCGACGCACACGTGGTTCGTCCAGACGTCGAGGTCGGATTTGGTCACCCCGGTGTCGGCGGCGAGGACGAAGAGCACCGCGTGCGCCGACGGCAGCATGCTCATCGTCAGCTCCGGCTCCGTGCCGAGCGAGTTCAGCCCCGGGGTATCGAGGACCACCAGCCCCTGCTTGAGCAGCGGGTGGGGAAAGTTGACGATCGCGTGGCGCCAGACCGGGATCTGCACCTTGCCGTCGCTCGGGACGGCGGCGCCCGGCGCCTGGGCGTTGTAGAGCCCCAGGTTCTCGGCCTCGCGAATCGGGACGGTGCGCGTCTGGACGATCTGGGCGAAGGTCTCCGCCATCTTCTTCGGGCTCGACGTGTCGAGGGGCAGCACGGTCCAGTGGGTGGGCGTGCGCTTGAGCTCGGCGATGGTGAGCGAGGACTGGCGCGTCTCGATGGGCAGCAGGCGCACCGAGGGCGGCTGTTTCTCGTCGTGCAGGAGCTCCATCGGGCACATGGTCGTGCGCCCGGCGTCCGAGGGGAGGAGCCGCTGGCGGTACTCGGCGAAGAAGATCGCGTTGATCAGCTCGGTCTTGCCCCGGGAGAACTCGCCGACCAGGGCGACCGTGAGCCTGTCGGACTTGAGCGCGTCGATCAGCTCGTAGACCTTGAGATCGTCCTCCCCGCTCCCGAGCCCCTGGCTTTCGACCCAGCCCTGGTACTCGTTGATGATGGAGGCCAGCTCTTCCCGCCAGCTGCGGTACTCCGACAGCCGCCGGCCGAACGCATTGACGGCCAGCGCCGGGCGATCTTTTAGTGGTTGTACGCCGATCATCGGACAGGCCATTGAAACATGAGTTTAACGGCCGATCTTGATTAAAAGCTAGAGCTTCATAGCTGCAAAGCGTGCCAGAAAATATAGATCACGCACGCGCGAGCGCGACGTCAGCGAAGCATGAGCGCGATGCCGGCGTCCTCGAGGGGGCGGACGAGCAGAATCAGGGTGAGCTGCAGCAGGACGAAGACGGCGATGGGCGAAAGATCGAGTCCCGAGATCGGCGGGATCAGGCGCCGCGCCGGCACGAGCAGCGGATCGGTGAGGTCGTTCAGCAGCTCGCCGACCGGGTGGCGCGTGCCGTACGGGTTGACCCAGGACAGGATCACCCGGATGAGCACGGCGACGATATAGACGTACACCGTGAGCTGCAGCAGCCGCGCCACGGCGAGCACGATCAGGCCGGCGCCGTTGATCGACACCCCCTGGATCAGCCCGTGGATCAGCCACAGCTCGGCCGCCTGCAGCGCGACGAGCAGCACGACCGAGGCGAGGTCGATCCCGCCGATCCCCGGGACGATCCGCCGCAGGAAGCCGAGCGGCGGTTGGGTGAGCGTGACGATGAACTGCGAGATCGGGTTGTAGAAGTCGGCGCGGGCCAGCTGGAAGAGGAACCGGAGCAGGACCAGCAGGATGTAGAAGCCGAAGACGACCTGGATCAGGTACAGCCCGGCCTGGCTGAAATAGCTCATGCGCCCTTCCCGAACATTTCGGCGAGCTCGCGCGCGCGCCGGGTCGCCGCCCTGACCGCCTGGTGAAAGAGCGTCTCGATGCCGCCCGACTCGAGGACCCCCAGCGCCTGCTCGGTCGTTCCGCCGGGAGAGGTGACGCGGGCGCGCAGCACCGCCGGCTCCTCGCCCCCCTCGAGGGCCATCTTGGCCGCCCCGAAGGCGGTCTCGAGGGTGAGCAGCCGGGCGGTCGCCGCGTCCAGCCCCCCGGCGATGGCCGCGCGTTCGAGCGCCTCCATCACGCGGAAGAAGTAGGCCGGTCCGCTGCCGGAAACGGCGGTCACCACGTCGAGCAGGGATTCGTCAGCCAGCCACACCGTGACGCCGACCGAGCGCAGGATCGACTCCGCCTGGTTGCGCTGTTCGGGCGCGACGCGCGGGTTGGCGTACAGGCCGGCCGCGCCGGAGCCGATCAACGCCGCGGTGTTCGGCATCACCCGCACGACGGGCAGGCCGCCCCCGAGCCAGCGCTCGAGGTCGGCGAGGCGTACCCCCGCGGCGACCGAGATCACGAGCGGCCGCCGGCGCTGCACCGCCTGCGTGAGCTCGAGCGCCGCCGCGCGCAGCACCTGCGGCTTCACCGCCAGCACCAGGATGTCGGCGCGGGCGGCCACGTCGTTGTTGGTCGCGTAGGTCTTGAGCTTGAGGACCTTCTCGACCGCCGACCGCTGGGCGGAATCGGGGTCGGCGAGGATCAGGCGGTTGCGGGCCCAGCCGTTCTTGAGCAGGCCGCCGGCGAGGCTGCGCGCCATGTTGCCGGCGCCGATGAAGCCGACGAGCGGCTGCCGCGCCGTGCGACGCCGGGCGGGTTTTTTTTGCGAGGTCCGGCGCGGCGTCTTCACGGCGCGGACCCGGTTCTTGGCTTTCCGGGCGGGCATGGGCTGGTCGCCAGTTTAAAGCGGGGCGCAGACGTACGGAAGCGGCGCCGCGTTGCATACCCTGCCGTCATGGACTAGAAATTAAGCGAGAAAGCAGTGCCTTCCTGAAACAGAGCCACGCCGCCGGGAGCCCATGGATATCGCCGAACTGCTGGCGTTTGCCTTCAAACAGAACGCCTCGGACCTGCATCTGTCGTCCGGCCTGCCGCCGCTGCTGCGCGTGGACGGGGAGATCAAGCGCATCAACGTCGATCCCCTGGACGACCGGACCGTCCACAACATGGTGTACGACATCATGTCGGACAAGCAGCAGAAGGACTTCGAGGAATTCCTCGAATGCGACTTCTCCTTCGAGCTGCCGGGGATCGCGCGCTTCCGCGTCAACGCCTTCAACCAGCAGCGCGGACCCGGGGCCGTGTTCCGGACGATTCCTTCGAAGGTGCTGACCCTCGAGCAGCTCAATGCCCCCGAGATCTTCAAGAAGATCTGCGACCAGCCGCGCGGGCTCGTGCTCGTGACGGGGCCGACGGGCTCGGGCAAGTCGACCACGCTCGCGGCGATGATCAACCACATCAACGAGACCGAGCACGAGCACATCCTCACGATCGAGGACCCGATCGAGTTCGTGCACACGAGCAAGAACTGCCTCATCAACCAGCGCGAGGTCGGGCGGGACACGCTCGGCTTCAACAACGCGCTGCGCGCCTCGTTGCGCGAGGACCCGGACAGCATCCTGGTCGGCGAAATGCGCGATCTCGAGACCATCCGGCTCGCGCTCACCGCGGCCGAGACGGGCCACCTCGTCTTCGGCACCCTGCACACGTCGTCGGCGGCGAAGACCATCGACCGTATCATCGACGTGTTCCCGGCGGCCGAGAAGGACATGGTGCGCGCGATGCTCTCGGAGAGCCTGCGCGCCGTCATCTCCCAGACGCTGCTCAAGAAGGTCGGCGGCGGGCGCGTTGCGGCGCACGAGATCATGATCGGCACGCCGGCGATCCGGAACCTGATCCGCGAGGGCAAGATCGCGCAGATGTACTCGTCGATCCAGACCGGCCAGCAGTTCGGCATGCAGACGCTCGACCAGTGCCTGCAGGAGCTGGTGCGCACGCGCCAGGTGCACGTCGACGACGCGCGCACGATGGCGGTCAACAAGGAGTCCTTCGGCGCCAGCGCGATGGCGGGCGCCAAGGCCGGCGGCGCCGCCGCGGGGGCGAAGCCGGCATGAACTTCGCCGATCTCCTCAAGCTCATGAAGCACAAGAGGGGCTCGGACCTCTTCATCACGGCCGGCGTGCCGCCGTCGATGAAGGTCGACGGCAAGCTCATGCCCGTGACCAAGCAGGCGCTCACGCCGGAGCAGTCGCGCGCGTTCGCCTACGGCATCATGAACGAGGAGCAGCGCCGGCAGTTCGAGGAGCACAGCGAGTGCAACTTCGCGATCGCGCCCCAGGAGATCGGACGCTTTCGCGTCAACGTCTTCATGCAGCAGCAGCGCGTCGGCATGGTGCTGCGCACGATCAACACCGACATCCCGCGCTTCGACGACCTGAACCTGCCCAAGGTGCTGGCCGACGTGGCGCTCACGAAGCGCGGTCTCGTGCTCTTCGTCGGCGGCACGGGCTCGGGCAAATCGACCTCGCTCGCGGCGATGATCGGCTACCGCAACGAGTACAGCTACGGCCACATCCTCACGGTCGAGGACCCGATCGAGTACGTGCACCAGCACAAGAACTGCATCATCACGCAGCGCGAGGTGGGGGTGGACACCGAGTCCTACGAGGTGGCGCTCAAGAACGCGATGCGCCAGGCGCCCGACGTGATCCTGATCGGCGAGATCCGCTCGCGCGAGGCCATGGACCTCGGCGTGCAGTTCGCGGAGACCGGTCACCTGTGCATGTCGACCCTGCACGCGAACAACGCGAACCAGGCCCTGGACCGCATCATCAACTTCTTTCCCGAGGAGAAGCGCAACCAGCTGCTCATGGACCTCGCGCTCAACCTCAAGGCGATCATCTCGCAGCGCCTGATCCCCACGAAGAGCGGCAAGGGCCGCGTGCCGGCGGTCGAGGTACTCATCAACACTCCGCTCGTGTCCGACATGATCATGGAAGGCAACATCCCGGGCCTGAAGGACCTCATGGCGAAGTCGCCCGAGGCGGGCATGCAGACGTTCGACCAGTCGCTGTTCACCCTCTTCGAGGCCGACCTCATCTCCTACGACGACGCCCTGCGCAACGCCGACTCGGTCAACGACGTGCGCCTGCGCATCAAGCTCGAGAGCAAGGACTCCAAGAACCGCGAGCTGGGCGACACGCTTCGGAACGTGACGTACAAGTAGACTCGCGCGCTGATTCCGGCGCCTAGAATCGATCTCGGTTACCCGTCCGCATGCGACCCGCTTCGTCATGCGGGTGACGAGCAGCGACCCTTTCGATTGCCGCGCCGACGAGACTCGGTCGCGTCAGCCCTTTGTTCCGACTCGACAATCTCACGAGCCCGGCCAGCCGGCATCCCTCTTGCACACCCCGCCGGGAGTCTGAGGCGACTTCGCGGGCCAAGGAGCGCTATCAGCAGTCGAGTGCGGGAGGCCGTGACAGTCGCGCATGCGATGCCGCCGCATGCCCGGTATAGGTGCGGCCGGGCCGTACAACGAAGTCAGTGTGCTCGCGATTCCCGCCATCGAGACGCCGAAAGATGGTCTTCGATCCGCAGTTCGAATTGACTGAAAACAACAAAGTGGGGAGGGGTTATGCGCAGGGGCAGAAAAAAGCTTGAAGCGTGGCGCAAATGGACGATTTGTTCCCTACTACCGCTTCTTTTGTTTGCAGCCCAGAGCAGTTTCGCCGATTGCGAACGCATCGAAATCGTTCGGTATCCGACGAGCTACGGTTGGGCGACCAGCGGGAGCAGCTGCGGTGGGGGGACTTATGATTGGAGGACCGCCTCCCTCCAGCTCTCGCAGGCCGAGATCTGTGCGAACCGGCCGAACTACGCTCCCGGGGCCGTCGTGGCAGTCGATCCCTATGGTTCCCCGGTGTGTGCCTATCCATCCCAGATCAGGAACGGTGTGGTATCCGGAGGATGTTACGACTATCTCCGGCTGAACTGCCCCTGATTCCCCGGACACCTTTGAAGGTAGACAATACCCGAGGAGGTGTCAGTTGGAAAAACACAATAAGAAGCTCAACCCCGAACGCAAGCGCAACCGCTTCCCGAAGGAGTTCAAGCTCGAGGCCGTACGCCTTTTAGAGCTCGGCCAAAAGCCGGCGGCGCAGCTCGCCCTCGAGCTCGGCATCCAGCGCAACCAGCTCTACAAGTGGCAGGAGCAGCTTAGGCAGAAGGGCGGCGATAACGCCTTCCGCGGTCCAGGCCGGCCTCTACTCGATCAGGCGAGCGAGATCGAGCGCCTCGAGCAAGAACTGAAGCGCCTGACCGAGGAGCGTGACATTTTAAAAAAGGCAGCCGCGTACTTTGCGAAGGACCTGCCGTGAAGTACGCGTTTATGGAAGACCATGCCCGGGAGTTCCGGGTGGCCGCGATGTGCCGGGCCCTTAAGGTCTCGCGCAGCGGCTTTTACGAGTGGCGCCACCGCGGCCCGAGCCCTCGGGCACGAGCGAATCTCGCTCTCCTGGCCGAGATCCGCCGGGTGCACCAGGAGCACCGGGAAGCCTATGGGGCGCTCAAGACCTGGTTCGCGCTCAAGGAACGGGGTATCGCCTGCGGCAAGCACCGCGTGGCACGCCTGCGCCAAGCGGCGGGGATCGAGGCCAAACGCAAACGGCGCTTCCGGGTCATCACCGAGCACCACCGCACCCCGCAGGCGGCTCCGGACCTGCTGGAGCGGCGCTTCAACGCCCCCGTGCCCAATGCCGTCTGGGTGGGCGACATGACGTTCGTCCGCACGCGCGAGGGCTTCCTGCACCTGGCGGTGCTCCTTGATCTTTACTCGCGTCGCGTCGTCGGCTGGGCCATGGACACCCAGCCCAGTCAGGCCTTGGGCCAGGCGGCGCTCGCCATGGCGCTCGATCAACGAAAGCCGCGGCCCGGGCTCATCCACCACACCGACCGCGGCTCGCCGTACTCCGCGCGCGCCTACCTCGAGCAACTGCATGCCCGGGGCATCCGTCGCAGCATGAGCGGACGCAAGAGCGCCTACGACAACGCGGTGGCGGAGAGCTTCTTCTCCAACCTCAAGAACGAGCTCGTCCACCACTGCGACTTCCCGACGCGGGACCACGCGCGGGCGGCGATCTTCGATTACATCGAGCTCTTCTACAACCGAAGGCGCATCCACCAATCGCTCGGCTATCGCACGCCAGAGGCAGTCGAGCGAGAATGGGTGGATGCTTAACTAACGTGTCCGGGGAAGGCGGGCCAGCTCAGGCTGACCCCGTTCTGCCGTAATCCCGAAACCGGCGAAGACACGCCCCTTTATGCCTACCCGGGCTACTGTACGATGGTCCGCTGCATTGACCAGCAATTCCGCATCCGGCTTACCGCGGGGGCGCAGAGCCCGGAGTCACCGGACGTGCTCTCCTCGGTCGAGCCGGGAAACACGTCGACGGTGATCGCGCGTGTGTACGACCAGAATGACCAACTTGTCCCCAATGTGCCTCTCAAAATCGAGGTCGACGTCACGCCCAGAAGCGGCGGACATGAGCACGATGATGCGGTGCGCCATACCCAGCACATGGGCACGCTCGCCCCCGTAAGCCCGAGCACGGGAACAGTGACGCAGAGCGGCAAGATCCTGACCGGCAACACCGGCTCGAGCGGCGTTCACTTCACGTTCAAGGCCCCGGC
The DNA here is from genome assembly GCF_002355415.1 of Sulfurifustis variabilis. Taxonomy (GTDB): domain Bacteria; phylum Pseudomonadota; class Gammaproteobacteria; order Acidiferrobacterales; family Sulfurifustaceae; genus Sulfurifustis; species Sulfurifustis variabilis. The sequence continues at coordinate 3,580,733 of NZ_AP014936.1, read as the reverse complement.
CCTCGCCGGCGATCACACCATCAAAGCCGAGTGCACCGACGGCAAGAACTGCACACAGGAGGGGCCGAAGCAGGTTTGGGTGGGAGTGAAAAATCTCTTGCCGTTAGGAAACTCTCAGTACTTTGTGCCGATAGGCGATACCCCGATGATGCGTTGGGGGCGATTCCATCAATACTGAGCGTTCGGGTGGAGTTTGAACGGTTAGCAGGAATAGTGGGAGCGTTTGCGAAATTCGAAATCCCGTGGGATAAAAATGGAAACACGAGATACGACTTACGTCACTACCACGTCCGTCTGATGGGAGGGATACCACAATGTCCTTGAACAAGATTTTTGGAATTTTCAGCGTCGGGTTGTCGCTTGCGATGTGCGTGAACAACGCCCGGGCAGAACAAGGCGAAGGAACCGTCCGTGATCCGCTCACGGGCAAGTACATCGACCATGTATACCGCGATTGGCAGGAAGGGGTGGTATTGAACCCGGAGACGGGCGATTACACGGTTACCTACAAAGGCAGTCAAGGGTTTTTTGCCGAGGTCATTTTCGTCCCCGCCACCAAAATTGACTCTACGTTGAAGTCCAAATTCAAGGACAGTAGAGACAGCAATGGGATTCGCTACAGTTACAAGGTTAAGAATGGAGTCGGAAGCAAACAAAACATAGATCAGCTCATCACTCTGGTCAGCAACGTGACGCCCGGTAGCCTAGAAGCCCCTCAACGCTGGGAGGCCCACGCAATTCCACAGCCCCCTTCTCAGGGGCCTAACTTGATTCTTTCTTGGACCTACTTCGGTGGAGAATATTTGAGCGGACTCGCGCCCGGGAAAAGCCTAGCGGGTCTTTCTTTGGAAAGCTCAGATTTACCGGGTATTGCCCTTGTGAAAATCTCGGGTGCCGCGCCAACAACGGAATGGCTCGGCCATTATCCGGTCGGTGTGGTAGGTGACCAAATGGAGGAAATCGAAAAGAACAACCACATTCCTCGTTTCGCTGCCGTCCCCAAAATCCCCGTCGGCCAGCCCTTCGATCCGGCCCTCACTTTGACCGGCCTACAAAAGCACGTAAACCAAGATTTGGTTTCTATGAAACTGGTCGATCCCGTCTTTGCCTCCCAACTCGATCGTGGCCTACAAGCCGCCATCGATGCCGCCAAAATCAATAACACCAAGGCGTTGAAGGACCACCTCAAAGACCTCCGCCATGTGCTCAAGAGAGAGCATGGCGATGTCGACAAGGAAGACGACGAAGACGACGATGGGGACGGCGACAAGGTTAAGAAACCCGGTTTGATCGACAAGCTCGCCGCCCGTGTCCTCGATTTCGACATTAAGTACGTCGAAAAGCGTATCAGTGGGAAGAACTAACGATTAGCTGTCATCGCCATACCCACGTCGCCGGAGACATCGTCGAGCTCGAGCTGATCGAGCCGCCCTTTGCTTCTCAGCTTGACCGCCTGCTCCATGGCCGCCGCGGATGCCACCTGCCGCAACGGTCTGGAAGCCGCCCGCGATCACTGCACGACACATTTGCGCTCGTCCAGAGGGCGCATCCCGATCTCGACAAAGACTATCAGGATGACGAAGACCGGGCAGTCGCTGTTCAACCTGTTCCAGGCCGACCTCATCTCCTACGACGACGCCCTGCGCAACGCCGACTCGGTCAACGACGTGCGCCTGCGCATCAAGCTCGAGAGCAAGGACTCCAAGAACCGCGAGCTGGGCGACACGCTTCGGAACGTGACTTATAAGTAAGCGCCGGCATCGGCTGCGCGCGATGCAGACCGGCCGCCATCGCGAACCGACGCCCTCCGCGGGGAATTCCGGGTCGTCGCGCGCTCGCAAAGGACCGGCCGGCGCGCGTCCGTACCATATTAAGTAAGCCACCACCGCTTAAGTAAGCGACCACCGCGCCGGTCCGCGCCGGATACTGCCTTTCCCTCCCGCCGGATTCCCTGTTCACCTACCTCTAGTCCCGGCTGGATCGTCTAGCGTAGGCCTCGCGTCCCTGGAGCGGCGCGGCCTTTCCGTCGGCCGTCCGCCCCGGATCACGGAGTCGCGAGCGGGGGTATGAACGGTCCATCCGGTATGCTCGATCAGCGCGAAGTCAGGCCCGATGCGCCGCCGGACGAGCGTCTGCCGGATCTGCTGGTGGCGCGCGGCAAGCTGCGGGAGCTGGATCGGGCGCGCGTCGCGCGGATCCGCGACGGACAGGAGAACCCCGAGCCGCTCTCGCGCCTCGTCGTCAAGCTCGGGGTCGTTTCCGAGCGGGATGCGGCGGAGGCGCTGGCCGACCTCCTCGGCCTGCGCGTCGTCGCCTCGTCGGATTACCCCGACGTCAGCGCGCTGAGTACGCCGGTGTCCGCGCGGTTCCTGAGGGAGAACCTGGTCGTGCCGGTCGCGGAGGACGACGAGAAGGTCGTCCTCGCGATGGCCGATCCCCAGGACGACTACGTCGCCTCGGCGTTCGCCGTGGCGTGCGGCCGGCCGGTGGAGCGCCGGGTGGGTCTGTCCTCCGAGATCGAGGCGGCCATCGAGCGGATCCACGGCGCGGGCAAGTCGCGCATGGGGCAGATCCTCGAGCAGGTCGCGACGGGCGAGGCAGCCGCCGAGCAGGACGTCGAGCAGCTCAAGGATCTCGCGAGCGAGGCGCCGGTGATACGGCTCGTGAGCCTCCTCATCCGGCGCGCGACCGAAATCGGCGCCTCGGACATCCACATCGAGCCCTTCGCCAGCCGCCTCAAGGTCCGTTACCGCGTGGACGGCGTGCTGCAGGACGCGGAAGCACCGCCGGCGCACCTGACCGCCGCCGTGATCTCCCGCGTCAAGATCATGGCGAACCTCAACATCGCCGAGCGGCGCCTGCCGCAGGACGGTCGCATCCGGCTGAGCGTGCAAGGCAAGGAGCTCGACCTGCGCGTGTCGACGGTGCCGACCCTGCACGGCGAGAGCGTGGTGTTGCGCCTGTTGAACCAGGATAGCGTCGCGCTCGATCTGGGCGCGTTGGGGTTCGCGGACGCGGAGCTCTCGCGCTTCGCCGACGTACTCGCGCTTCCCCACGGCATGGTGCTCGTCACCGGGCCGACCGGCAGCGGCAAGACGACCACCCTCTACACGGCCGTCAGCCGGCTGAACACCGCCCAGCGCAAGATCATCACGGTCGAGGACCCGGTCGAGTACGAGATCGAGGGCGTCAACCAGATCCCGGTCCGCCCGGCGATCGGTCTGACTTTCGCCGGCGCGCTGAGGTCCATCGTGCGCCAGGATCCCGACGTCATCCTCGTGGGCGAGATGCGCGACCTCGAAACCGCGCGCATCTGCGTGCAGTCGGCGCTCACCGGCCATCTCGTGCTCTCCACGCTGCATACCAACGACGCGGCGAGCAGCGTGACGCGCCTGCTCGAGATGGGCGTGGAAGACTACCTCCTCACGTCGACGGTCAATGCGGTCGTCGCGCAGCGGCTGGTGCGCGTGCTCTGCGACCGCTGCCGCGCACGGTACGAGCCGCTGTCCGAGACGCTGCGCCGGACGGGCCTCGAGCGCGTGGCCGAAGGAGACCCCGTCGCGCTATTTCGGCCGAGCGGGTGCCCGGCGTGCAACGGCACCGGTTACCGCGGGCGCACGGCCGTGCTCGAGCTCATGGCGATGAGCGACCGCATCCGGCGGCTGGTGCTGAGCCACGCGCAGGCGACGGAGATCCAGCGCGCCGCCCGCGAGGAGGGCATGCGCACGATGTACGAGGACGGCCTGCGCAAGGCGCTCGCCGGCGTGACCTCGATCGAGGAGGTCCTGCGCGTGACGTGCGAGGCCTGAGCGATGCCGCGCTACTGCTACGAGGCGGTGACCGTCGGCGGCGAGCTGGTCCAGGGCGAGATGGAGGCGTCGGATCGGGCCGCGGTGATCGCGCGGCTGCAGGAAGCGGGCAGCGTGCCGATCCGCGCGAGCCCCGCGGACGGCGGCGCGCTGGCCGCGTTGTGGACGCGCCGGCGTGCCGGAGCGCGGCGGATCGGCCGGCGCGATCTCGCCGCCTTCACGCAGGAGCTGTCCTCGCTGCTGCATGCCGGGCTCCCGCTCGACCGGGCGCTCGCCATCATGATCGACGCGGCGGGCGACGGCGCGCCGCGCGAGCTCGCCGCCGACATCCAGCAGGCGGTGCGCGGCGGCGCGGCCCTGTCCGACGCGCTCGCGGCGCACCCCCGCACCTTTTCGCGTTTCTACGTGAGCATGGTCCGCGCCGCCGAGGCGGCCGGGCGGCTCGACCAGGGTCTCGCGAGCCTGCTGCACTACCTCGAACGCAGCCGGGCGCTCCGGGAGAGCGTCGTCTCCGCCCTCATCTACCCGGCCATCCTCGTCACGGTCGCGGGCGTCTCGCTGCTGATCATCCTGACCTACGTCGTGCCGCAGTTCACGCAGCTTTTCGCCGACGCGGGGCGCGCGCTGCCGCTGCCGACGCGCATCGTCATCGGGGCGGCCGAGTGGCTCCGGAGCTACGGGGGGCTGCTCGTCGTCGCCATGGCGGTCCTCGCCGTCGTGATCCGGCGGCGGCTCCGGCGGCCCGCGGGCCGCTACCGGTGGGATCGCATGGTGCTGCAGGCGCCGGTCGTGGGCGATCTGATCACGAAGATGGAAATGGCGCGGTTCAGCCGCAGCCTCGGGACGCTGCTCGCGAGCGGCGTGCCGCTGCTCGCCGGCCTCGGCATCGTGAAGGAGATCCTCGGCAACCGCGTGCTCGCGGAGACGCTCGAGCCGGCCGCCGAGACCCTGAAGGCAGGACGCAGCCTGGTCGAACCGCTGATGAGCACGGGGCTCTTTCCCGCGCTCGGGCTGCAGATGATCCGGGTCGGCGAGGAGACCGGGCGGCTCGACGACATGCTGCTGCGCATCGCCGATCTCTACGACGGCGAGGTCGCCTCCGCGACGCAGCGGTTGCTCGCCCTGCTCGAGCCGGTCCTGATCGTCGGGCTGGGCGTCGTGATCGCGGGGGTGATCATGTCGATCCTCGTCGCGATCGTGAGCGTCAACGAGCTTCCGCTGTAGCGGCCAGGCACGGAGACAGAGACATGCGAACGAGGCGGTCGTCGAAGAATGCGCACGAAGGCGCGGGTCCGCGCGGCTTCACATTGCTCGAGCTGCTCGTGGTGCTCGTGATCCTCAGCCTGCTCGCCGGCCTCGTCGGTCCGCAGGTGATGAAGCACGTGGGGGCATCGAAGACCAAGACGGCGCACGTGCAGATCGAGGAGCTCGCGACCGCGCTCGACGTGTACCGGCTGGAGACGGGCGCGTATCCGACGACGGCACAGGGGCTCGCGCTGCTCGTCGAGAAGCCGGCGGGCCTCGAGGGATGGAACGGCCCGTACCTGCGCAAGCCGGTGCTGCCGAAGGATCCGTGGGGCCGCGAGTATCGCTACCGCGCGCCGGGGGAGCACGGGCCTTACGACCTCTACACGTTCGGCGCCGACAACGTCGAAGGCGGCGAAGGGGAGAACGCCGATGTCGCGAGCTGGAAGTAACCGGGCGCAAAGCCTGCCGTGCCGCGCGGACCCGCACACGAGCCGTGAACCGGGCCGGTGCCGCTTCGTTCGGCACCCCCTCTCCCCTTGCCTTTCCCGCTGCGCTTCCCGCTCCGCGGGAAAGACCCGCGGATTCACCTCCGCGATGCCTGCCATCCCCGGCGCCCCTCTCGCGGCTTCGATATTCCCCAGCCCGGCCTTGCTGCGCTCCGCGTCCCGCTTCGCTCGCAAGTCCAGGCCATGCCATCCGTGGCACGGCCGTTCGGCGGCGAGAAAGCCCACCGGGCTTTCTCGAAACCTCCGCCTCACCCCTGGTCGCCCGCTCGCCGGGCGAACGATCCGGTGGATCGTTCGCCGATCTCCGGCTCGCCCCCCACGAGGGGGGAGGGGGAGTGGGTTCGCTACGCGGTTCATGGAGAGCGGGTTCACCCTGCTCGAGCTGCTCGTCGTGCTCGTGCTCGCCGCTTCGGTCGCGGCGCTCGTGGCGCCGGCCCTCTCGGGCGCCGTGGCGCTCGCGGAGCTGAAGGCCGGCGCGCGCACCCTGGCCTCCGCGCTTCGCCACGCCCGCGGGCGGGCGATCGCCGAGCATCGCGACGTGGCATTGCTGCTCGACGTCGAGGCGCGCACCTGGCGGGTGACGGGCCAGGAGCGGACGCACCGTCTGGTGTCGCGCCTCGATCTCCGCCTCTACACCGCGCAAAGCGAGGTGACGAGCCGGGACGCGGGGTCGATTCGCTTTTTTCCCGACGGCAGCTCCACGGGCGGGCGGATCACCCTGGCGGCGCGCAATCGCGCCTACGTCGTCGACGTGGCCTGGCTCACCGGTCGGGTGACGATCCATGACTGAAGCGGCCGGACAGGGAAGGCGCGCTGCCGGGTTCTCGCTGCTCGAGGTCGTGGTGGCGCTCGCCCTCCTCGCGCTCGCGCTCGGCGCGCTCTACCCGGTTTTCGCCTCGGCCGCGCGCCGCGCGACGCTCGTCGCGGAGCACGATCGCGCCGTCATGCTCGCGGACTCCAAGCTCGCCGAGATCGACGGCGCCGCCCTGCGTCCGGGAACCGACGCGGGCACCATCGAGGGGCGATACCGCTGGCGCCGGCGCGTCGAGCTTATGGTCGTTCACGATGCCGGCGCCCCGCCGGCGCTCGTCCCATACCAGGTCACGCTCGAAGTGCGATGGGGCCCTGAGCACGAAACGCGTTCGATCGCCCTCACCACCGTGCGTCTGGGGTCCGGCGCATGAGCGCGCGCGGCGGGCCGATCGCAACCGGGCGGGCGGAAGGGTTCACGCTCGTCGAGCTCCTGGTCGCGCTCGCGGTGCTCGGCGCCGCGATGACGCTGCTCGCGAGCGCGCTGTGGCTGGGGCCGCGCGCCTGGGAGGCGATCGAAGAACGAACGACGGCGGCGCACGACGCGCGACTCGCTCAGCTGTTCCTCCGGCGGCAGCTGGAGCAGGCGCAACCGCTCGCGTTTCTCGCAGCGGACGGCGAGGCGCGCGTCGGCTTCGCCGGCGAGCGCCGCCTGCTCCGGTTCGTCAGCCCCCTGCCGGCCCACGTCGGGCCCGGCGGAATGTATTGGTTCACGGTGGAAGTGGCGGAGGACCGGGGTACGAGCCGGCTGATCCTCCGGACCGAGCTGTTCCAGACGGAAGAGTGGGACCGCTTCGATCCGGCGGCGCCCGAGAGCCTCGTCCTCGTCGAGGGGCTCCGGGAAGCGGAGTTCGACTACCTCGGTCGCGCGGAGCCCGATCGGCCGCCGCCGCAGTGGGTTTCGCGATGGGATCGCGAGGACGAGCTGCCGCGCCTCGTGCGGTTGCGGCTGCGGTTCGAGCGCGCGGGAGCGGACGTGCGGGAGGAGCTGACGATGGCGCCCAAGGCGAGCGTGCCGCCGTGAGCGTCGCAACCGCAAAACGGAAAGGTCCGCCGGCCGGCGGCCACCATCGCGGGATCGCGTTGATCGCCGTGTTGTGGGTGGTCGCGCTCCTCGCCATCGTCGCGGGCGCGGTATCCGCGACCGTGCGCGGCGAAGCCAGGCTGGCCGGGAACCTGCTCGCGCAGGCCCAGGCGCGGCATGCGGCCGAAGGCGCGCTGCACCTCGCCATCCTGTCCCTGCTCGCGCGCGAGGGCGAACCGGCGCACGGTGCCGTCCCGGAGCGGGAGATCGGCCACAGCACCGTACGGGTCGTTATCGAGGACGAGGCCGGCAAGCTGGATCTCAACCTCGCGCGCGCCCGCCTGCTCGACGGGCTGCTGCAGGCGGTCGGGTCGGCGGAGGGCGAGCGTCGCCGGGTGGTGGCCGCGATTCTCGACTGGCGCGACGCGGACGACCTGACGCGCCCGGACGGCGCGGAGGACCGGGAATACCTGGCGGCCGGGATGGCCTACGGCGCGAAGGACGCGCACTTCGACAGCGTCGAGGAGCTCCAGCTCGTGCTCGGCATGTCGCCGGCGCTCTACCGCAGGCTGAAACCGGCCCTGACCGTCCACGCGCGCCGGCCCGACGTCGACCCCCGGCTCGCGTCGCCGCTCGTGCGGCTCGCGCTCGCGGCCGCCGACGAATCGGTCGGCGCGGCGCGGCCGCCCTTGCCGGCGGGCGGCGACGACGCCGCAAGCGACCGACGGGCAGCGGCGCGTCTGCGAAACGCGACCTGCGCGATTCACGCCCAGGCGCGCGCGCCGAACGGCGTGACGGCCCACGTTACGGCGATCGTCGCCGTCCGTCATCGGGATCGTGGGGCGGCGTTCACGATCCTCCAGTGGCGCGCGGACGGCGACGAGCTCTTCCCGGCAACGGTACCGCGCGAGGGAGAAGCGGCATGGAGCTGAAAGGGCTCCATCGGGCGGCGAGAGCGGCGTGCGCTTCCCTCCGCGCACGGCTCGATGCGTTCCTCGCGTGGTGGGCGAAGGAGCTCCTCGCGCTGCTGCCGCGCCGGCTGCGCGAGCGCCTGCGCGGCCGCGGGAGAGTGCTGCGCGTCGAGTTCGACGGGGCGACCGCGGTCTTCACGCTGACCGAGCCCGCGGGGGACCGCCGGATCGCCGAGCTGGCGATGCCCGTGGACCCCGGCGCGGCCGGCGAGGCGATCAGGACGGCCTGCGGCGCGCCCGTGCACGACGTCGTCGTGCACGTTCCGCCGACGCGGGTGCTCCGTCGCACGCTGACGCTGCCGCTCGCCGCCGAGAAGAACCTGCGCGAGGTGCTGGCGTTCGAGATGGATCGCCACACGCCGTTCAGGGCGGAGCAGGTGTACTACGACTTCGCGGTCCTCGGCCGCGACCCGGCCGGACGCCAATTGCGCACCGCGCTCGCGCTGGTGACGCGCAAGGAAGTCGATCCGCTGCTTGCGGCCTTGCGTCAGGAGGGGCTCGAGCCGAAGGCGCTGCACGTCGGCGACGACCCGGTCGGCGGCGACGGAATGAACCTGCTTCCGATCGAGGGCAGAGCCCGGCGGGCGAGGGCACAGGGCTGGCCGGACCGGGCGCTCGCGACCCTCGCCGTGTTCCTGCTCTCGACCGCCGTCGCGCTGCCGTTCGTGCAGAAGCTGAACGCGGCGGCCAGGCTCGAGCGGGAAGTGGCGGCGGCCCGGCAGGAGGCGCAGACGGCGGGCGAGGTGCGCAAGGAGCTGGAACGGCGGGTGGCGGAGGAGCAGTCGCTCGTCGGCAGGCGCCGCGCGCGGCCGAGCGTGATCGAGGTCCTCGACGAGGTCACGCGCCTGCTGCCCGACAGCACCTGGTTGAACCGTCTGGAGCTCAGCAACGGACGCGTGCGTCTGCGCGGCGAGTCGGCCGATGCCTCCGGTCTCGCCACCCTGATCGAGCACTCCGCGTTGCTCCGGGACGCGAGCTTCGACGCGAGCGTCACGCGCGACGTCCGGAACGAGCAGGAGCGCTTCGTGCTGTCCGCCACCGCCGTGCCGTCGGGGCAACCGTGATCGAACGCCTGACACCCGCGCAGAGCCGCGCCGCCGCGCTGGCGCTGCTCGCGCTCGCCGCGGCGCTCGGCTATCTCGCGGCCGTCGCCCCCGTGATCGGCCTGTACCGCCACTACGACGAGCGGATCGCCGATCTCACGCACCGGCTCGGGCAGTACCGCGCGCTCGCCGCGACGCGCGCGGCCAACCAGCGGGCGCTCGACCAGCTGACGCGGCGCGACCTCGCGAAGCGCTACGCCCTGGCCGAGCGCAAGCCCGCGCTCGCCTCCGCCGAGGTGCAGGGGATCGTGAAGCGCGCGGTGGAACGCGCCCGGGGCGAGCTGCTCAGCACGCAGGCGGCGAACGGCCAGCCGGGCGACGGCTTCGCCGAGGTGACGGTCAAGGTGCGCATGCGGGGCGGCATCGAATCCCTCCGGCAGGTGCTGCACGCGCTGGAGTCGTCCCGGCCGATCCTCGTGCTCGACAACGTCGTGATCGAGCCGGCGGCGGCCCGGCGGGCGCCGGGTCCCGGGACGACGGGGCAGGAGCTGTCGATCAGCTTCGACGTCTCCGGTTACGCGCGGGGGCCGACCGCATGAGCCCGCGGCTCGCACGCGTCGGCGCGCTGCGGCTCGGACTCGCGGGGCTGTGCGCCTGCCTGCTCGCGGTGATCACGCTCGAAATCTCTCCCGAGCCGGGCATCGCCCAGGCCGAAGCGGGTGTCGCCGGGGCGCCGGGCCCGGCACCGGTGGCGTTGCCCGCCGAGCTCGCCGCGCTCGCGCCCTTGCAGCATTACGCGGCGATCGTGGAGCGCCCGCTGTTCGACGCCTCGCGCCGTCCGCCGCCGATCGAAGAGAGCGCGACGCCGGCGGTCGCCGCCGACCTGCGCCAGCTGACGCTGACCGGCGTCGTCATCGCGCCGGACGCGCGGTTCGCGATCTTTCAGGACCAGAGTCCGGCCCGGACGGTGCGCCTGGCGCGGGGCACGAGGGTCGGCGAGTGGCTGCTCGACGAGATCCATCCCGACGGAGTGGTCTTCCGGCGCGGCGGCGCGCGCCAGCGGCTGGCGTTGTACGAGAAGAAGGATCGGGCGCCGGCCCTCGCCGATGCCGCTCACGTCGCGGGGGCGCAGGCGGCGGCGAAGGAGCAGGCGAAGACGTCCGGCGAGCCCCGGCGCAGGGGCCCTCGAAGGCGGCGCTGAACGGCGGGCTCGAGGGAGCGGAAACGCACAATAACGACGACAAGACGATGACAACGACGACGAAGCTCAGGCCGGTGTCGTGGGCGACCGCCGCACTCCTCGCGGTGAACGGATGCGCGACTGCGCCGCCGCAGCCCGCCGTGCCCGCGAAAGGCAGCGCCGCCGCGCAGGAGGTCGATGCGCCGGCGGGTCCCGCGCAGGCGGCGACACCGCCGCGCCCGCCGGCGGGTGCGGCGTCCGCGCCGGTGACGCGGGCCGAGCTGTACACGGGCACGGGACGGTTCATCGCCGACGAGGCGCCGCCGGCGCCGGCCGGCGTCTCCGGGCCCGGCGAGTACACGCTGAACTTCAAGGGCACGGACCTGCAGGAAGTGGTGAAGGCGATCCTCGGCGATATCCTCGGGCTCAACTACACGATCGACGAGAAGGTGAAGGGCCAGGTGACGCTGCAGACGAGCAAGCCGGTCGCGCGCGACGCGCTCATCCCGACGCTCGAGGCGCTGCTGCGCACGCAGGGCGCCGTGCTCGTGCAGGCGGAAGGGTTCTACAAGATCGTCCCGCAGGCCGCCGCCCTCGCGGGCGCGGCGAGCCCGAACGTGCGGCTGCTCGGCGAGAAGGGCTACCAGGTGCTGGTCGTGCCGCTGCGCTACATTGCCGCGCGGGAAATGGAAAAGATCCTGAAGCCGCTGCAGGCCGCGAGCGCGGTCGTGCAGCTCGACGGCCACCGCAATCTCATGATCCTCGCCGGCACGCAGGCCGAGCTCGGGCAGATGCTCAGGACCATCGAGATCTTCGACGTCGATCAGCTGGAGGGCATGTCGGTCGGGCTCTTCCGGCTGGGCGCGGTGGACGCCGGAACGCTCGCGGGCGAGCTCAACGAGATCTTCGGCGACGGCCCGGAGGGCGCGGCCGGGATGATCCGGTTCATCCCCATCGACCGGCTGAACGCGCTGCTCGTCATCACGCCGCAGCAGAAGTACCTGCAGGACGCGCAGGTGTGGATCGAGCGCCTCGACCGCGTGGAGGAAGCGGCGGCGACGGGGCTGCACGTGTACTACGTGCAGAACGGCCGCGCGGCGCACCTCGCCGAGCTCCTCGGGCAGCTCTTCGGCACCGCGCCGGCCGGCGCGGACGCGACGGGCCTGCCGCGGCTCGCCCCGGGCGCCAGGCCGGCGGTGATCCAGAGCGAGCTCGCGGCCGCGATGCGCGGTCCCGGCGCCGACCTCCCGGCCGCCGCGCCGCCCGCTTCGGCCGCGGAGCCGGCGAAGCGCATCGTGGCGAAGCGCACCGAGGACACGCCCGCGCGCCGCCGCCCGTCCGAGGGGGACCTCGAGGTCGGCGCCATCTCCATCATCGCCGACGAAGCCAACAACGCGCTGCTCGTGAGGGCGACGGCGGCCGATTACGCGAAGGTCGAGCAGGCCATCCGCAAGCTCGATACCTGGCCGCTACAGGTGCTCGTCGAGGCCACCATCGTGGACGTCGAGCTGACCGACGCGCTGAGCCTCGGCGTGGAGTGGTTCCTGCGGGGACAGCACGGCGACAAGCGCACGAGCGCGATACTCGATCTCGGGGATCCCGGCCTCGCCGCGCTCGCGCCGGGTTTCTCCTATACCCTGATCGACTCCGCCAACGCCGTGCGCGGGGTGCTCAACACCCTCGCGAGCGAATCCAAGCTCAAGGTCGTGTCGTCGCCGTCGATGATGGTGCTCGACAACCACAAGGCGACGATCCGGGTCGGGGACCAGGTGCCGATCCGCACGTCGGAGGCGGCGAGCATCGCGACCACCGGGGATACGCCGATCATCGCGAGCACCATCGAGTACCGCGATACCGGCGTGCTGCTCGAGGTCACGCCGCGGGTCAACGCCAGCGGCATGGTGGTCATGGACATCCGCCAGGAGTTCAACGACGTCCAGGTGACGACCTCCTCCGGCATCGACTCGCCGACGATCAACCAGCGCCGCATCAATACGACCGTGGCCGTCTCGAGCGGCGAGACGATCATCCTCGGCGGCCTGATCCGCGACCGGAAGTCGCGGGCGCAGTCGGGCGTCCCCGGGCTGCGCCGGATCCCGCTGCTCGGGTGGCTCTTCGCGTCGCAGGACGACGTCGCCGAACGCTCGGAGCTGATCGTCGTCATCACGCCGACGGCGATCAAGGATCAGGGCGAGGCGCGCGCGGTGACGGACGAGATCCGCGAGCGCATGAAGAATCTCGCGTTCCCGGACTGGCTCGGCAAGTCGGACAAGAAAGGGCCGTGACGGCGGACCGTCGGACGCCGCGTCGACGGGCGCGGGTGGCGCCCGCCGCACGATCGCGCGCTCAAGGCACCACCCACTCGCTCTCGGCGTCGACCTCGCCGTTCGCGTTCCGCACGGCGCGCACGAGGTACGCGCCCTTCGACGCGTAGCGCTGGTTCGGGCCGAGGCTCGCCTTCGGATAGGCGGCCGGCGTCACCATGCCGTCGAAGATGTGCTCGATGCGTTGCACGAAGTAGTCGCGGTGGAAGTTGCTGCGGACGTGCTTCAGCGCCTGCGCGACGAGGTTGGCCGTGAAGAGCGTGTTCGCCTGCAGGCGCTCGTCGCCGACCGCCACGCGCCTGCCGCGCAGCCAGGAGGCCATGGCCCGGAGACGGGACGCCGCTTCCTCCGGCAGATGGTAGGGATGAACCGCGTAGACCCTGCCGTCGAGGTCCCGGGGGATCTCGCGCGGCAGCCCGCCGGCGAGCGTGCTCGAGAGGTAGACGCGTTCGGCGCCGGCGAGGCGGTCGAGGGGAGGCAGGTCGCGGTCGTCGAGCCACAGCACGAGCGCCGGACCCGTCCCGTTCGCCAGCGCCCGCCCGAGGGCCGGGCCCGCGGGTTCGCCCGGCTCGATCACCTCGTCGCGGAGCGCGCGCGCGCCGCGGGAGGCGAGCGCGCTTCGCAGGGCGGCGGCCGCGGCCGCGCCGCGCGGTTCGGCACGATAGACCTGCACGATCGGGGCCGCGGGCCGCCGGTCGTCCAGGTGCCGGGCGAGGACCTCCGCCTCGAGCGCCATGCCGCGCGTGAAGTACAGCGTGTAGAAGTCGCGCTCCGCGAGGACGGGCAGGTCCGTGTTCGGGAGCAGGCAGGGCACCTCGTTGCGCTCGCAGAAGGCGTGTACGGGCGCCCAGGAGCCGGCGCCGACGCCGCCGATCACCGCGAACACCGGTTCGCGCGCGTAGTGCGCCTCGAGCTGGGCGGGCCAGGCATCGGGCGGACCTTCGAGCTCCCACACGTCCAGCGCCCACTTGCGGTAGGCCTCGTAGTGCGCCGCCTTGTGGAACGGGCTCCGGCGCGCGAGCGTGGTCTCGCGGCGGGTGTCGGCGTTCTTCGATTCGACGAAGGCTTCGAGCACGTCCAGCACCGACTTGCGCGCGCGGCCGGCTACCTCTCCGGCGATCACCGTGGCGAAGCGGATGTGCGACTCCGTGACGCCGGGAGACGGCGCCGACGAAAGCGTCTTGAGGTAGGCGATGAGCGAGGCGAGATCGGCGTCGCTCAACGCGTAGCGCGGCATCATGGGATCGAGCGGGCGGCCGGCGGGATCCACGCCGTCGCGGATCGCGCGCGCGAGCGTCGCGTCCGTGTAGGCCGGCCGCAGGGTGCGCGCGTCGTAGAGCTGCTTGCGCCGGATCTCGCGCGGGCGGTAGAGAATGGTCCCTGTGACCGGCGGCATGAAGATCCGGCCCTCGCCCGAGCCGAGGCCGCTGCGCCCGTGGCAGCCGGCGCACACGAGCTGCGCGCCCTGCGCCGGTACGTCGCCGATCAGCCTGGCGCGCACCGGTTCGCCGGAGGCGAGAATGCCCTGGCGGTACAGGCGTTCGCCGAGGGCGTTCGGCTCGCCGCCGTGCGCGCGCGTCGCCATGACGCAGCCGGCCGCGATCGCGCCCGCCGCCGCGAGAGCGGCGACGAGGCCCGGTTGTCTGGCGGCGAGCCGGGACATCGGCGTGGCGCCGTCACCGCGCGACGAGACGCCGGTACTCGGCGACGAGGTCCGTCGCGCTGCCGAGACCGTCGAGCCGGACCCAGGGCCCGCCGGCCGAGGCGCGCAGGAAGGTGAACGGCTCGTGACCCATCTTGCCGCCGCGATACGCGTCGAAGGCCTTCTGCACGGCGACGATGTCCGCGGCCTCGCCGGTCAGGAACCGCCATCGGGAGCCGGCGCGGTGCCGGGTCGCGTAGGCGCGCAGCCGCTCCGGCGTGTCGTGCTCGGGATCGATGGAAATGGAGATCATCCGGACCTGCTCCCCCTCGGGGCCGAGCTGCTCCTGCACCTGCCCGAACGTCGCGCTCATGACGGGACAGATCGTCGCGCAGCTCGTGAAGATGAAGTTCAGGAAGACGGGTGTCCCGGCGTCGAGCGCCGAGGCCAGCGCGACGCGGGAACCGGCCATGTCGACGAGCGTGACGTCGGGGACCCGATAGAAGTGCACCGATCGGGTATAGCTGCCCGCCCGCTGCGCCTGCGCGTCGTGCCGAAGATGGGCGTGATGCGCGTGCGCATCGCCGGAAACCGGTTCGCCCGCCGCGGCGCAGAGGAACGGCGTGGCCGCGAGAAGCGCGCCCGCGACCGCGTGCCGCCCTGCGCGCGTGCCCGCGCGTCCTCCCGTCGTCGTCATCGACCGCCCCCTTCCTCCGGCCCTTCGTTCGCCGGCCGGCTCGTGATCCGCCGAGGTTCATCGTAGCGGCCCGTCGCCGGGGGCAGGGTAGGTCCATGCCCCATTTCTCGCAGGGCGACACGGTATTCGCGAGGAAGCGGGCGAGGAGGCGGCTAGCGGGTCAGCAGCAGTCTCACGTGATGGGCGATCCGCTCGGGCGGGGAGTCGAAGAAAACCGTCCGCGCCAAACGGCCCTCGGTGTCGATGAGAAAGAGACCGGACCCGTGGTCGACCGCGTAGGAGCCGTTTGCGTCCGGCGGGTGCACGTGGACCGGCGTGCGGTAGAGCCCGGCCACGGCCTCGACCGCCTCCTGGGTGCCCGTCAGGCCGAGGTAGGCGGGATGAAAGTGGGCGACGTAACGCCGGAGCACGGCGGGCGTGTCCCGCTTCGCATCCAGCGTGACCAGCAGCGGCTGCACGTGCCCGGCGAGCGCGCCGAGCTCGCGCAGGGCGGCGGCCACTTTCACCATCGTCGTCGGGCAGCTGTCGGCGCAGGACGTGAAGCCGAAGTGAAGCAGCACGACCTTGCCGCGGGCGTCCGCGAGCGAGAACGTCCGACCGTGGTGGTCGGTGAGCGTAAAGTCGCCGCCGAAGCGGCTCGCGCCCCGCGGGTCGGCGAGCGCAGGGACGGGGGACGCCGCGCCGACCAGCAGCACGGCGAGCCACATCGCCGACAGGCAGGGCGCGCGCAGGCGCACGTCTCTCTTCACGCACGGCATGTGCGCGTTGTACACGCCACGCTCGCCGTGCGCCAACGCGCGGGTTCGCCCGGCTGCGTCGGGTGATACTGCCTCCGCCCCCTCCCGAGTAGGGCGCCCCTACCCCTGAAATACCGTCTTCACTCACCCGTTTTCTTTCTGCCGCACCGCTAGCCTCCGCAGCAGTGTGCGATCGGGAGGCACGGACCTTCGGGCCCGGCGAACGGGCGCCACGGCACGCGCGTGGAGCGTCTCCGCGCGCGGCCGACCGGCCCGCGCCACGCGATTCCAATGACGGGAGCAAAAGCCATGAAAGCGAGCAAGCTGCTAGCGGTTGCCGTGGCGCTGTGCACCGGCGCGGTCACGGGCGCCGCCGAGGCCTTCACCGTCAACGTGGTCGACGAGAACGGGAACCCGGTGACCGGCTTCAAGTGGCTGCTCGAGGAGGACAACACCCACCCGCCCGAGCCCGGCGTCCACAAGCCGGTCGACGCCGACGTCAACAACAACTCGCTGTCGATCAGTATCCACCGCAGTCATGCGCGCGTCGTGGCGGCAGGCGAATCCACCGGCAGTTCCGCCACGATCGACACGGTCGAACTGCCCGGCGGCCCGGTGCCGCTCGCGCCGGGGCGCTATTTCGTCTCGGTGCTGCCCTTCGGCGACCGTTCCTCGTGCAGCGGCACGTTCGACATGGGCGGCACGGCGGTCGACATCACCACCGAGCCGAACAAGACGGCGACGGTGCACGTGCGCCGCAACCCGATCGAAACCGCGCAGATCACCGTCAAGGTCTTCCACGACATCCTGCCGCTCAACAACGCGCCGGACGTCGCCGAGATCGATCCCGCGAGCTCGACGCACCCGTACCTCGAGACCATGGAGGGCTTCACCGTCACGCTCATGGACGTCGGGGGCGACATCGTGCAGGACGCCTTCGGCAACACGCTCGGGACGACCTATCAGTTCACGGACATCAACGGCAACGGCGCGCACGATCCGGGCGAGCCGTTCGTGTTCGACCCGGAGACCTGCGAGCCGGTCGTGCTGGCGCCGGGCGCGGGCGACTTCATCACGCCGGCCAACGGCGAGGTCACGATCAGGTACCTCGCCCCGAACAAGTACGGCGTCGAGATCGAGCCGCCGACCACGGACGCCGGCGGCAACCCGGTGAAGTGGCACCAGACCACCACCATCGAGGGCACGAAGACCATCGACGCCTGGGTGCGCCCGAACGAGCCGCCGTTCCTGGTGGAGTTCGGCCCGCCGTTCTGGCACGTGTTCTACGGCTTCACGAAGGAGTTCGACCGGCTGGCGACCGTCGCGCCGCCGGGCGGGCCGGTGACGACGGTCACGGGCCAGGTTCGAAAGGGCCATCTCTCGCGCCCGCCCGCCATCACCTTCTTCGACGGTCCTCCGCCCGAGGCCGAGGCCGTCGGCGAGCGGTGCCTCGTCGGCCTGAACCGGATGGAGGCGGGGTTCCCGGAAGCGGTGTGGGCCGGGCTGTGCGAGAACGAAACCGGGAACTTCACGATCCCGAACGTCCCGCCCGGAACCTATCAGCTCGTGGTGTGGGACATCTCGCTGCTGCACATCATCTCGTTCAACACGGTCATCGTCGAGGAGACCACCGGCGGCTCGCTCGATCTCGGCAACGTCGCGACGCCCATGTGGTTCGGCGTGCACGAGCACAACGTCTACGCCGATCTGAACAAGAACGCGGTGCGCGACCCCGACGAGCCGGGCATTCCCGAGCAGAACGTCAACCTGCGCTTCCGCGACGGCACGATCTACAAGGCGTTCCCCACCGACACCGAAGGGTTCGTGCCGTTCCAGGCGATCTTTCCCTTCTTCCACTGGCAGGTGGCCGAGGTGGATTTCGCGCGCCTGCAGGCCACGGGCCTCGAGCTCGTGGTCGACGAAGGCGGCCCGACCACCGACGACGAGTTCGGCGAGGGGAAACGCAATCCGCAGCAGCAGGCCACCGACGGCAGCGACCCGGCGAACGTGAGCACCGATCCCGACCTGCGCGTCGAGCCGGGCGTCGTGCTGACGCAGGCGTTCCAGATCTTCGCGGGGCAGAACACGCGCTTCCAGTGGGGCAAGGCGCCGTACGACACGGCCGACCGCAACGTCGCCCCCTACGACGACTTCCCGGGACCGGGCGACACCGACCGCTGCGTGACCGGCGCGCAGGTGCCTGCCGAATGTACCGACGCCGCCACGGGCGACGGCGTGTACAACAACAACGGCGGCATCTCCGGCGTCGTGTTCTACGCGACCACGCGCGCCGAGGACGACCCGCGCTTCGCCGCCGGCGAGGAGTGGGAGCCCGGCATCCCGCGCGTGCAGGTGAACCTCTACCGCGACGTGGTGTGCAACTCGAACGGCGGCCCGGCCGTCTCTCCCGCCTGTCCGGAGGCGACGGCGGGCGAGGTGGGCGACGGCATTCCCGACCCGGTCGACGCCGCGGGCAATCCGGACGCCGGCGCGACCTTCCCGTACACGCCGGTCTACGCCGACGTCGACAACCACCCGATCGGCTGGTCCGAGGGCGGCGCGAAAGGGCCGGAAGACATCGACCGCGACGGCGACGGCGCGTTCGATTTGGGCGACGCCATCCGCGTGGCGCACACCGACAGCTGGGACGACAGCCTGCCGGAGGGCTGCCGCGGCGACGTCGATCCGCTCGAGATTCACGGCGCCGACGTGCCGATCGCGCAGTGCGCCGAGGGACTGCGCACCTGGAACCAGGTGCGCCCCGGCGTGTTCGACGGCGGCTACGCCTTCGGCCCCGAGGACCCGCTGCTGGTGCCGGGCACGTACGTCGTCGAGACGATCCCGCCGCCCGGCTACAAGCTCGTCAAGGAGGAGGACCGCAACGTCGACTTCGGCCCGACGCCGATCCCGGCGATCCTGCCGGCCAAGTGCGTGGGCGAGCCGCGCGAGGTGCCGCCGCTCTTCAGCTTCCTGACCGACGCCGGCGGCAATCCGTTGCCCGGCGTCGATCCGGACAGCCCGGACAACGCGGCGCCCTTCGCCGGCGACACGCGGCCCCTGTGCGATCGCAAGAAGGTCGACCTCGGCTCCGGCCAGAACGCGGCGACGGACTTCTTCCTGTTCACCGACGTGCCGAAGGCGGCGCGCGCCGTCGGGCTCATCACCGACGATTTCGCGAACGAGATCGCGCCCGGCAAGCCGAGCTTCACCGAAAAGTTTTCACCGCCGTGGATGTCCATCTCGGTGGTCGACTACAGCGGCCGCGAGATCATCCGCACCTACGGCGACGAGTGGGGCGCCTACAACTGGCTCGCGCCGTCGACCTACGCCATCAATCTGCCGACGCCGAGCGGCGTCGGTCCGAAGATGCACCACTTCTGCCTGAACCATCCGGGCCCGATCGAGGATCCCGCGAACCCGGGCACGTTCGTCGTCGATCCGCGCTTCCGCACGCAGTACAGCACCACCTGCTACACGTTCAACTTCGAGCCGGGGCGCACGACCTATCTCGACACGCCGGTGATCCGCCAGGCGGCGTTCGTCGGCGCCCTGCAGCAGACCTTGAGCTGCGAGGTGCCCGCGGGCGAGCCGGTGATCCGCGACGTGATGAACCTGACCGCGGGCAACGCCCCCGCCTTCGTGCGCGCCGGCGACACGCTGCGCATCCGCTCGATGCGCAGTCTGCGGATCTTCAATCCGGACTATCCGGGCGACGCCAACGACGACGGGCTCCCCGACGACCCGCCCACCGAGCCGGAGATGATCACGCGCGAGGTCGGTTTCGGTCCGGTCAAGGGCTCGGTCTGCATCGGCAGCTACTGCTTCGACCCGGCCGCGATCGCCTCCTGGAGCGCGAGCCAGATCGTGGTCAACGTTCCGAACCCCCTGCCCGTGGGGCTCGAGACCGGCCAGCTCTCGGTCACGCGCGGCGACAACGGCAACGCGACCGAGGTGGGCGTGACGGTCACGGTCGAGCCGCCCGGCGGGTTGCCTTACGCGGTGCTGCGCGTCGGCCCGACCCAGGTCTACCCGACGATCCAGTCGGCGATCGACGCGGCGAGCGCCGGCGATCTGATCTTGGTCGATCCGGGCGTCTACCGCGAGCTGCCCGTCGTCTGGAAGCGCGTGAAGCTCCAGGGCGCGGGCGCCAACAGCACGCTGATCTGGGCGAGCCACTTCAGCGCCGGCCCGGCGTTCGCCAACCCGCTCGTGCTGTGGCGGCAGAAGATCGGCCAGCTCTCCGATCCGAACGGCGACGGCGATCGAGCCGACAGCGTGATCGGTCTCCTGCCCGAGCAGGTGGGCGTGGCGCCGGAGTTCTTCCTGAAGGACGGCGAGGCGCCCGGCATCTTCGTCGCGCCGCCGGCGACCGGGCCCAACCGCTTCGGCTACTCGGGCGACCGCGAGGACCTCGAGCTGCGGGCGCGCATCGACGGCTTCAAGATCACGCTCGCGGATCTCGGCGGGGCGATCTACGCCAACGCCTACGCCAACCGGCTGCTCGTCAGCAACAACATCCTGCAGAGCAATGCCGGGAATCTCGGCGGCGGCATCCGCCTCGGCAACCCGACCGTCGTGGCCTTCGCGCGCGGCGGCGTCGCGGTCGCCGACAGCCCGAACCCGCAGGTCGACATCCGCCACAACCAGATCCGGGAGAACGGCAGTTACAAGACCGGCGGCGGGATCGCGATCTACCAGGGCGCGAACGGTTACCGCATCGACGACAACAGCCTGTGCGGCAACTTCGCCCGCAGCGGCGGCGGCGCCATCGCCCATCGCGGTCTGAGCGACAACGGCACGATCGCGGGCAACGCGATCGTGTTCAACGAAGTATTCCAGGGCGATCAGCCCGGCGCGGGGCTCGGCATCGGCGGCGGGGGCGGCGGCATCGAGGTCGCGGGCGAGCCCGACGTGTTCGGCCAGGGCGCCTCCGGCCTCACGCTCGGCAGCGGCAACGTCACGATCGACCGCAACCTGCTCCAGGGCAACCTCGGCGGGGCCGCCGACGGCGGCGCCATCGCGCTGCGCAACGTGAACGGCGACGACGTCGCCGCGAGCCCCGGCAACAACGCCAGCTGGCACCTGGTGCGTGTGTTCAACAACCTGATCGTCAACAACGTCTCGGGGCTCGGCGGCGCCGGCATCGCGCTGCAGGACGCGGTGCGGGTGCAGATCATCCACAACACCCTCGCGCGCAACGACAGCACCGCGACCTCCACGTTCGCGTTCGAAGGGGGCCTCGGCGATCCGACCACGCCGACCGTCGCCGGCCTGCTGTCGCGCGCGAACAGCCTCGGCCTCAACGCGGTGCTGCCCGCCGGCAGCCCGGCCTGGTCGCAGCCGCTCGCGCTGCGGCGAAACATCTTCTGGCAGAACCGCTCGTTCCACTGGGACGACGACACCGCGCCCGACCTGCTCCCGAACCCGGGCGGCGCGTACTGGGACCTCGGGGTCGTCGGCGTCGCGGGCGCCTGCCTCGCGCCCGTCCAGTCGATCCTGACGGAAGCGGCGCCCGGGTCCGATCCGGCGGCCTGCAACTACGCGGGCACCAACAACCAGTTCGCCGATCCGCAGTTCGTGGCGCCGTATTTCAACGCGCTCACGACGGCCGCCGCCGCGGACGAGGGCGGCAACTTCGTGCAGGTCTACTACACGCCGCTCGGGGTGACGGGCGACTACCACATCGGCATGACGTCGCCCGCCGTGGACGCGCCGCCCAGCGGTTCGGCCACCGGCGGTCTGCTGGGCACGGACGTGGACGGCCAGGCGCGGCCGGTGGACGGAAACGGCGACACGATCGCGGCGCCGGACACCGGCGCGGACGAGTACCAGCCGTAGCGGCGACGCGGCGGGAGGGCGGGAGGCCTTCCGCCGCGTCGCCCTCGGGCGAAACGGAGACTGAGACCATGACAAGCACCCGACCCAGACTCGTACCGGCCGCTGTCCTCGCGGCGCTCCTCGCGCTGCCCGGGCTCGCGGGCGCCGCGGTGTTCGTGCAGTGCCCGGAGGATCAGGACGGCGACGGCATTCCGGCAAAGGATCTCTTCGGCAACACGCTCGATGCCGACGACGTCGACCTCGACCAGGTCAAGTGCGTGCACCTCACGGGCGGAGACGGCTGGGTCACGATGGGCGACGGCCGCGAGCTCTACATCTTCAGCTTCTCGAACGTCTCGGGCATCCCGCAGGCCGACGTGCTCGACACGGGCGTCTTCCGCGCCAACTCGCCGGCACCCACGCTGCGCGCGCGCGAGGAGGACGAGCTCTACGTCACGCTCACCAACGTCGGCACGCACCAGCGGCCGGACCTCTTCGATCCGCACACGGTGCACTACCACGGTTTCCCGAACGCCTCGGCGATCTTCGACGGCCTGCCCGAGTCCGCCGTCGCGATCAACCAGCAGGCGAGCATCACGTACTTCTACAACAACGTCGAGCCCGGCACGTACATGTGGCACTGCCACGTGGAGGCCACCGAGCACATGCAGATGGGCATGCTCGGCAATCTCTACGTCGACCCGAAGCAGAACGCGACCGGTTGCCCGGGCGGGACCTGCCCGGTCGCGCTCAAGGAAGGCGGACCGGCGGGCGCGCCGCTCGGCTACGTCTACAACGACGGCGACGGCTCGACCGCCTTCGACGTCGAGTACGCGATCCAGCTGCAGGCCTTCGACCACGTGTTCCACGACGCGAGCCGCGACACGCAGCCGCTGCCCTTCGCCGACATGATCGACACGTACCCGACGATCAACGGCCGCGGCTATCCGCACACGACGATCGCCGGCGCGCTGCACGACTGCCTCACGCCGAACGCCGATCCCGATCTGCCGCCGTGCCCCGCCGATCACCCGCAGGGCGCGGACAACAACGCGCAGGCCTCGCCGCAGCCGGTGAGCGCGCTCATCACCGCCAGCCAGGGCCAGCGCATCCTGCTGCGCCTCTCGAACCTCGGCGTCGTGCAGCACTACACGGTCACGGTGCTCGGCATCCCGATGAGGGTGGTGGGACGCGGCGCGCGCCTGCTGCGCGGCCCCGGCCAGACGGTCGGCCAGAACGTGTACTACGACACGAACGTCGTGAACCTCGGCGGCGGCGAGTCGACCGACGTGATCCTCGACACCACCGGCGTCGCGCCGGGGACGTACTTCCTCTACGCCACCAACCTCAACTTTCTCAGCAACAACGAGGAAGACCACGGCGGTTACATGACGGAGATCGTCGTCAACTGAGGCGATGCGCCAGCCGACAGGAGAACGGACATGAACAGGCAGACGACTATTGCGAAGCGCCTCGTTGCGGGTCTCGCGCTGGCGCTCGCCGCCGCCGCGGCCCAGGCCAACGCGGTCGTCCCGGGCATCACGGGGCCCACGTTCGACCTCACGACCGGATCGGCGAGCCTGTCGACGCCCGACGGCGACAGCATCCTGATCTGGGCGTACGGCAACGGCACGAACGCGGTGCAGCTCCCGGGCCCGACGCTGATCGTCAACCAGGGCGACACCGTCACGGTGAACCTCACCAACCAGCTCGCGCAGCGCGTCTCGATCGTGTTCCCCGGCCAGGGCCAGGTGACGGCGAGCGGCGGCGCGCCCGGGCTGCTCACGCGCGAGGCATGCTCGCCCGAGGACACGGCGCCGTGCGGTGGATCGAACACCGTGAGCTACGCGTTCACCGCGGCGCAGCCCGGGACGTACGTCTACCACAGCGGCACGAACACCGAGCTGCAGGTGGAGATGGGGCTCTACGGGGCGATCATCGTGCGGCCGGCCGGCTTCGACCAGAGCGACCCGGCGAAGCGCACCGCGTACGGGCACGCCGGCACCGCCTACGACCACGAGTACCTCTTCCTGCTCTCGGAGATGGATCCCTTCATCCACGATCTCGTGGACTTCGGTTTTCCGGAGCTCATCGACAACACGACCGCGTTTCCGGTCTTCTGGTTCATCAACGGCCGCAACGGCGTCGACACGCTGTCGCCGGACAACGTCGGCTGGCACCCCAACCAGCCCTACGGCGCGCTGGCGCGCACGCGCCCGGGCGAGAAGGTGCTGCTCCGCCTCGTCAACCTCGGGCGCAACCAGCACGCGTTCCATCCGCACGGCGCGCACTCGCTGATCGTCGCGCGCGACGGCCGCATGCTCGAGAGCGCGCCGGGAGCGGGACCGGATCTCGGCGTCGCGGACTTCACCATCACGCCCACGCCGGGCGGGACGATCGACGCGATCTTCCGCTGGACGAGCAAGGGCCTCGGCTGGGACATCTACGGCGATCCGAACGAGGCCGGCTTCGCGCACGCCTGCACCGGCGCGGGTCCGGACAACATCGATCCGGCGACCGGGGAGGACTGCGCCTATCACGGCGTGCGGCTGGACAGCAAGGTCGTGCTCCCCGGGCTGCAGGACGTGAGCTTCGGCGGCTGGTACAGCGGCAGCCCGTTCCTCGGCCACTTCGGGCAACTGCCGCCGGGCGAGGGCGGTTTGAACCTGAACGGCGGCCTCTTCTTCATGTGGCACTCGCACAACGAAAAAGAGCTCACCAATTTCGACATCTTCCCGGGCGGGATGCTCACCTTCGTCATCATCGAGCCGCCGGGCACGCCGATTCCCTGAGCTGGGGAGGAACGAATCATGCCTACTGGACAACAGACGAGAACATTCCGGCTCCCCGGCCTGCTGCTGTTCGGCGCATTGGGTCTCGCCGCCGGACCCGCGGCGGCGGTGGACTACTACCTCGCCGCCAAGCCGTTCGACATGACGATGCCGGACGGCACGACCGTGCCGATGTGGGGATACGTCGAGGACCCGGGCGGCGCCTGCTATGCGACGACGGGGCTCGCCGCGCGGCTCGCGTGCATCACGGCGCTGCCCTCGCCGACCGTGCCCGGGCCGAAGCTCACGGTGGCGCCGGCCGAGGCGGGCAACGCGCTGCGCGTCTTTCTGAGCAACGGCCTGCCGGCTCCGACCTCGATCGTGATCCCCGGACAGGAGATGCCGTTCACCGCGCTCAACAACAACGGGCCGACCTGGCTGGACGGCACCACGGGCCCGCGCCCGAGCGCGAGCGCGCGCGTGCGTTCCTTCGGGCGCGAGGCGGCCGCCAACGGCGGACGCCAGGTCTACATCTGGAACAACTTTCGCGGCAATCCGTTCCAGGCCGGGACGTACACCTACCAGAGCGGCACGCATCCGCAGGTGCAGGTGCAGATGGGCCTGTACGGCGCGGCCGTGCGTGACGCCGCCGCCGGGGAGGCCTATCCCGGCGTGCCCTACGCCGCCTCGCACGATCTCTACTACAGCGAGGTCGACCCCGTTCTGCACGAAGCCGTCGCGACCGGCGCGTACGGCACGCCGCCGGCGCCGACGAGCACGCGTTACTACAGCCCGAAGTACTTCCTGCTCCACGGCTACGACATCGACGGCCTCCCGATCGATCTTTCTATCGATCCCGCGAACAGCGACTGCTTCGCCGCCGGCACCGAGGGCGAGCGCGTGCTGCTGCGGCTCTACAACGCCGGCCTGCGCGAGCTCGCGCCCCTGATGATCGGATCGCACGTGGACGTCGTCGCCGAGGGCGGCAGGGTCTACGGCCACGCGCAGCGCCAGTACCAGACTCTGCTCATGCCCGGCTCGACGCGCGACATCGTCTTCACGCCGGGCTACGCGGGCGACTTCGCGATCCTCGAGCGCCGGTTGAGCCTGACCGACGCCGCCGAGATGAACGGCGGCATGCAGACCTGTCTCGCCGTCGCGCCGGCCGGCGGGAACACGGCGCCGATCGCCAACGCCGGCGGGCCCTACGGCGGCATCGCCGGCCTGCCGATCGCGTTCGACGGCTCGGGCTCGAGCGATCCCGACGGCGACCCGCTGGGGTACAGCTGGGATTTCGGCGACGGCGCGACCGGCACCGGCACGACGCCGAGCCACGCCTACGCGGCGCCGGGCGTCTACACCGTCACGCTGACCGTGAACGACGGCACGGTCGATTCCGCACCGGCGAACGCGACGGCGACCGTGGCGGTCAACCAGGCGCCGACCGCGGCCGCGAACGGGCCGTATACGGGCAAAACCGGCTTCGCGGTCGCGTTCGACGGCGCGGCCTCGTCCGATCCGGAGGGACAGCCGCTCGCGCATGCGTGGGACTTCGGCGACGGCAACACCGGCACCGGCGCGGCCCCGAGCCACGCGTATGCGGCGGCCGGCGTCTACACGGTCACACTCACGGTGAACGACGGCCATCAGGATTCGGCCCCGGCGACGACGAGCGCGACGGTGACCGACAACACGGCGCCGGTGGCGAACGCGGGCGGGCCGTATGCCTCGAACTCCACCACGATCACCTTCGACGGGACGGCGTCGAGCGACGCCGACGGCGATCCCCTGACGTACAGCTGGAACTTCGGGGACGGTAACACCGGGACCGGGCCGACGCCGACGCACACCTACGTGCAGGGCAGCGGCACGAGCTTCGTCGTGACGCTCGTGGTCAACGACGGCTACGCCGACTCGGCCCCGGCCACGACGAACGCGACCCTGACGGGCAGTCCGGGCAACACCGCGCCGGTGGCCGCCAACGACGCCTACAACCCGGACGATAGCGGCGGCGTCGGCAACTACGCGGTGGCCGCGCCCGGCGTGCTCGCGAACGATACGGACGCCGACGGCGATTCGCTCACCGCGCAGCTCGTCACCGCGGACGAGGACCTCCGGAACTTCGTGCTCAACCCCGACGGTTCCTTCAGCTACGGGCCGATGGAAAAGGTAGGGACCTTCCCCTTCACCTATCAGGCGTTCGACGGCACCGACGCGAGCGGCATCGCGACCGCGAACGTGACCCGCGAGATCCGCGTGACGAAGGCGGAGTACGTGGCGACATCCAGCCGTTGGCGCGTGGAAGGAAGGAGCTCGGCGATCGGCTCCACCGTGAGCGTCTTTCTCGGGCCCGACACCGGCGGGACGCTGCTCGGTACCGCGGTGGTCGGCGCGAACGGCGCATGGACCTTCGACCAGTCGAATCATCCGACCCCGGGATTCGCCGGTGTCGTGGTCAGCGTCGACGTGCTCAGCACGCCGGGCGGCGCCGTCCTCGGCAGGTCGGTGGTGTGCAGGGGTTGCCTCTAGCGGGCGCTGTCGGCCTCGGGCCCCGCGACATGCCCGTCGACGTCCTGGAGCAGACGCATGACTGAAAGATCGGTGCGCGCAGCCTTCCTCGCCGTCCTCGCGGCCCTCGCGGCGGGCGGTTGTGCCCACACGACGACGCCCGACGCGTCGGCGCTCCCGGAAACGGAGCGACGTCTCGCGGCCGCGCGGGAGGAGGCCGCGGCGCGCGAGGCGCGCGAGCTGCTTGCGCTCGAGCGGGAGCTGACGCCGCTCGAGAGGGCGTGGGGCATCAAGCTCCTCGGCATCCGGCTGACGGCGGGGGGCTACGCGCTCGACTTCCGCTACAAGGTGCTCGATCCGCGGAAGGCCGCGCCGCTCGTGCAGCGCCGGTTCAGTCCGGTGCCCTACGTGATCGTCGAACGCACCGGCGCGAAGCTCGGCGTGCCGTTCACCGAAAAGGCCGGCTCGCTGCGCTCCTCGGTGACGACCGCCGAGCAGATCCGGCGCGGGCGCAACTACACGGCGCTATTCGCCAATCCCGGGAAGCACGCGCGTGCCGGCGACCGCGTCACCGTGGCCTTCGGCGGTTTCCGGGCCGAGCGGCTGATCGTCCAGTGATGCGGGAGCCCCGCACGATCACGCTTCGCGCTCTCGTCCTCGGTCTCGCCTGCCTCGTGTGCGCACCGGTCGTGCAGGCGGGCAAGCTCGACCCCGGGCTCGTGGGCGCTCTCGGGAAGCTGGGTCCCGGCGAGACGGTCGACGTGATCATCCGGTGTGGCGGCAAGGTCGACGCGCGGCAATTCCGGGACCGGGACACGAAGGTGCGTCGGCAAAAGCTGATCCGCGCGCTCAGGACCCGGGCCGAAGCCTGCGAGAGCTCGCTGCGCGCTGAGCTGCGCGACGGGCCCGGCCGCCCGAGGCAACTCTGGACGATCAACGGCGTGGCCGCCACGCTCCCCGCGGCGGCGGTGGAAAGGCTGGCGCGCCTGCCGGGGGTGGAACGCATCACGCTCGACGCCGCCGTGGCGGCGCCGGCGGGAGCCGCCGGCGGCTCGTCGGCTCCGCAATGGAACGTCCAGGCCATCCGCGCCCCCGAGCTCTGGGAGCACGGCCACGACGGCACCGGCGTCGTGGTCGCGGCGCTCGACACGGGCGTCGATCTCGACCACCCGGACATCGGCCCGAAGTGGCGCGGCGGAACGAACGGCTGGTTCGATCCCAACGGCGAGCATGCGACCCCGTACGACGCGAGCGGCCACGGCACGCACACGATGGGGCTCATCGTGGGCGGCGATGCCGGGGGGAGCGTCATCGGCGTGGCGCCCGGGGCCCGATGGATCGCGGCGAAGATCTTCGACGACGGCGGCCAGTCGCAGCTCAGCAGGATCCACCTTGGCCTGCAGTGGGCGCTCGATCCCGACGGCGATCCGGAATCGGACGACGCGGCCGACATCGTCAACAACTCGTGGTACCTGCAGAACACGGTGAACGTCTGCGACACCGAGTTCGCGGACGACATCGCGGCCCTGCGCGCGTCGGAGATCGCGGTGGTGTTCGCTTCCGGAAACACCGGACCCGGACCGGCCACGAGCGTGAGCGCGTCGAACAACCCCGGGGCCGCGGCCGTGGGGGCGGTGGACGCCTCCTGGACGGTCGGCGGCTTCAGCGGACGGGGCCCTTCGGCGTGCGACGGCGCCACGTACCCGCGGCTCGTCGCGCCCGGCGCGGGCGTGCGCACCGCCGACCTCACGCTGGGCGGCCTCTTTCCGGATTCCTATGTCGAGGTCACCGGCACCTCGTTCTCGGCGGCCCACGTCACCGGGGGCCTCGCCGTGCTCAAAGGCGCGATGGCGGCGCGCGGCATTCCCGCGACCGTGTCGCTGCTCGAGTCCGCCGTCGAGGAGACCGCGGTCGATCTCGGCGCTCCCGGGGCGGACAACGATTACGGCGCGGGCCTGCTCGACCTCAAGGCGGCCTACGACTGGCTCGTGTCGAACGCCGGCTCGCCGGCGCCCGGGCAGCTGCGCTTCGGCGCCGCGGAGTACAGCGCCGGCGAGGGCGGCGGGAGCGTCACGGTGACCGTGGTGCGCGCCGGCGGCTCGGCGGGCGAGGTGACGGTCGATTACGCCACCGCCGACGGCACCGCGACCGCCGGAGCCGATTACGTCGCCGCCTCGGGCACGCTGATCTTCGGCGACGGCGAGACGACCCGAAGCTTCGTCGTCACGCTCCTCGATGACGGCGCCCACGAGGGCGACGAGACGCTGAACGTGACGCTCGGCAGGCCGACGGGCGGGGCGACGCTCGGAAGTCCCGCGGGCGCCGTGCTCACCGTGCTCGAGGACGACCCCGCCGTCATCGACGCGGACGCCGACGGTTACGCCTCGACGGTGGACTGCAACGACGGCGACGCCGCCATCCATCCGGGCGCGCAGGAGATCAAGCACGACGGCGTGGACCAGGACTGCAACGGCCACGACCTGACCATCGAGATCCTGACGGCGCGGTACGACGGCGGAACCGACACCCTTCTCGTCGAGGCGACCAGTGCCCACGGCCGCCGCGCGTACCTCGTCCTCGAGGGCCACACCTGGATGCGATGGAACCAGAGCCGGGGTCTGTTCTTCCTCACGCGGACCCGGGTGGGGGGCGACCCGGGCAGCGTGACGGTGAGCGGCTTCGAAGGTTCCGAGACCGCGCCGACGCGCGGCCCGTAGTCGCGCGCTCGTCGGGTCGGGCGCGGTTCTGGGGCGAATCCCTACCGCGCGGTAGGTGTTGCTCCCATGCGGATTACCCATTCCGACGACTCCTGCCTCGCGGCGTCCTGCTCTTGCATAGCGGTCTGACCGGCGTTTCGTCGACAGGCCGGAATGGGGGATATCAAGATGCGCAAGTACCTGGACAAGTACATTTTCGGATTGGTTCTGTGGCTCGTGCTCGCCGCCAATGCATGGAGCGCGACGATCGCCATCAACATCACCGGCTCGATCGATTTCATCGATACGGCGTACGGCGGTGCGCTTACGCTAAGTAGCCCCATCAACGGCGTCTTCGTCGCCGACGGCGTCTCCGGAACGGGTTTCGAGGCGATCGCCCTCGACCTCCCGCCGTCCGGCCTGACCCTCAACTTCGGCCCGTACACGTTCTATGAAACGGACGACGATCTGTACGGATCCGGTTTTCCGCTCGCCTATTTCAACGATGGCGCGGCGGTCGGCCTCGATTTCTACAGGACGGATGCCGAGCCGGGTCTCGACCTGTGGATCGCCGGCGGCGACGAGTTCGTGCTCTTCGATTCCTTCACGCAAATGGACATGCTGAAGGGGACGCTCAACTTCACGCCGGTGCCCATTCCGTCGGCGCTGTGCCTCCTCGCCTCGGGGCTCTTCGTCCTGCTCCGTCTCCGGCCGAAGACGATGGCCTGACGCGCGGCGGACGCCGCCCGTCGCCGCGTCCGCCCGCACGACCGCGATCGGTCCTCCTTGTCGCGCACGCGCGGACGGCCTTGCGCGCGTACCGCGGTGCGCGCACGCGCGCGCCCAGGCGTCACCCTGCCGGTGGGTGAACACAGTACGCGCGAGTCGGTGCGCACCCACTGTCCCCCTCATGGAGCCAGGCGTAAACAACAGGAAAGACCGGGATGACCCACGGCAATGAGGACGGTGTCCGCCGCCCTGGCGCTGATCGGAGGAGTGATGTGTGCCTTCCTGCTCGATGTCGAGGAGGACGTCCCGGCGGCCCGCCAGAGCGTCGCGGCTTTCCCGCCTGCCCCGACCGGCGGCGTTCCGCCCCCCGCCGGCGACGGTGCCCAGGGGGCGGTCGCGCGCGCCGCCACGCCGACGTCGCACACGCGGTGGCCGCACGGGACCGGATCCTTCCCGGTCGCGCTGTCGGCGCGCGGGGAGCGTTATCGCGCGCTGGTGGAACAAGCGGCCCGCGAGTACACGCTGGACAGCGCACTCCTGCACGCGGTGATCGCGACGGAATCGGCCTACGACCCGCGCGCCGTGTCGCCGAAGGGCGCCGTCGGGTTGATGCAGCTCATGCCCGAAACCGCGCGGCGTTACGGCGTCTCCGACGCCTTCGATCCCGGTGAGAACGTTCGCGCGGGCGCGCGTTACCTGCGCGATCTGCTCGCCCGGTTCGACAATGACGTCGCGCTGAGCCTTGCCGCGTACAACGCGGGCGAGCGCGCCGTGATCGATCGCGGCTACCGGATCCCGCCGTATAAGGAAACGCTTCGCTACGTGCCGGCGGTGCTGGCGCGCTACCGGGAAATCAAGGGGTTGCCCGATTCTTGAGACGAGCCCGTTTTCGGTTTCGCCGCAAAGCGGTGCGACCGCCGGTCGTACGAACCCGTCGGGCGGGCTGACGCGCGAAGGCGCGCTCACGTATATAGGAGTCAGGATGCAGCGCGCCCTCATCATCGACGACAATGAGGAGTTCTGCGGATTTCTCGCACAGCTCCTGAGGGGCCGCTTTGCGTCGATGGACGTCGCGACGGCGACGAGCTGCCGGGAAGGCCTCGCCCGCTTCACCTTGTTCAAGCCGCATTGCGTCTTCCTCGACATCCAGCTGGCGGACGGGAACGGGCTCGACCTGGCCCGCACCTTTCGCGGCCGGGACCCGGCAGTCACCATCATCGTCGTGACCAACCACGACCTCCCCGAATACCGCGATGCGGCGACGCAGTACGGCGCCAACCACTTCCTTCCGAAAAGCTCGACCTCACCCTCACAGATCATCAGCCTGGTGGAAGGCATCGTCGGCTGAGCCGGCCCTCCCGCCGCCCGCCCGGCGCCGGCGTAGGGGAAAACCCACTTCCCCTCGGTCCCGATCGGGGAGCATATTAAGCGGCGCGATCGGGGTTGCGCGGGCTCCGGCCGGTCGTACCGGGGCGCCAGTGAAGCGACGCGAAGGCTCGGGTCGCACAACAATAACGAGCGTAGCGAGGGGGAGCGCAACAATAATGAAACAGCCACTGGGCTTGCCTCCTGACGTCCAGCGGGCGGGCGCGCCGGCGGGCGCGCTGCCTCTGCAACACGTCGGTCCACCTTTTCCATCCCTCGCCGTCCCGCTCCCGCAAGACCTGTCGTCCGGCCGGACGGAACCGCAGGCGCACCGGCACGACCGCGAGGCCGTTCCTTTCCCGCGGCCCGAGCAGCGCGAAGGGGACCTCGAGCGGCTTCCGCCCGTGCGCCCGGAGCGAACGCTTCGATCGGACGAAGCCAAATACCGACTGCTCGCGGAAAACATGAGCGATGGCTTCGCCCTGCAGGACGAGGAAGGACGGCTGCGGGACGTCAACGGCGCGCTCTGCCGCATGCTCGGTTACCGGCGCGACGAGCTGTTGGGAACGATCGTGTACGAGCTCCTCAGTCGGCCCTGCGCGGCCGACCTGCGCTCTCGTTTCGCGGAGGGCCGCTACGCCCGGGGCGGCCGCTGCGAGGCCGAGTGGCTGGGGAGGGAAGGGCGGCGCATCCATACGCACATGTCGCTGTTGCCGTTGCCGACGGACGACGAGCCGTCGCGCGGTTACTGCGTGATCGTCACCGACGTCACGGAACGCCGGCAGACCGAACGCGCGTTGCGGCGCTCGAAGTGCGAGCTCAGGCTCCTGTCCGCGCAGCTGCTCGCGGCCCAGGAGATGGAGCGGAAGCGCATCGCCTACGAGCTGCACGACCGCGTGGGCCAGTCGCTGAGCGCCATCAAGTTCCGCGTCGAGAGCGGGATCGCGATGATCGAAGGGCGCCTGAACTCCGCGGATCTCGCTTCCTTCCAGGCGGCGGTGGAGCGGATCCAGTCCGTCGTCGAGGACGTACGCCGGATCGCGATGGACCTGCGTCCCTCCACGCTCGACGACCTCGGCATTCTGCCGACCATCGCCTGGTTCTGCCGGGAGTTTCGGGACGTCTACCGGCACATCGAGCTGGACGTGGACATCGCGATCACCGAGCAGCAGGTTCCGGTCGGCCTGAAGACCGCGATCTACCGGGTCCTGCAGGAGGCGCTGAACAACGTCGCCAAGCATGCCGGCGCGAGCCGCGTCTGGGTGAATCTCAAGAAGGCGGGAGAACGCATCGAGTTCACCGTCCGCGACGACGGCTGCGGCCTGGACCCGGCGCCCGCCGCGTGCCGCGAGGGCACCGCCCGCGGGCTGGGGCTCACGAGCATGCAGGAACGCGTCGAGTCCTCGGGTGGCGTCCTGAGCGTCACCTCCAACGGAAACCGGGGCACGTTGCTGAGGGCGGTCTGGCCGTGGGCCGGCGGTGCGGCCTGAAAACCGGGATGTTTCGGCGGGCTTCCGCCGACGGGACGCCTTCGAGAATGGGGTATTTCCCTACTATCCGGGCGCCCGGCCTGTGCGAATATCGGGCCCAATAACGATTCCAAAAGCATCCCTCCCAGAACCAAGAAGAAATAAATGACGCAGAAGCTGCGCATCATGCTGGCCGAGGATCACACGATCCTGCGCGACGGCCTGCGTGCGCTGCTGATGCTCGATGCCGGTATCGAGGTCGTGGGCGAGGTCGACAACGGCCTCTCCGCGCTGCGCAGCATCGGGTCGCTGCGTCCGGATCTCGTTCTCATGGACCTCTCGATGCCGAAGATGGACGGTCTCGCCGCCATACGCGAGATCAAGCGGCGTCATCCGGAGGTGAAGATACTCGCGCTCACCGTGCACAAGACCGAGGAGTACATCCGCGCCGCGCTCAACGCGGGCGCAGACGGCTACGTGCTCAAGGACGCCTCCAAGGCCGAGCTCATGGCGGCGATCCGCGCCACGTCGGCCGGACGGCTCTATCTCACCCCGGCCGTCTCCGAGACCATCGTGCACCGCTACCTGAACGGGAGCGCGGTCCAGGTGCAGTCGCGCAGCGAGGTGCTGAGCGTGCGGGAGCGCGAGGTGCTCAAGCTCATCGCCGAGGGCTATCGCAACAAGGAGATCGCCACGTTCCTGTGCGTGAGCGCGAAGACGGTGGAGAAGCACCGGGCCAACCTCATGCGCAAGCTCGACCTGCACAACGTTTCCGCGCTGACGACCTTCGCGATCGAGAACGGGCTGGTTGCCCGGTAACGAGGGGGAAGAGGGAGGCGAGGATGGAGCGCCGAGCGCCCGGCTCCGCGATCCTGCGTCACTTTTCGATCGCGAGCCTCGTCATCATCGTACTGGCCGCCACGGCGCTCGCGCTGCTGTACCGCCATGTCGCCATCCGGGGCATCGTGCAGCTCGGCGAGCGCAGCAACGCCGCGCTCGCCCAGACGGCGCTCAACGCCATTCAGCCGCACCTCCTCGACTATCTCCGTCCCGTGGCCGACGTGGACGCGCGCGACTACGTCTACCGCCCGCCGGGCGCGCGGCTCGACCAGGCCATTCAGGGCGCATTGCGCGATACGACCATCCGGCGCATCAAGATCTACAATCGCCGCGGCGTGGTCGTCTACTCGACCCGCACCGACCAGATCGCGCGCGACCAGCGCGATAACGTCGGAGTCGTGGCGGCGGTGCGCGGGGAGGTGAAGAGCAAGCTGATCTACCGCGACAGCTTCAACGCCCTGGATGCGGTGACCGAGGACGACAATCTGGTCCAGACGTACCTGCCGGTGCGCGCGAGCCCGACCGCGCCGGTCCTCGGCGTCTTCGAGATCTACTCCGACGTCAATTCGCTCGTGAACGAGGCGGAACACGCGGAGATCCTCGTGCTCGGCGGAGCCGCTCTGGTGCTGCTGCTGCTCTACGGCGCGCTCGTGTTCGTGTTCCGGCGGCTGCAGGCGACCATCGAGGAGCAACAGGGCGTCATCCGGGAGCGCACGCACACGCTCGAGCTGCTCTCCGCCAAGCTGCTCACCGCCGGCGAGAACGAGCGCCGACGGATAGCGGGCGGGCTGCACGAGGGCGTCGCCCAGACGCTGACGGGCGTCAAGGCACGGGTGGAGACAGCGGCCGTGCGCCTCGGCCGCCAGGGCGCCAGGGAGGCCGCCGACTCGGTCAACGATCTCGTTCCGTTCCTGCAAGAGGCGATCGACGAGGTGCGCGGGCTCGCCCTGGAGCTGCGTCCTCCGAGCCTGGACGAGCTGGGCATCGTGAACACCATCACATGGTATTGCCGGCGACTGCAGAGCGCCCACCCGCAGATCACCATCGAGTGCCGCGTGGGGCCGGCGGAGCCGCAGGTGCCGGGGCCGCTGCGCGTGATCATCTACCGCATCCTGGAGGAAACGCTGGCCGGCATTGTTCGACGGGGGGACGCGCACCACGTGCGCCTCGAGCTCGAGGAGACCGCCGGCGTGATTCGCCTGCGCATCGAGGACGACGCTTACGCATGCCCGTCGCGGGCGACCGGCGAGAGCGCCGAGCAGCGCGTGGACCTGGCGACGATCCAGGAGCGCGCGGCGCTGTCCGGCGGCCGCATGCAGGTCCATCGTCGCGTCCCCGGCGGGCGCATCATCGAGGTGAGCTGGCCGGCCTGATCGGGCGCGACCGGGGCGTGTTCGGTGGGTTTCTTGTTGGCGCAGCGCACCCGCTCACGGGCCGCGGTTCCCACCCGCACCCGCCGCCCGCTTCAGCAGTCCCCGTGCCTCCGACGTGCACCCCAAACCCGATATCGACCCCGAAACCCGCGCCTCAGGGTGCACGGGATTTTTCGGGCATTCGTTTCTCGGAATCGCAACCACAGAACCTTCGGTTACCGGAGCAGATTCGATTTCTGCCGATCCGTCCCGCGGCGCGCTTCCCGGCGGTTCGGCTTCCGGGTTCGCGCTCATAGTCAGGCCTTATCGATTCGATAACCGCAAAGTCTTGGAATCGGTGTGGGCAGGTCCTTACAGTGGACCGTCGGACTTTCCGCAACCCTACCGGTCGTGTGCATGTCCATGTCCCTCGGCGCGCTCGCAACCGACGCCGTCATGACGCTCCGGTCGTTCCGGTCCCGGATCGCCGTGCGGCTCGCCCTGGCCGCCGCCCTGGCGCCGGGCCTCCCGCTGCCCGCGTTCGGCGCCCATCCGCTCATCACCGAGGATACCGGCACGCAGGGAAAGGGACGCTTCCAGCTCGAGCTGGTCGCCGAGCTGGGACACGAGGAGGAGCGGGGCTTGCACGAAGACGCGTTCGATCGGGCCGCGGTGCTGTCCTACGGCCTGCGCGACGATCTCGACGTGCTGCTCACCGTTCCCCATACGCGCAACGTCGTGCAGGAGAACGGCCTGCGCACGACGGACCGCGGTCTGGGCGACGTCGGGCTGGACGCCAAGTGGCGATTCTTCGAGAAGGGAAATGTGAGCGTCGCCGTCAAACCCGGCGTGACGTTCGCGACCGGGGACGAAGACAAGGGTCTCGGGGCGGGTGAGTTCAACTACAGCCTCTTCCTCGTGACGTCGTTCGACAACAATCCGTGGGGCTACCACATTCATATCGGATACCTGCGTAACCGCAACGTCCACGACGAGCGCAACGTGCTACACCACACCTCCCTTGCCTTGACGTATGCCGTGAAGGAGGACTGGCTGCTGGTTGCGGATCTCGGAACCCTGACGGCGCCGGAACGGGGCGTCGACGACAACTCGTCCTTCCTGATACTCGGCGGAATCTACTCCGTCTCCGAGGATTTCGATGTCGATTTCGGCGTCAAGCGGGGCGTCAGCGAGCCGGAGACCGATGTGACCTGGTTGCTCGGCCTGGCCTGGCGCTTCGGCGGGAAGGACACCTGAGCCGCCCGGCACGCGGGTCGTTCCGGCGGGCGGGGATGGCGACCGCGCCGGCGCCGGCGCTTCAGCGTTCCCGTTCGTAGACGATTTTCCCGCCCACGATCGTGTGCGTCGCGCGGCCTTTCAACTCGCGGCCGAGGAAAGGCGAGTTGTGGCCGCGCGAGACGATCGCCTGCCCGGTCAGCGTCCAGCGCTCGTTCGGATCGAAGACGCAGACATCCGCCGTCGACCCGACGCTCAGTCGTCCTGCATCGATGCCGAGAATGTCCGCGGGCCTGCTCGTGACGAGCGCGACGGCTTCCGGCAGCGCGAGCAGCTTTTCGTCCACGAGCTTGAGCGTCAGCGGCAACAGCGTCTCGAGCGCCGAGATGCCGGGCTCGGAGTCGCTGAAGGGCGCGAGCTTCGCGTCGGGCTCGTGCGGCTGGTGGTCCGAGCAGATCGCGCCGATCGCGCCGCCCTTGAGCGCGCGCCGGAGCGCGTCGCGGTCGCGACGGCTGCGCAGCGGCGGCAGCACGTGCGCCTGCGTGTTGAAGCCCTCGAGGTCGTGCTCGGTGAGATGCAGGTGGTGCGCGGTGACGTCCGCGGTCACCGGCAGTCCGCGGCGCTGCGCCTCGCCGAGCATCTGCACCGCGCGCGCGGTCGAGAGCCCGCAGAAGTGCGCGCGCACGCGCGTCTGGTCGATGAGCGCGAGGTCGCGCGCGACGCCGGCCGTCTCGGCGGCCTCGGGGATGCCCGGCAGCCCCAGGCGCATGCCGACCTCGCCCTCGTGGCAGCAACCGACGCCCTTCAGCCACGGGTCTTCCGAGTGCAGGAACACCGTCAGGTCGAAGCTCGCCGCGTACTCCATGGCCCGGCGCATGACGAGCGAGTCGGTGATGGGCTTGAGCGCGTTGGTGAAGGCCACGCAGCCGGCCTCGTCGAGGGACTCCATGTCGGTGAGCTGCTGGCCCTGGAGGCCGCGCGTCAGCGCGCCGAGGGGATGGATGAACGCGAGCCCGTAGCGCCAGGCGCGCGACTGGATCATCTGCGCCATCGCCGGCGTGTCGATCACCGGGTTCGTATCGGGCGGGCAGCAGAGCGTGGTAATGCCGGCGGCGACCGCCGCGGCCAGCTCGCTCTCGAGCGTCGCCTTGTACTCGAGGCCGGGCTCGCGCAGCCGCGCGCGCAGGTCGACGAGCCCCGGGCAGACGACGAGGCCGTCCGCCTCGATGACCCGCCGCGGCTTGAAGTCGTCGGGCGCGCTCCCGACGCCGGCGACGAAGCCGCGTCCGTCGATGTAGAGATCGCGCTTGCCGTTGATCCGGTTGGCCGGATCGACCAGGTGTCCCCCGCGGACGAGCAGGCTCATGCCGTGGCCCTCGTTCCGCGCCGCGCGGCCGGCCGGACCTCCGCCGGCGGCCCGAGAATGAGGGCCATGATCGCCATGCGCACGGCGATGCCGTTCGTGACCTGCGGCAGGATCACGGACTGCGACCCGTCGGCCACCGCGGAGTCGATCTCGAGGCCGCGGTTCATCGGTCCCGGGTGCATCACGATCGCATCCGGCTTGGCCCGCGCCAGCCGCTCCGGCGTGAGCCCGTAGACGCGGAAGTACTCCTGCTCGCTCGGGATCAGGGCGCCGCGCATGCGCTCGCGCTGGAGCCTCAGCATCATGATCACGTCCACGTCCTCGAGGCCGCGGCGCATGTCGCTGTACGGCACGACCCGCAGGCGCTCGACGGCGGTCGGGAGCAGCGTCTTCGGCGCGATCACGCGCACCTCGGCCGCGCCCAGCGCGTTGAGCGCCTGGATCTGCGAACGCGCGACGCGCGAATGCAGGATGTCGCCGACGATCGCGACCTTGAGCTTTTCGAATTCGCCCTTGTGGCTGCGGATCGTGAAGACGTCGAGCATCGCCTGCGTGGGGTGCGCGTGGGCGCCGTCGCCGGCGTTGATGATGTGCACGTGCGGCGGCACGTGGCTCGCGATCAGGTGCGCGGCGCCGGCCAGGCTGTGGCGCACGACGAAGAGCTCGGTGTGCATGGCCTCGAGGTTGCGCACGGTATCGAGCAGCGTCTCGCCCTTGCTCGTGCTCGAGGTGGAGATGGCGAGGTTGATGACGTCGGCCGAAAGCCGCTTCGCGGCGA
This sequence comes from Sulfurifustis variabilis, assembly GCF_002355415.1. GTDB lineage: Bacteria > Pseudomonadota > Gammaproteobacteria > Acidiferrobacterales > Sulfurifustaceae > Sulfurifustis > Sulfurifustis variabilis. The sequence goes on along the minus strand of NZ_AP014936.1, from coordinate 3,541,815 downwards.
TCTCGAACGTCGTACGCGTGCGCGTGCTCGCCTCGAAGAACAGGTTGACCACCGTCTTGCCGCGCAGCAGCGGCACCTTCTTGATCTCGCGCTGGCCGACCGAGATGAAGGATTCGGCGGTATCGAGGATCTCGAGGATGGTGCGACGGGAAAGGCCTTCGATGGTCAGGAAATGCTTCAACCGCCCCTGACTGTCGAACTGCAGGCCCTGTGTCATCCGCCGGTCTCCTGGATGGTGAGCTCGAGCTTGTCCGGGCCGCCGACGAGCTTGGCGTGCTGGCGGGCGGCGAGCTTGACGTGTTCGCCCACCACCTGCGCCTCGATCGGCAGCTCGCGCCCGGGCCGCTCGATGAGCACGGCGAGCGTGACCGAGGCCGGTCGGCCGTAGTCGAAGATCTCGTTCAGCGCCGCGCGGATGGTGCGTCCCGTGTGCAGCACGTCGTCGACGAGGATCACGTGGCGGTCGTCGATCGCGACCGGCAGGTTCGACGCCTTCACCTGCGGGTTCATGCCGATGCGCGTGAAGTCGTCGCGATAAAAGGAGATGTCCAGGGTCCCGAGCGGATCGGCGAGGCCGAGCTTCCTGTGCAGCCGGCCGGCCACCCAGACGCCCCCGGTGTGGATGCCGACCATGACCGGCTGCCGCTTGAGCAGACCGTGCAGGGACTGCGCCATGCGCTCGATGGCGGCCTCGATGTCGAGAGCGGGGTTCACGGTTGCCGGGTCTCGTTCAAAAACGCCTGGAGTATCGTCTGCGCGGCGATCTTGTCGATCCGTTTCTTGTGGCGCTTCAAGGGGACTCCGGCCTCGAGCAGCGTGTCGGTCGCGACGCGGGAGGAGAGCCGCTCGTCGACCCAGTGCACGGGCAGATTGTAGCGGGCCGCAAGCCGGGTACCAAACGCGCGGGTCGCCCGCGTCATCGGGCTCTCGCTGCCGTCCATGTTGAGGGGCAGCCCGACGACCAGCCCTTCGGGACGCCACTCGCGCACCACGCGGTCGAGGGCGGCCCAGTCCGGTTCCGCGCCTTGCGACCTGAGCACGGCCAGCGGCTCCGCCAGCCGGGTGTGCCGGCTGCCGACCGCCACGCCCGTGTCTTTCTTGCCGAAGTCGAAGCCGAGATAGACCCCGGCCGTCAAGCGTGGCCGGCCTCGGAGGAGAGATTGGAGAGGTCGACCCCCACGAGCCCGGCGGCCGCCACCCAGCGCCGCTCGAGGGGCACGTCGAAGACGATCTCGCGGTTGGCGGGGCCCGAGAGCCAGGAGTTCTCGCTGATCTCCCGCTCGAGCTGCCCCGCGGCCCAGCCGGCGTACCCGAGGGCGATGAGGTAACGGTCGGGGCCCCGGTTCTCGGCGATCGCCGCGAGGATGTCGCGCGACGTGGAGACGCCGAGCGTGTCGCTGATGGGGAGGGTCGACTCCCAGCGGCCGAGCGGTTCGTGCAGCACGAAGCCGCGGTTGTTCTGCACCGGTCCGCCGAGATAGACCGGCTGATCGGCGACGGACTCCTCGAGCGCTTCGAGCTCGAGCTGCTCGAGGATGTCGCGCAGGCGCAGGTCGGTGGCGCGGTTGATGACGATTCCCATCGCGCCGTCGCTCGAGTGCTCGCAGATCAGGGTGACCGTGCGGTAGAAGTTCACGTCGGCGAGGCTCGGCATCGCGATGAGGAAGTGATTCGTGAACGTGGCGTCCGAGCGCATGCGGATAGTATCTGGCAGGGGGGAGGGCGCTTCAAGCTGAAGGCGCTACCTGTGCTTCCACTGTGGGCTTGCCCGCCCGGCTCAATCCGACGCGAGCAGCGTTTCGTTGAACTTCCAGGTGCGCGTGATGTGCAGCAGGTCGGCCTCCGCGCGGATGTCCGGCGGGAACGGCGCGAACGGCGCGGCGAGCTCGACGATGCGGATCGCGGCGTCGTCGAGCAGCTTGTGCCCGGACGAGCGGCGGATCGCGACGTTGTGGAGGCTCCCGTCGGGATTGAGCGCGACGTCGAGCACCAGGTTGCCGGTGATCCGGCGCAGGCGCGCCTCCTCGGGATAGTTGAGGTTGCCGATGCGTTCGACCTTGGCGCGCCACGCGTCCATGTAGGCCGCGTACTTGTACTCCTGGGTGCGCGCGTTCAGGAACTTGCGCTTCGGCCGCTTCTGGTACTCCTCCCAGAAGCGGCTGATCTCGGCGTTGAGGCGGGCGCGCTCCGGGCTGTCCGCGCTCGCGAGCAGCCCGGTTTCGGGCGGCGCCGTCTGCGGTTCCTTCTTCTCGGGTTCCGGCTCGGGGGCGGCGATCCTGGCTTCCGCACGGGGCTGCGTCATCAGGTCGTGCCGTTCCTGCTTCGCCGTGACCCGGCGCTGCGGTTTGGGTCTCGCCGTGGGGATCACGCGCGAGCGGTCGCTCACTTCGCGGACGGGCAGCGGGTTGCGGGCGATCTCCGGCCGGTCGGAATCGCCGCCCCCGTCCTGATTGGCCTGCGCCAGGAACTCGGGATTGTCGGGCGCCCGCTCGGTGCTCGACTGGACCAGCGTGATCTCCAGCGTCGCCAGCCCCTCGAGCGGCCGGAGCTTCGGCAGGGCGAAGGTGACGCCCAGGATCACGACCATGTGCAGGATGAGCGAGCCGAAGGCCGCCACGCCCAGCCGGTCGCTCGTCGAGAGGTGGGATCCGCTGGCGGTGATGCTCGTCACGGGTCTCTGCAGTCCGGTCCTGGCCCTATTTTAGAGAACCGGAGCGCGAACGGGAGTGGGTCACCCGGGCCGAAACGGCGTCGAGAAGGCCGGCCGCGATGTTGAGCCCGTAGAGCTTGTCGAGCTCACGGATGCACGTGGGACTCGTGACGTTGATCTCCGTGAGGTAATCGCCGATCACGTCGAGGCCGACGAAGAGCAGGCCGCGCTCCTTGAGGGCCGGGGCCACCTGCCCGCAGATCCAGCGGTCGCGCTCGGAAAGGGGCGCGCCCACGCCGGTGCCGCCGGCCGCCAGGTTGCCGCGGAATTCGCCCGGCGCCGGGATGCGGGCGAGCGCATAGGGTACGGGCTCGCCGTCGATGAGGAGGATGCGCTTGTCCCCTTCGGCGATCTCCGGCACGAAGCGCTGGGCCATGATCGTGCGCGCGCCGTTCCCGGTCATCGTGGCGAAGATCACGTTGCCGTTCGGATCGTCGCGCCTGACCCGAAAAACCGATGCCCCGCCCATGACATCCAGCGGCTTCACCACGATGTCGCCGTGCTCGGCGGCGAACGCCCTTAGGCGGGCGGGTTCCCGCGTTACCAGGGTCGGCGGGATACACTGCGGAAAACGCAGCGCGAACAGCTTCTCGTTGGCGTCCCGCAGGCTGCGCGGCCGATTCACGACGAGAACCCCGAGCGCCTCGGCCAGCTCGAGGACGTGCGTGGTGTACAGGTATTCGAGGTCGAAGGGCGGGTCCTTGCGCATGAGGAGGACATCGAGAGCCGAAAGCGGGATGTCCGCCTCTTCTTCGAGCGCATACCACCGCGCCTTATCCTTATATACCGTCAGCCGCCGCGACCGCCCCCGCGGTTCGGGTCCCTGCAGGTAGAGGTCGCCCTGCTCGAAGTACGTCAGCTCCCAGCCGCGCGCCTGGGCCTCCCAGAGCATCGCGAGGGTGGAGTCCTTTTCATAGTGAAGGGCCCCGATCGGATCCATCACGACGCCCAGCCTGATCATGGGTGCGGGCCTTTGACTTCGTCCAGCTCTCGGGCCGCCGCGAGCAGGGCGAGGCGGGCGATGACGCCGTAGGCGTAGAAGCGGTTCGGCGTGGCGTCCGGCTCCTGGGTCGGGTCCGGAAAGGCGCAGGGGCCGGCGAAGGCGAGCGGCTGGAAATGCATGCCCGGGGCGTTCAGGTTCTCGTTGTCGCCGCGCTCGGTATGCACGCGGTAGAAGCCGCCGACCACGAAGTGTCCGATCATGTAGACCACCGGCTCGGCGTAGGCGTTCTCGGCGCCCCAGGTCTCCTGGGTGTAGACCCCTTCCTGCACCAGCACCTGCGTGACCGGCTGGCCTTCCTTGATGCGGGCCATCTTGTTGCGCTCCTTGCGGTTGAGCTCGCGAACCTCGTCGGGATGCTTCACGGTCATGATGGCCATGCCGTAGGTTCCGGCGTCGGCCTTCACGATCACGAACGGCTCCTGGTCGATGCCGTACTGCCGGTACTTGGCCCGCACGCCCTCGAGCACGGTGGCGACGTTCTCGATCAGGCAGTCCTCGCCGGCCCGCTTCTGGAAGTCGATCTCCCCGCAGTTGCGGAACAAGGGTTCGATCAGCCAGGGATCGATTCCGATGATCTCGGCGAACTCCGCGGCGATCCGCCGGTAGTGCGTGAAATGGGCCGACTTGCGCCGGTTGCTCCACCCGAGGGCGAGCGGCGGGACCACCGGCTGCGCCAGCCCTTCCAGGATCTCCGGGCGTCCCCCGGACAGATCGTTGTTGAGGAGCACGAAACAGGGGTCGAGATTCGGCAGGACGAGCTTGTCGCCCTCCCGCCGGAGCGGTTCGAGGAGCAGGTGACGGCCGGACGGGACGTCGACCGGACGGGGCGCGTCCAGGCCCGGCAGCAGCGATCCGAGCCGCACCTGCAGGCCGGCCAGCGTCAGAATTTCGACCAGCGCCGCCAGGCTCTCGTAATAGAAGACATTGCGGGTGTGGCTCTCCGGAACGAGCAGAACCGCGCGCGCCGCCGGACAGATTCGTTCCACCTCGGCCTGTACCGCCTGCACGCTGAGCGGCCGGAAGTCCGGGTTCAGGTTGTTGAAGCCGGCCGGAAACAGGTTGGTGTCGACGGGGGCCAGCTTGAAGCCGCTGTTTCGGAGGTCAACCGAGCAATAGAACGGGGCCGGCGTCCGCTGCCACTGGCCGCGGAACCACTGCTCGATCGCCGGCTGGCGGGCCAGGAGGTGGGACTCGATCTCGAGGAGAGGTCCGGTCAGGGCGGTGGTGAGGTGCGGAACGGCAAACCTGTCTGCGTGGCCCATCGAATCGGAGCGACACCGGGGTGGCGGACGCGAAAGCATATATGTTCGGGGGTAGGCGGGCCAGACGAGGAGGGCTGGCATAGATCATGCAGCCCAGTAGGCTGCCGCGGCCCGGGGCCCGGCTTCGGGGCGCGCTCGAACGTCGTCCCAGGGGCGCCCGGAGCGCGAAATGGAGCATGGTCTATAGTTTTCAGAAAGACCGCACGTTGGGCCGATGCATAGATTTAGTGCGGTCTGTGTGCTAACAGATTCATCACGATAGGCGACTCATTGCAGAAATTACATCGCAGGGCGCCGGAACGCGTCACGGCCCGCGCGTCGTCCCTGTAGTCCCGTTGCCGCTTCAAGCTCGGAGGGTGCGATCGCGTGGGTATCAAGGTAATGATCATTGACGACAGCAACACGATCCGGCGGACCGCGGAAGCCCTGCTCAAGAAAGCGGGCTACGAGGTGTACACCGCGTCGGACGGGTTCGAGGCCATGTCGATGATCACGGACAACCTGCCGGACATCATTTTCGTGGACATCATGATGCCGAGGCTGGACGGGTACCAGACCTGCCAGCTGATCAAGAACAACAAGCGATTTCGCGACACGCCCGTCATCATGCTGTCGAGCAAGGACGGGCTGTTCGATCGGGCCCGGGGGCGCATTGCCGGCTCCGAGGAGCACGTCAACAAGCCCTTCACGCAGGAAGAGCTGATCGACGTGATCAACAAGTACGTGCACTGAGCGCCCGGAAGGCGTCGGGGCCGAGGCACAAACACACAACGGGAGCAGGCATATGGCAATCAAGAACGTCCTGGTCGTCGACGACTCCGCGACCGATACGCACCTGCTGAGCGAGATGCTCAAGAAGCACGGCTACTCCGTGTCCACCGCGGCGAACGGCGAGGAAGGCATCGCCAAGGCCAAGAAGGAGAAGCCCGACCTGATTCTCATGGACATCGTCATGCCGGGGATGAGCGGATTCGAAGCGACCCGCTCGATCACGAAGGACCCGGAGACCTCGTCCATTCCGGTGATCATCTGCTCGACCAAGGGGCAGGAGACGGACAAGGCCTGGGGCCTGCGACAGGGCGCCAAGGATTATCTCGTCAAGCCGATCACCGAAAAGCTTCTCATCGAGAAACTGAAGGCGCTCTAGGTGTCTCGCTCCGGACAGGATCCGCTCGCGCTCCTGCGCAAGATCCAGCGGGAAAGCATCGAGCGTGGGCCCGGGCTGCCGCAGGAGGTGCAGGCGGCGGTACTGTGGTCCGGGGTCGGATTCCGGCTCGAGGACATCCAGCTGCTCGCGCCGCTGGACCAGGTGCTCGAGGTGCTGCCGTGCCCCGACATGACATGGGTTCCGGGCACGAAGGGGTGGGTGAAGGGCGTGGCGAACGTGCGCGGCAACCTGATCACGATCGTCGACCTGCCCGAATACTTCGGCAAGCCGCCGGTCTTCAAGGACGACCGGGCGCGGCTGCTGGTGATCAACGTTCCCGGTCTCCATGCGGGGCTGCTGGTCAACGAGGTGCTGGGACTGCGGCACTTCGACGAGGACACGGAGCGGCAAAAGCTGTCCGGAGTGGATGACCCGGTCATGACGCACGTGAACGGCGCATTCCTGCGCGACAACGTGCTTTGGGGTGTGTTCGACATTCAGGCGCTCGCCGAGAGCGCGACGTTCAGGCACGTGGCGGCCTAGCACATTCGACAAGAGGTGGATTATGGCAAGAGCAATAAAAGGCAACCTGATCGACCAGCCGTCGGAAGACGTGATCGACCTGGCGGACGACCGGATGGCGGACCCCGCCGTCGCGGCCGCCCCTGAACGCGCATCGTTCGCGAGCGGTTTCAAGGGCCTCGCGGGCGGACTGCCGTTCCTCCTCGCGGGGCTGGTCCTTTCGATCATCGCCGTCGTGTGGCTGATGTTCATCAACGCGCAGCGCGCCGAGGACGAGTCCAAGTACATCGAGCAGTCCTCGCAGCTCCTCATGCTCTCGCAGCGCCTGGCGAAGGACGCGCGGGAAGCCGTGCTGGGTCAGCCGGTGGCGTTCAAGACGCTCAAGGACTCGCGCGACCGCTTCGACCAGATCGTGAACACGCTCAAGAACGGCAACCCGGCGCAGAACATCCCGGCAAGCCCCGCCGAGACGACCGGAGCGCTCAGCGCCGTCATCAAGATGTGGTCGCCGAAGCCCAACGAGGGCATGCGCGCCCACGTCGACCAGATTCTGGGACAGGAGAAGTCGCTGTTCGCGATGCACGATCACGTGCTCGCGATCAACCAGATGGCGCCGCTGCTGCTCGCGGTGTCCGACGAGATCGTGGAGCTCGGCGCGGCGGCGGGCATGAAGCAGGAGCACCTCTACATCGCCGGCCGCCAGGGCATGCTCTCGCAGCGTATCGCGAAGGACGTGAACCTCTTCGCCCAGGGCGGCAACGAGGCCGCGGTCGCGGCGGCCCAGTTCGGGAAGGACGCGAAGCTCTTCAAGGACACCGAGGCGCGCCTGCGCGGCGTCGTCCCGCCGTCGCTCAAACCGAAGCTCGACGAGGCCTCCGAGATCTTCGCCGAAATGAGCGCGCACGTCGAAGGCATTCTCGGCAGCGCCGCCGAGCTGTTCGTGTCCCAGCGCGCGAGCCAGCAGGTGTTCGAGCAGTCCGACCCGCTCCTCAAGACCTCGCGCGAGCTGGTCGATACCTACACCGGCCTCGCCGCCGGCCGCGCGGTCATGCAGATCGCGACGGTGGTGCTCGGCGCGGTGGCCCTCCTCTTCCTCGGGCTCCTGGGCTACCGGCTGATCGCCGATGCCCGCCAGCGCGCGCAGGCGAGCGCCGAGCAGAACCGCATCACGCAGGATTCGATTCTCAAGCTGCTCGACGAAATGGGCGACCTCGCCGACGGCGACCTGACGATTCAGCCGGAGGTGACCGAGCAGATCACGGGCGCGATCGCGGACTCGATCAACTATGCGGTGCGCGAGATGAGAAACCTCGTCGCCCGCATCAAGAGCGCGGCGCAGCAGGTGGCGGTGGCGTCCGAGCACTCCCGCCAGACGGCGACCGAGCTCACCGAGGCGGCCCTCAAGCAGGCGGCGCAGATCACCGAGACGACCGAGCGCGTGAAGACCATGGCCCGATCGATGGAGGACATGTCGAAGAGCGCGGAGAAGTCGGCCGAAGTGGCGCAGGGCTCGGTGCAGACGGCGAAGCGCGGATCGGAAGCGGTGCAGAACACGATTCACGGTATGGACCAGATGCGCGAGCAGATCCAGGAGACGGCGAAGCGCATCAAGCGTCTGGGCGAGAGCTCGCAGCAGATCGGTGAAATCGTCGAGCTCATCAACGACATCGCCGAGCAGACCAACATCCTTTCGCTCAACGCGGCGATCCAGGCGGCGATGGCCGGCGAGGCGGGCCGCGGCTTCGCGGTGGTGGCGGACGAAGTGCAGCGCCTCGCGGAACGTTCCGCCGAGGCGACCAAGCAGATCGCCGACCTCGTGAAAACGATTCAGGCGGACACGAACGAGGCGGTCGCGTCGATGGAGCAGGCGACCCACGGCGTGGTCGAGACGACGCGCCTGGCCGACGCCGCCGGTCAGGCGCTCGGCGAGATCGAATCGGTGTCCGAGCAGCTCTCGACCCTGATCGTGTCGATCGCGCGCGACGCCTACCGGCAGTCCGAGACGGCGACGACGGTATCGACCAGCATGGCGAAGATTCAGGAGACGACGCAGATGACGTCGGCGGGCAGTCGCCAGACGGCGGAATCGATCGGCAAGCTGTCGGATCTCGCCCGCGAGCTGCAGGCATCGGTGTCCGGCTTCAAGCTGCCGGCGTGAGGCCGGTCGCTCCGCCGGCCGGAGGGCGGGCATCGGGCCGCGGGCGCGCCCCGGCCCGAAGGGGCGCAGCCGGCCGGAGACCACGGCGGAAGGCCGCCGGTGAACCTACCCATCCTTCCCCCTGACGGGGAAGGGGAGTCGGAAACAAGAATTCGATTGATCCGGTGAGCACGTTCCGCAAAGTCGACCCGAGCACCCTGGGCTGGGTCAAGAACGAGATCGACGAGAGCCTGAAGCAGGCGCGGCTCGCGCTGGAGGAGTTCGTCGAAAACCCCTCCGACCGCACGCGGCTGCGGTTCTGCATCACGCACCTGCACCAGGTCGTCGGTACCCTGCTGATGGTCGAGCTCGACGGCGCGGCCTTCATGGCGCGCGAGGTCGAGGCCCTGGCGGAGGCCGTGCTCGACGAGAAGGTCGAAGTCACGAACGAGGTGCTCGACGTCCTCACGCGCGGTATCCTGATCCTTCCCGATTACCTCGCGCGGCTGCAGTTCGGGCACGCCGATGTCCCGCTCAAGCACCTTCCGCTGATCAACGAGATGCGGGCCCGGCGCAAGGCCGAGCCGCTCGCCGAGTTCGAGCTGTTCCAGCCTGACCTCTCCGTCCGGCCGCCGGCGCCGGGCGGGCCGCGGGAACGTCTGTCGGACGCGGAGTACGCGGCCCTGGCCAGGAAGCTTCGGTCCACCTACCAGGCCGCGCTTCTCGATTTCCTTCGGGAACCGGACGGCAAGGAGCCGCTGCGCACGATCGCCGGCGTGATCGCGGAGCTGCAGGCGAAGGCGAACCTGGGCCTCGTCGAGCAGCTGTTCTGGGTCGCAGGCGGCCTGCTCGAGGGCATGATCGACGGCGCGCTGCCCGTGACGCCCGAGCGCAAGAAGCATCTGGCGCGCATCGATCAGCAGGTGAAGAAGGTCGTCGACGGCGCCGAGCGCTCGCTGCTGCGGGGCACGTCCGAGGCGCTCGTGCGCGCACTGCTGTACGAGATCGCGCAGGCCGGCCCCGGCGGACCGCAGGTCGAGCAGCTCAAGCGCGCCTTCGCGCTCGACTCCCTGCTCGCGCCAGCGGAGGACGAGCGACTCGACTTGCCCTCGCCGGAGGTGCTCGAGTCGGTCGCGAAGGTGCTCGGCAAGGAGATCGAGCAGGCGCAGGACAGGCTCGCTGCGGCCTTCGATTCCCGCCGGACCGACGAAGCCGCGCTCGCGCCGCTCCTCGACCTCCTGCACAAGATGGCGGGCACCCTCGAGATGCTCGGGGTGCCCCTGCTCAAGGATCTGCTCGAGGAGCTCTCGGCTGCGTGCCGGGCGCTCGCGGGCGGCCGGATCGAGGAGCCGGAAAGGGCCGCGATGCCGATGGCGCAGGCGCTCCTGCTCGTGGAGAACAGCGCGCGCGACATGCACCGATCGGCCGCGGACTGGCGGAAGCAGATCGACCAGGCCATGCAGGCGTTGCGTGCGCTGCATGCGCCCGACGCCGTGCCCTCGTCGGACGGCATCGAGGTCAGCGACGCCGAGCTCACCGAAACCGAGTTCAACCAGCTGCTCAGCGTGGTCGGCAACGAAGTGGGCGTGAATCTCGGCCGCATCGAGGAGGCGCTGGAGTCGTTCGCGGCCGCCACCACGCAGCTCGAACGGCTCGACGAGATCCCGCGGCAGCTCGGTCAGATCGAGGGTGCGCTGCAGATTCTCGGTCTGGAGCGGGCGGTCGAGCTCGCGCGCGTGACGCGCGGGCACGTCGAAACGATGCGGCGCGGCGAGATGCGGGTGGATCCCGCGCTGCTCGACGCCTTTGCCGTGTGTATCGGCAGTATCGGCGCCTACCTCGAGGGCCTGCGCGCCGGGCGCCGCAACATCGACGGTTTGATCGAGAGCGCGCTCGGCGAGATCGCCACCGCGGTCGAAGGCCGGTCTCGACCGGCCTCCGCCGCGTCCCCGCCCCCGGCCGACCCGCGCGCCGCCCTGAAGGAGTGGCTCGATCGACCCGGCGAGGCGGCCAGTCGCAAGGCCCTGGAGGGCGCGCTCGCCGGCCTTTCCCGCAGCCGAGCCGACGGCGAGAAGGCCGCGCGGATCGCGGCCGAGATGAGCCGCTTGATCGCCATCGTCTCCGAAGATCCCGACCAGCTGTCCGACGAGGTGCGGGCCACGCTGCTCGCTTCGTTCGAGACCCTGAGCCGCGAGGCGCCGGCCGGGCGTACCGAGCGGCCGGCCAACGTGGCGCCCGCGCCCGCCGCGGCGACGGCGAAGACCGCCCCGCCGGCCGGCGAAGACGACGATTTCGACGATGAGATCATGCAGATCTTCATCGAGGATGCGCGCGACGTGCTCGGCAACGTCACGCGGGAGTACGCGCGCTGGAGCCAGGACCACGGAAACCAGGGTGCGCTCGCCGAGCTGCGCCGGGGTTTTCATACGCTGAAGGGCAGCGGTCGCATGGTGGGCGCGTCCGAGGTGGCCGAGCTCGCGTGGGCAATCGAGAACATGCTCAACCACCTTCGCGACGGGAAGATCACGGTGTCGCCCGCCGTCATCGATGTGCTCGAGCGCGCCCAGGCGGTGCTGCCCGAGATGGTGGCCCAGCTCGAGGGCGGGCCGGCGCCTGCCGTGGATATCGAGGCTCTGCGCGGCGAGGCGCACGCGCTCGTGGGCGGAACGCCGCCCGCGCCCGCAGCGAAGGCGAAGGCAACGGCGGCCGCGAAGTCCCCGGACGCGGGCCAGACCGATGCCCTTCCGAAGCTCGACGGAACGCTGCTCGAGATTTTCACGAACGAGGCGCGCGGCCACCTCGCGACCATTCGCAAGGAAACCGCGGCGTGCCGCCAGGCGGGCGCCTGCCTCGTATCGCCCGCGCTCACCCGATCGATCCACACGCTGCAGGGCAACGCCCGTTCGCTCGGCATCCGCATGATGGCGGAGGCGTGCGCCGAGACCGAGAAGCTGTTCCACGTCATGAGCGCCGAATCGGTTCCGCTCGCCGGCGCGCACCTGGACATGCTCGACCGCTTCGCCGACGTCGTGGCGGAGCTCGTCGCCGCGCTGAACGACAGCGGCGCCGGGGACCATCTCGCCGGCCGCTTTGCCGAAATCACCCAGACGGCCCGCCGCGAGCACGACGCGTTCGTCGCGCTCGAGCGGCCGCGGCCGAGCGAGCCGGATTCCTCCATCCCGGTCGACGCCGAGGAGATCGAGCTGATCGCGCCGTCGGGCGCGGACGAACCGCCCCCGGAGCCTGCCCCGTCGCCCGATCCCGTCGCCACGGCGGCGGACACCGCGGCACCGCAGGAGCGGCATCCCGCCCCGTCGAGGCCGAGGTCGACGCCGGCCGCTCCGTCGGCCGAGGGCGCGCGCGCGGCGGTTGCCGACCAGATCGATCCCGAGCTCTTCGAGATCTTCCGCGAGGAAGCGACCGACATTCTCGCCGCCGTGGAGCAGGCGCTGCGCGCGTGGCGCGCGGCTCCCGAAGACACGGGCGTGGTGCTCGATCTCAAGCGCGCGCTGCACACCCTGAAGGGCGGCGCGCGCATGGCCGGCGTGATGAGCATGGGCCAGGTGAGCCACACGACCGAAACGCTGCTCCAGCACGTGGAGAACCGGGCGGTGCCGGCGAGCGCCGAGCTCTTCGACCTGCTCGAAGAGACGCACGACGTCCTCGTCGCGATGCTCGATCGCATCGCGGGCGGCGAACCGGCGGTGGGGACGGATTCGCTCGATGCCCGGCTCGCTGCCTTTGCCTCGGGCCGGCCGCCTGCCGCCGTCACCGCGCCCGTCGCCCCGCCGGAGGCGCCCCGGGACCGTGCGGAGCCGGCCGGTTCTCCGTCGGGTGCCCCCGGCTTCGTGCCCGAAGCCCAACGCGCGTCGGACGAGCCGGACACGGAGGCGCACATCGACCGCCGCGAGGCGGAAGCCTCGCCGGATGCCTGGCCCGACCGCCGCGAGCGCCGGGGCCAGATTCGCGTCAACACCGACCTGCTCAACAATCTCGTGAACTACGCGGGCGAGGTCTCGATCGCCCGCGCCCGCATGGAACAGCAGATCTACGGCTTCCGCGACAACCTTTCGGAGCTTTCGAGCAACGTCTCCCGTTTCAGGGAGCAGCTGCGCGAGCTCGAGATCCAGTCGGAGTCGCAGATTCTGTATCGGCTCGAGCAGCAGGACGAGGGCGCGCCCGACTTCGACCCGCTCGAGTTCGACCGTTTCTCGCGGCTGCAGCAGCTCTCGCGTCAGCTGACCGAGAGCCTGCACGACCTGACGACGATCCAGATGAACATGGGGAACTTCGTCGGCGAGGCCGAGACCGTGCTCGCGATGCAGGCGCGCATCAACACCGAGCTGCAGGAAGGCCTGATGCGCACGCGCATGGTCGAGTTCTCGACCCAGGCCGGCCGCCTGCGACACATCGTGCGCCAGACGGCGCGCGAGCTCGGCAAACGCGCGGAGCTCGTCTTCGCGGGCAGCGACGTGCAGATCGACCGTACCGTGCTCGAGCGCATGATCGGACCGTTCGAGCACATGATCCGCAACAGCCTCGACCACGGCATCGAGCCGGAGGGCGAGCGCGTCCGCAAGGGCAAGCCCGCGGGTGGAACGATCACGATTGCGACCGCGCAGGAGGGCAGTGAGGTCGTCATCCGGTTCTCGGACGACGGCGCCGGAATGGACACCGCCCGGATCCGCGCGAAGGCCATCGAGCGCGGCCTGATGTCCGCCGACGCGAGCCTGTCGGACGACGAGATCCTGCAGTTCATCCTGATCTCCGGCTTTTCGACGGCCGAGAAGATCACGCACGTCTCGGGGCGCGGCGTCGGCATGGACGTCGTGCACAACGAGGTGAAGCAGCTCGGCGGCTCCATGTCGGTCGAGACCGAGCGGGGCCAGGGAACCACCTTCACGATCCGCCTGCCGCTCACGCTGTCGATCGCGCAGGCGCTCATGGTCTACGTCGGCGACCAGCAGTTCGCGGTACCGCTGTCGTCGGTGGTGAACATCATCGAGTATCCCCTCGATCAGCTGCATCGCCTTTCGGTCGGCAAGAACCCGCTGCTCAATCACAACGACGAGGTGTATCCGTTCATGAACCTCGGCGCCCGCCTCGGTATTCCGGCCGGGGAGCCCACGGGCCGCAAGGTGCCGATCCTGCTCGCGCGCGCGGCCAACCGCGAGGTGGCGATCCAGGTGGACGGGCTCGGCGGCACGCGCGAAATCGTGATCAAGCAGCTCGGTCCCCAGCTGACGGAGATCAAGGGCCTCGCCGGCGCCACCATCCTGGGTGACGGCCGCGTGGTGCTGATCCTCGACGTGCCCGGGCTCTGGTACTCGGACGACACCCTGCACGTGGAGCACCGCGCCGAGCGCCCGCAGGTCGAGGAAGAAGTGCGCGAGCGCCCGGTGGTGATGGTCGTGGACGACTCGCTCACGGTGCGCAAGGTCACGGGCAAGCACCTGCAGAAGCGCGGCTTCGACGTCATGGTGGCGAAGGACGGCGTCGACGCGGTCGAACAGCTGCGCGACAGGGTTCCCGACATCATGCTCGTCGACATCGAGATGCCGCGCATGGACGGCTACGAGCTCACGAGCCGCATCCGCGCCGAGTCGCGGCTCAAGCACGTCCCGATCATCATGATCACCTCGCGCGCCGGGGCGAAGCACCGAAACCGGGCCTTCGAACTCGGCGTCGACGAGTACATGAGCAAGCCGTATCAGGAAGACGAGCTGTTCAGGAACATCGACACCCTGCTCGCGCGCGGGCGCGGCCGGTGAACCCGACGTAGGCGCGATCCGTGGCCGAGCTCAACCAGTATCTCCGCATCACGTTCAACGGAACGGGCGCGCTGCTGCCCAGCGGCGCGAGCGCGGCCATCGAGCAGCGCGACGCCCTGACCCCGAACGCGGGGCGCGGCAAGGTCACCGCCTGGCGCACGCACCGCGGCCGGCGGCTGCCCGCCTATTGCCTGGACCAGGCGCTGCAGCCCGTCCGGCGGGACGACTGGGTACGGGCGATATTCCTGGACGGCGTCGGGCTCGTCGTGGACGAGATCCAGATGCTCGGCCGCACGGAAGCCAGCGTGCAGCCGTTTACCCCCCTCGGCCCCGCGCCGACGCCCGTGGGGCACCTCTACAACGGCGCCTGGGTCGAAGGGCAGCGGGCAACGCTCGTGCTCGACCCCCGCGCGCTCGTCGCCTACCTGCAGGGGCTGGGGGAGTGACATGAAGCCGATCCGCGTCCACGAGCGCATTCACAGCCTGGAGATCCCGCTCGGCGGTTTCTCCCTGCTGCTGCCGAGCGCGGCCATCGCCGAGGTGACGAGCTACATCGCGCTCGACCCGGTTCCCGGCGGCGCTTCCTGGGTCCTCGGCGTTTTCGGCTGGCGTTCGCACGCGGTGCCGGTGGTCTCGTTCGAGGCGCTGCTCGGCCGTCCGGCAGGCGCGGTCTCCGCGTCCTCGAAGCTCGTCGTCTTCTATCCGCTGGCGGGGCGGCGGGCGTGGGAGTTTTTCGCCCTCCTGTCGGCGACCGAGCCGCGGCCCCGCGCGATCGATACCGAGACGGCCGTGCCGGCAGGGCCCGCGGAGCTCCCGGACACGCACTACATCGCCGCGGGCCTGCGCACCGAAAACGGTGTGCTCGCGATCCCCGATCTCGACGCCATCAAGGCGCTGTTCTATCCGCAGGCGGCGCATTGACGATCGGCGACGGGTCGCTGCCCGTCACGCGTTGCCGCACCGGCTCCGCTACTCCCGTGTTGCCAGCTCGATGCCTTCGCGGGCAATGCGCGCCAGGAGATCGATCTCCTCGAGGGCGATCACGTACGGTGGCATGAAGTAGACGACGTCGCCGAGCGGACGCAGGAGGGCGCCGCGCTCGAGTGCGTGACGATAGACGGCGCGCCCGCGCCGCTCCCGCCACGGATACGGCTCCCGCGCTTGCCTGTTCCTCGCCATCTCGATCGCGACGACCATCCCCGTCTGGCGCACCTCGGCCACGTGGTCATGGTCCCGCAGGTCCTCGGCCGCCGCGCCCAGGCGTGCGGCGAGCACGCGGTTTTTCGCGAGCACGTCGTCGCTTTCGAATATGTCCAGCGTGGCGAGCGCCGCCGCGCAGGCGAGCGCGTTCCCGGTGTAGCTGTGCGAGTGCAGGAAGGCCCGCAGCGTCGCATACTCGGCGTAGAAGGCGTCGTAGATCTCGGCAGTGGTGAGGCACACGGAGAGCGGCAGGTACCCGCCGGTCAATCCCTTGCCGAGCAGCAGGAAGTCCGGGGCGATCGCCGCCTGCTCGCAGGCGAACATCGTGCCGGTGCGGCCGAAGCCGACGGCGATCTCGTCCGCGATCAGGTGGATCCGATGGCGATCGCAGGCGTCGCGCAGGAGCGCGAGATAGACCGGGTCGTACATGCGCATCGATCCGGCGCATTGCACGAGCGGCTCGACGATGACGGCGCATGCCTCGTGCGCGTGGCGCGCCAGCGCCTGCTCCATGTGCGCGAATTGACGGCGGCTGTACTCGGCGCATGACTCGCCCGCTTCCCGGTGGTAACAGTCGGGAGAAGGCACGACGATCGGTTCGAGCAGCAGCGGTTCGTAGGTATCGCGATAAAGGCCCACACCGCCGACCGAGAGGGCGCCGAGCGTCTCGCCATGGTAGCTGTTCGCCAGCGAAACGTACTTCGTGCGCGCAGGCTCGCCGCGGTTTCGCCAGTAGTGGAAGCTCATCTTGAGCGCGATCTCGACGGCGCTCGATCCGTCCGAGGCATAGAAGCAGTGGGCGAGGCCGCGCGGCGCGATCGCGACGAGGCGCTCGGACAGCCGAACGACGGGCTCGTGGGTGAAACCGGCGAGGATCACGTGCTCGAGGCGCGCGAGCTGGTCCGCGATCGCCGCATTGATGCGGGGGTTCGCGTGCCCGAAGAGGTTCACCCACCAGGAGCTGATGGCGTCGAGGTAGCGCCGGCCGTCGTAGTCCTCGAGCCATACGCCCTCGCCCCGACGGATGGGTATCGGCGGGAAATCCTCGTGGTCGCGCATCTGCGTGCACGGATGCCACAGCACGCGGAGATCGCGTTCGGCCCATTCGCGGTTGGTCATGGGAAAAGGACTGTACCACGCGACCGGCGACGGACGACCGGTCGCCGGTCGGGATCGCCGAGACGCGGCTAATAACCCCAGTACGTCTTCAGTATGTTGCTCTGGTTCGCGTACAGCGCGGGAGTGGCCGGATCGAACTTCTCGAAACCGATGCCCTCCAGCATCCGACGGCCGGCGGGCGTCGCGGCGGCGTTCAGAAGCCCGTCGCGTATGCGCTCCTGGATCTCGCGCGCAACGCGCGGCGATGCCGAGAGCGCGATGTGCGGGATGGGCTCGGTGGTGAGCACGACGGCGATGCCGCCCGCCTGGCTCATGCGCTGGCTGACCAGCGGGGTGGGCAGGATCGCCGCCTCGACCTTCTTCGCCACGACCAGGTCCATGCCTTCCTCCGCGCTGGCCACCTCGATGATCACGGGTTGGCGCAACGGATTGGGGAACATGGCGCTGAGCCGGGCGGCGCCGATGCTCGGCGGCCCGAGGGTCGCGATGCGCCGCGCGACCAGCTCCGTCGGATCGAAGACGAGGTGGCTGTCGGGGACGATGAGGCTGTAGCTGACGCTGTCCGGGATCTTCGCGAGGATCGAAAAGCCCATCTTCTGGACGCGATAGTCGGTGAAGTGGGAGGCGTCGAGAACGAGATCGTAGTTGTTGCGCCGGATCACGTCCCAGTAGGCGAGAAAGTTCGGCTGCGTCAGCACCGTGCATGGCCGCCCCGCGAGCCGTTCTATGTATGCGCACAGCGGGCCATAGGCCTCCCGGGTCTTCTCTTCGCTCAGGATGGGTTGGATCAGAAGGACGAACGGCTCCTCGGCGGCACGGACGTCGGGCATCGGTGCGGCCAGAATCGCCGTGAAAGCGGCGGCGCCGAGCAGCGCGGCCGTTTTTCGCCTGATGCGGTTCGGGATGATGCGATGGAGCATGAGGCCTCCTCCTCCCCTTCGGGCGTCCGCGGGATGCAAAAGAACCGGATATCAGTACTTTATGCATAGACCATGCCACGGCTTTCCGTAAGCGCCGCCCGATGACCGGGCCCTCGGCCGGCCGCATAATACGGGCCTCTTCGAACGGCTTGCATGGGAGAAACGCATGGCTCGCACCGAAACCCCGGTCTGTGACTTCGGTCGGCCGGCACCCGACTTCCGGTTGCCCGGCGTGGACGGAAAAACCTACACGCTGGCGGACGTGCGCGGCCCGAACGGGCTGCTCGTGATGTTCATCTGCAACCACTGCCCTTACGTGAAAGCGGTCCGCGACCGGATCATCCGTGACGCGCGCGAGCTGAAGGAGCACGGAATCGGGTCCGTCGCGATCAGCGCGAACGACCCGACCGACTACCCGGAGGACTCGTTCGAGAACATGAAGAAGGTGGCCCAGGAGCTTCGGCTGCCGTTCCCGTACCTCTACGACGAGAGCCAGGAGGTCGCGAAACGCTACGGCGCGGTGTGCACGCCCGACTTCTTCGGTTACAACAAGGATCTGGAGCTGCAGTACCGCGGCCGGCTCGACGAGTCGCGGAAGGAGTCGGTCCCGAACGCGCGCCGCGAACTGTTCGAAGCGATGAAGGGAATCGCTAAAACCGGACAGGGACCGCGCGAGCAGATCCCGAGCATGGGCTGCTCCATCAAGTGGAAAGGCGGGCCGGGCTGAAGCGGCGGCAACCGGCCGTGAGCTCGCCCGGCAATCCGCCCGCCTGGCCGGACCTCGACGAGCTGAGCGAGCTGGTGCGCGCGGCCGCGCGCGAGGAGCTCCTCCCGCGTTTCGCCGACGTGTTGCGCCACATCAAGCACGACGGCAGCGTGGTCACGGCCGCTGACCACGCCATGCAGGACCGGTTGCAGGCGGAGCTGGCCCGGCGTTGGCCCGAGTACGCGTTCCTCGGCGAGGAGATGTCGGGCGCCGACCACGAACGCCTGATACAGGACGGTGCGCCGGGCCTCTGGTGTCTCGATCCGCTCGACGGCACGACGAACTATGCCGCCGGACTGCCTTTCTTCGGCGTCTCGCTCGCCCTGCTCGTGCCCGACGGGCCCGCGCTCGGTCTGGTCTACGATCCCCTGCGCGATGAGTGCTTCGCCGCGCGCCGCGAAGCGGGAGCCAGGCTCAACGGCGCTCCGCTGCGCGCCACGGCTCGCGCGCCGGAGCTGCGCCGATGCGTCGCGGTCGTCGATTTCAAGCGGCTGCCCCGCGAGCTCGCCCGCGAGCTCGGCGCACACCCGCCTTACGGGTCGCAACGCAACTTCGGGGCATGCAGCCTCGAATGGTGCTGGCTCGCGGCCGAGCGATTCCATATATACCTGCACGGCGGGCAGAAGCTGTGGGACTACGCGGCGGGTAGCCTAATTCTAAAGGAGGCGGGCGCACGCGCCGCCACCTTGGCCGACGAGGAGGTCTTCGCCTTCGCCCTGGCGCCACGCTCGGTGGTCGCAGCGGTCGACCCGGAGATCTTCGCGCAATGGCGCACCTGGCTGGCGGCACGCCTCGTGCACGGCGGATAGCCGCCAAGCTGGGTTTATGACCGGATAAGGTTCGTCCGCGGCGCGCTCTATTGCCGGGGACCGGGGCGTGAGCGAGAATACTTCGCCATTTTTCCGGTCTTGCAGCCTGCCGGATCGTCGTCTGGAGGGAGCAGGCGGCGCCGAGCAGACAGAACAATCACGGAGTTTCCGGTTGCGCCCGTTTGGCGATGCCGTTCTTCGCCAAGGGTCTTTTTCAGCTTTACGAGCCCCGCGCCCGCGGCCGGCACTGCGTTCTCAGATTTTGGCGAAAAGAGGATCCTCATTCATGACCGCACACCCCAAAGCCCAGCCGGGTACGAAGACACTCACGCGACGCGAGCTCGCGAACGCGATTCGCGCGCTCTCGATGGACGCGGTGCAGAAGGCCAACTCCGGGCACCCGGGCGCGCCCATGGGCATGGCGGATATCGCGGAGGTGCTCTGGAACGATTTCCTGAAGCACAACCCGGCGAACCCGAAATGGCCGGACCGCGATCGTTTCGTGCTCTCGAACGGACACGGCTCGATGCTGCTCTACAGCCTGCTGCACCTCACGGGCTACGACCTCTCGATCGAGGACCTCAAGAACTTCCGCCAGTGGCACTCCAAGACCCCGGGGCATCCGGAGTACGGCTACGCGCCGGGCATCGAGACGACCACCGGTCCGCTGGGTCAGGGAATCACCAACGCCGTCGGGATGGCGCTCGCCGAGAAGATCCTCGCGGCGCACTTCAACCGCCCGGGCTTCGACATCGTCGATCACTACACCTACGTGTTCCTCGGCGACGGCTGCATGATGGAGGGCATATCGCACGAGGCCTGCTCGCTCGCCGGGCACCTCAAGCTCGGCAAGCTCATCGCGTTCTATGACGACAACGGCATCTCGATCGACGGACACGTGGTCGGCTGGTTTACGGACGACTCGGTCAAGCGCTTCGAGTCCTACGGCTGGCACGTGATCCCCGACGTCGACGGACACAGCGCCGAGGCGGTGAAGAACGCGATCGTCCACGCCCGCTCGGTGACCGACCGCCCGACCCTGATCTGCTGCAAGACCATCATCGGCTTCGGCTCGCCGAACAAGCAGGGCAAGGAGGTATGCCACGGTGCCGCGCTCGGCGCGGACGAGGTGGCGGCGGCGCGAAAGCAGCTGGGCTGGAACTACGACGCCTTCGTCGTGCCGCAGGAGATCTACGACGCCTGGACGGCGCGCGCCAAGGGCGCCGCGGCGGAAAAGGCGTGGAACGACAAGTTCGGGGCCTACAAGAAGCAGTACCCGGAGCTCGCCCTCGACTTCGAGCGGCGGATGAAGGGCGAGCTGCCCGCCCACTGGGGGACGAAGGTCAAGGAGTACGTCGACGCCACGGCGGCCAAGGGCGAGACCATCGCCACGCGCAAGGCCTCGCAGAACGCGCTCAACGCCATCGGTCCGGCGCTCCCCGAGCTGCTCGGCGGCTCGGCGGACCTCGCCGAGTCGAACCTCACCCTGTGGAAGGGCTGCAAGGGCGTCACGCCCGACGACGCGAACGGCAACTACATCTATTACGGCGTGCGCGAGTTCGGCATGACCGCCATGATGAATGGCCTCGCCCTCCACGGCGGGTTCATTCCCTACGGCGGCACATTCCTCGTGTTCTCCGATTATGCGCGCAACGCCGTGCGCATGGCCGCGCTCATGAAAATCCGTTCGATCCTGGTGTACAGCCACGACTCGATCGGCCTCGGCGAGGACGGGCCCACGCACCAGCCCGTCGAGCACGTCGCGAGCCTGCGCTACATCCCGAACATGGCCCTGTGGCGCCCGTGCGACGCGGTCGAGACCGCGGTCGCCTGGAAGGCGGCGGTCGAGCGCAAGGACGGGCCGACCAGCCTCATCCTCACGCGCCAGAACGTGCCCCACCAGAACCGCGACGCGGCGACGCTCGCGAACATCGCCCGCGGCGGGTACGTGCTGTCCGAGGCGCCGAACGGCAAACCCGAGGCGGTGATCATCGCGACCGGCTCCGAGGTCGGCCTCGCGATGGAGGCGCAGAAGGCGCTCGCCGCGAAGGGCAGGAACGTGCGCGTCGTCTCCATGCCGTGCACCTCGGTGTTCGAAGCGCAGGACGCCGCCTACCGGGACTCGGTGCTGCCGACGACGCTGCGCAAGCGCGTGGCGGTGGAGGCGGGCGTGACCGACTACTGGCGCAAGTACGTGGGCCTTGACGGCCGCGTGGTCGGCATCGACCGCTTCGGCGAGTCGGCCCCGGGCGGCGCCGTGATGAAGCAGTTCGGCTTCACCGCGGAAAACGTCGTCAAGACGGTCGAAGAGATTCTGTAGGAATCTGAACCGCCAGAACGCGACGAGGAAATACCGAACGCTCGACCGATGTGAATTCGCGAGGAGGCGCGCGTGGCGCGCACCGCGTTTCGCACATCGAGCGTTTCCCCGGGTCGCTGCGGTGGTTCGCGGTTTTTGAAACTTAACCTTTCGGGAGACGAGAAATGGCAATCAAAGTCGCGATCAACGGCTATGGCCGCATCGGCCGCAACGTGCTGCGCGCTCTTTACGAGGCGGGCCGCAAGGACATCCAGATCGTCGCCGTGAACGATCTCGGCAATGCCGAAACCAACGCGCACCTGACGCGTCTGGACACGGTGCACGGCAAGTTTCCGGGCACGGTCAAGGTCGAGGGCGACAACCTGGTCGTGAACGGCGACAAGATCCGGGTGTGCTCCGAGCGCGACCCGTCGAAGCTCCCGTGGGGCCAGATGGGCGTGGACGTGGTGCTCGAGTGCACCGGCATCTTCCGGACGAAGACCAAGTGCCAGCCGCACCTCGCCGCCGGCGCGAAGAAGGTGATCATCTCCGCCCCGGCCGACAAGAACGAGGCCGACGCGACGATCGTCTACGGCGTCAACCACAAGACGCTCAAGTCCGAGATGACCGTGATCTCCAACGCCTCGTGCACCACGAACTGCCTCGCGCCGCTGGTGAAGCCGCTGCACGAGAAGATCGGCCTGGTGCAGGGCCTGATGACCACGGTGCATTCCTACACCAACGACCAGGTCCTGACCGACGTCTACCACAGCGACCTGTACCGCGCCCGCGCCGCGGCGCACAACATGATCCCGACCAAGACCGGCGCCGCGCAGGCGGTGGGCCTCGTGCTCCCCGAGCTGAACGGCAAGCTCTCCGGCTTCGCCATCCGTGTGCCGACCATCAACGTGTCGGTGGTGGACCTGACCTTCGTCGCCGCACGCGAGACCAACAAGGACGAGGTCAACCAGATCATGAAGGCGGCCGCCGAGGGGGAGCTCAAGGGCATCCTCGCCTACAACGACCAGCCGCTCGTGTCGAGCGACTTCAACCACACGACGGTCTCCTCGACCTACGATGCCACCCAGACCAAGACCATCGGCAATCTGGTGAAGGTGCTCTCCTGGTACGACAACGAGTGGGGCTTCTCGAACCGGATGCTCGACACCACCGTCGCGCTGATGAGCGCGAAGTAGGAAACGACCCCGCCGCCGGGAAGCCAGGGAACGTTTCCCCGGCGCTCCCGGCGGCGGCGGTTCAAGACATCGACAAGGCTTCGAAACATGTCCGTCATCAAGCTGACCGATCTCGACCTCAAGGGTAAGCGGGTGCTGATCCGCGCCGATCTCAACGTGCCGGTGAAGGACGGCAAGGTCACGTCCGACGCCCGCATCACCGCCTCCATGCCCACCTTTCAGCACTGCCTCAAGCAGGGCGCCAGGGTGATGGTGATGAGCCATCTGGGTCGCCCGACCGAGGGCGAGTACAGCGAGGAGAACTCGCTCAAGCCCGTGGCCGAGGACCTCGCGAAGAAGCTCGGCAGGCCGGTCAGGCTCGTGAAGGACTGGGTGGGCGGCGGCTTCGACGTCGCGCCCGGCGAGCTCGTGCTGCTCGAGAACGTCCGTTTCAACAGGGGCGAGAAGAAGAACGTCGACGAGACCGCGAAGAAGTACGCCGCGCTCTGCGACGTGTTCGTGATGGATGCGTTCGGCACGGCGCACCGCGCGGAGGCCTCGACGCACGGCGTGGCGAAGTTCGCCCCGGTCGCCTGCGCCGGCATCCTGCTGACCGAGGAGCTCGACGCCCTGACCAAGGCGCTGCTCGATCCCAAGCGCCCCATGGTGGCGATCGTCGGAGGCTCCAAGGTCTCGACCAAGCTCACCGTGCTCGAGTCACTGTCGGAGAAGGTCGACCAGCTCGTCGTCGGCGGCGGCATCGCCAACACCTTCCTGGCCGCGGCCGGAAAGGGAATCGGCAAATCGCTCTCCGAACCCGACCTGGTCCCGACCGCGCGGGCGCTGATGGAGAAGATGACCAGGCGCGGCGCGCGCATTCCGATCGCCGTAGACGTCGTGGTCGGCAAGAAGTTCGACGCCGGTGAACCGGCCACGCTCAAGGACGCCGGCGGCGTGGCCGACGACGACATGATCTTCGACATCGGCCCGAAGAGCGCGCAGGAGCTCGCCGATATCATCATGAAGGCCGGGACCGTCGTATGGAACGGACCGGTCGGCGTCTTCGAGTTCGACCAGTTCGGCGCGGGCACGAAAAAGATCGCCGAGGCGATCGCCGCGACAAGCGCCTTTACGCTGGCGGGCGGGGGCGACACGATCGCCGCCATCCAGAAGTACGGCATCTACGACAAGGTTTCCTACATCTCCACGGCGGGCGGCGCGTTCCTCGAATTTCTCGAGGGCAAGACGCTCCCGGCCGTGGCGATGCTCGAAGAGCGGGCGAAAAAGTAGGGCGGCCGGGCGGCGGAAGAAACTTTGGTGCGGTCCGATCCACTATACTCGCCCGAGGCGATCCCCGCCTCGCGACCCGTCATGTTCCGACGCACGAAAATCGTCGCCACCCTCGGGCCGGCGACCGACGACCCCAAGGTCCTCGACAAGCTGATCGAGGCCGGCGTCGACGTCGTGCGCCTCAATTTCTCCCACGGCCTGGCCCATGTCCACGCGCATCGCGCGGAGGCGGCGCGCGAGCGCGCGCAGGCCCACGGGCGCCACGTCGGCGTGCTCGTCGATCTGCAGGGCCCGAAAATCCGCATCGGGAAGTTCCGGGAAGGCGCGGTCACGCTGCAGGAGGGGGAGCGCTTCGTCCTCGACGCCGACCTTCCGCTCGACGCCGGCAGCGTCGAACGCGTGGGCGTGACCTACAAGGCCCTCCCGCACGACGTCGAGCGCGGCGCGACGCTGCTCCTCGACGACGGCCGCATCGTGCTCTGGGTCGACCAGGTCGAGGGCAACGAGATCGTCTGCCGCGTCGTGGTCGGCGGCGAGCTCTCGGACAGCAAGGGCATCAACCGCCAGGGCGGCGGCCTGTCGGCCGGCGCGCTCACGGAGAAGGACCGGGAGGACATCAGGACGGCGGCCGCGATCGGCGCCGACTACCTCGCCGTCTCGTTCCCGCGCAGCGCCGCGGACATCAACGAGGCCCGCGAGCTGCTGCGCGCGGCCGGTGGGCACGGCGGGATCGTCGCCAAGATCGAGCGCGCCGAGGCCGTGACGGCCATCGAGGAGATCACCCGGGCATCCGACGTCGTCATGATCGCCCGCGGTGACCTGGCCGTGGAGATCGGCGATGCCGACGTGCCGCCGATCCAGAAGCGTATCATCAAGCTCGCGCGCCGGATGAACAAGGTCGTCATCACCGCGACGCAGATGATGGAGTCGATGATCGAGAACCCGGTGCCGACCCGCGCCGAGGTCTCCGACGTCGCCAACGCCGTGCTCGACGGGACCGACGCCGTCATGCTTTCGGCCGAGACCGCGAGCGGCAGACATCCGGTGGCGGCGGTCGTCGCGATGGATCGTGTGTGCCGCGTCGCCGAACGTCAGGAGGAGGCGCTGCAGTCGCGCCACCGGCGCGACGCCATGTTCGAACGCGTCGACGAGGCGATCGCCATGGCGGTGATGTACGTCGCGAACCACCTGCCCGTGAAGGCGATCGCGGCGCTGACCGAATCCGGCTCGACGGCGCTGTGGCTGTCCCGGATCAGCTCCGGCGTGCCGATCTATGCCCTGACGCCGCACACGGCGACGCGGCGCAAGGTGACGCTCTACCGCGGCGTCTACCCGGTGGCGTTCTCGCAGAGCAGCACCGAGCCCGCGGTCGTGATGAAGGAGGCGATCGACGAACTGCGGCGCCGCGGCGCCGTGCGCGACGACGACCTCGTGATCTTCACCATCGGCGAGCCGATGTCGAAGCCGGGCGGCACCAACACCATGAAGATCATCCGCGTCGTCGACCTGCACGAAGAGAGCGCAAGCGGCTGACGCCGAATGTTGAATGCTTAATGCTGAATGTTGAATTGATGAGCGCGCAAAGCGCACACCGCCATTCAACATTCAAAATTCAACATTAAGGATTACGGCTGCTATCACGCCGCTTCGCGCTCCATCTGCACGTTGTAGCTGCCGGTCGCGGCCGCACCGTTCATCCGGGCGCGGTGGTAAAGCAGCTTCTGGGCGGCGGCGGCATTCGCCGGGTTGGCGCGCCAGTGCTCCATGACCGGTTGCTGGAGGGCACGCGAGTACGAGAAGGTGAGCGGCCAGGGCAGGTTCTTGTGCCTGGCGTTCATCGCGTTGAGGTGAGCGGTCGCTTCCTCGTTCCCCTGACCGCCGGAGAGGAACGCCACGCCGGCGACGGTCGCCGGCACCGTGTTGAGCAGGCAGCGCAGGGTCGCGTCAGCCACCTCCTCGACGCCGGCGCGCTTCGGCGCCTCGAGCCCGGAGATGACCATGCTGGCCTTGAGGACCATTCCTTCGAAGGCGACGCGATGTCCCGCGAGTTCCCGAAAGACGGCCCGCAGCGTCTGCAGACTCACGTCGTAGCACCGTTCGAGCGTGTGGCTGCCGTCGATGAGCACCTCCGGCTCCACGATCGGGACGAGGCTCGCTTCCTGGCACAGGGCGGCGTAGCGCGCGAGCGCGTGCGCGTTCGAGTCGATGCACGTCGGGGTCGGGATGTCGGGCCCGATCGTGATGACCGCGCGCCACTTGGCGAAGCGCGCGCCCATGCCCTTGTACTCGATAAGGCGCTCGCGCAGCGCATCGAGCCCCTCCGTCACCTTTTCTCCCGGGAAACCGGCCAGGTTCTTGGCGCCCTTGTCGACCTTGATCCCCGGGATGATGCCGCGGTCGGCCATGTACTTCGGGAAGGGGGTCCCGTCGCTCGTCGACTGCCGGATCGTCTCGTCGTACAGGATCGCGCCGCTGATGAAGCTGCCCAGACCGGGGGTCGAAACGAGCAGCTCGCGGTAGGTACGGCGGTTGTCGACCGTGTCCTCGATGCCGACCTTCTTGAAGCGCTTGGCGATGGTCGGACTGCTTTCGTCCATGGCGAGCAGACCCTTTCCCCGGGCCACCATGGCCCGGGCGGTTGCCTGCAGTTCGGCGATGTTCATCTCTTCGGCCCTCCTGTCGCGTGCCCAATCCGTTGCGGGAAGAGAAAACCGCTGATCCGGGCGCAACCCGGCGGCGTGCGGCGCGTTTCTTGACAAGCGGACGGAGGTTGATAGGCTATCGCCGCCTTTTCGAGCCTCGCGTCGCGCGCACTGCGGCGAATCAGCGCAGGGATCAGTATAACAAGCCGACGTACATCCCCGGGCCTCGGAACCCGATTTCGAAAAAATGCCTTAACAGAGGTAGGAGAATAGTCATGGCTTTAGCGACCTTGCGCCAAGTCCTGGACCACGCCGCCGAGCACGGCTACGGAGTCCCGGCGTTCAACGTGAACAACCTCGAGCAGATGCGCGCCATCATGGAGGCCGCGCACGAAACCGACAGCCCGGTGATCGTCCAGGCCTCGGCCGGGGCACGCAAGTACGCGGGCGCGCCGTTCCTGCGCCACCTGATCCTGGCCGCAGTCGAGGAATGGCCGCATATCCCGGTCGTGATGCATCAGGACCACGGCGCCTCCCCGGCGGTGTGCCAGCGCTCCATCCAGCTCGGCTTCTCGTCCGTCATGATGGACGGCTCGCTGAAGGAGGACATGAAGACGCCGGCGACCTACGAGTACAACGTCGACGTGACGAAGCGGGTCGTCGACATGGCGCACGCCTGCGGCGTCTCGGTGGAGGGCGAGCTGGGTTGCCTGGGCAGCCTCGAGACCGGCATGGCGGGCGAGGAGGACGGCTCCGGCGCCGAGGGCAAGCTCGACCACTCGCAGCTCCTCACCGATCCCGACCAGGCCGCCGACTTCGTGAAGAAGACCAAGGTCGACGCGCTCGCCATCGCGATCGGCACGAGCCACGGGGCCTACAAGTTCACGCGGCCGCCCACGGGCGACATCCTCGCCATCGAGCGCATCAAGCAGATCCACAAGCGCATCCCGAACACCCACCTCGTGATGCACGGCTCGAGCTCGGTGCCGCAGGACTGGCTCAAGATCATCAACTCCTACGGCGGCGACATGGGCCAGACCTACGGCGTGCCGGTAGAGGAGATCGTGCAGGGCATCAAGCACGGCGTGCGCAAGGTGAACATCGATACCGATCTGCGCATGGCTTCCACCGGTGCGGTCCGCAAGTTCCTGGCGGAGAACAAGAAGGAGTTCGATCCGCGCAAGTGGCTGACGGCGGCCACGAAGGGCATGAAGGAAATCTGCAAGGCGCGTTACGAGGCCTTCGGTTGCGCCGGCAAGGCGAGCAAGATCAAGGTGATCTCGCTCGAGGAGATGACCAAGCGCTACGACAAGGGCGAGCTCGACCCCAAGGTGAACTGAAGTTCTCACCCGCTCTCCCTCTCCCGCGCAGCGGGAAAGGGATGGGGGCGAGGGGTCATCAAAGGGGCGGGCAACCGCCCCTTTGCTTTTTCTTGCTGCCGGATTGGTTACACTCGACGTCGATGATCCCCGAGCGCTATCCCTGTCCCTGCTGCGGGTACCGCGTGTTCGAGCGTCAGCCCGGCAGCAACGCGGTGTGTCCCATCTGCCTCTGGGAGGACGACCTTGCGCAGCTGCGTTTTCCGCGGCTCCCCGGTAGCGCGAACCACGTTTCGCTGGAACAGGCCCAGCACAACTACGCCGATCTCGGGGTTGCGGAGCGGCGGAACGCGGGTCTCGGCCGCGTTCCCGTCGAGGGCGAGCGCCGCGAGGCCGGCTGGCGCCCGCTCGATCCCGCTCACGACAACGTCGAGGAGCCGCAGTCCGGCGTGGACTACGGCGACACGTACCCTCTGGCGGATACCACGGTGCTCTACTACTGGCGGTCGACGTACTGGCGGCGTCTGGCGAGTTAGCCTGCGTTTCGGGCGCCGCCGCGGCGGCAGCGACAGCCGCTCGGCTCACCTGCCCGAGAGACCGTGACATCCGGAATCCGTCCGATGGGGGCGGCGCCTGCCCGTCTTGGCGTCGCCTCGCGCAGTGAATCGCGCGCAGGCAGGAGACCGCCGTGACCCGGACGCGGCGGTTTTCTAGGCAGCCCGTACTAGATCCAACGTCTTATTCCGGTCACCCGCCCGATCGGCGTAGGCTGCGCCTCGCCGGTTGTCGAACGCCGGGTTGCGTTGCCCGTTCCATCTGGAAATACCAAAAGGGGGATTTCATGGGATTCGTGACGTCCACGTGGCCCGGTGCTCCCGCGCCGGGTTTCACGGTCCGCACCGTCTTTGCCTACAACGCGCCGCGGGGATCCAGAAGCTCGCGCGCCATCTCAGGCGAGAGCCATGGCGGGTCGCGGTGCTGGAGATACATGGCGCGATCGCTGCTGTTCATGACGCTCGGCGCCGTGCTGATCGGCTGTGCCGGATCGCACGCCGCGGAGCCGAAACAGACGCTGGCACCGAGCGGCGCGCTCCGCGTGGGACTGTACCGCGGCGGCCCCACTTCCGTGATCCCCGGCGCCACGCCGGAGGAAACGAAAGGAGTGGGATACGATCTCGGCAAGGAGCTCGCGCGGCGCCTTGGCGCCCGGTTCGAGCCGGCGGTGTATGCCTCCCCCGGCGCGCTGATCGCCGCCGGGAAGTCCGGGGAGTGGGATGTCGCTTTCCTGGCGGTCGACGCCGAGCGCGAAAAGATCCTCTCCTTCACCGCGCCGTTCCTGTTCGTGGAGCACGGCTATCTGGTTCCCGCCGGCTCATCCATCATGAAGATGGAGGAGATCGACCGCCCGGGGACGCGCGTCGGCGCGCCGCAAGGGGGATCCATCAACGCGGTGCTGAAGCGCGTGCTACGGAGCGCGACGGTGATGAACAGCGCCGGCCTGGCCGGCGGCGTCGAGATGATGAAGGCGGGAAAGGTCGACGCGTTCGCGGCGAACAAGGCCAACCTGTACCAGATGTCCGACAAGCTGCCCGGCTCCCGGGTGCTTCCCGGACACCTCGATCTGGATCGCATCGCCATCGCCATTCCTAAGGGTCGCGAAGCAGGCCTGGACTATCTGACCGCGTTCATCCGGAGCGCGAAAGCCGAAGGCCGCGTGCAGGCGGCGATGACGCGCGCCGGACTCCGGGGCGCCAGGGAGTAGGCGGCCCGAGGAGCCTTGACCCGAGCAGGAATCACGACGAGGACATACGCATGGCAACGCGCTACGACATCGCGCACGGTCTGTCCGCTCTCGCGCTCGCCGCGCTCTTCCCCGCGATGGCGATGCTTTCGTCGCCGACGGCGGCGGCCGGCAGGTTGCCGCGCATCGGTTTCATCGCGTTCGAACCAGGCGGGTGCGGCAATCCCGCGTTTCACAGGGGCCTGCGCGAGCTCGGCTACGTGGACGGGGAGAACATGGTGTTCGAGTGCCGGCATGCCGAGGGCAAGTTCGAGGGGCTCGACGCGGCGGTCGCGGAGCTGGTACGCGCGAAACCCGACGTCATCGTGGCATTCGGTCATGCGCCGACGCGTGCCGTTCAGCGTGCGACCAAGGACATACCGATCGTGATGATCGCCAGCGGGGAGCCGGTGGAGCTGGGCTTCGCGCAGAGCCTGGCCCGGCCGGGGGGCAACATGACGGGCGTGAGCTACTACAACACCGAGCTCAACATCAAACGGCTCGAGCTGCTCAAGACCGTAGTGCCGAACTTCAAGCGTCTTGCCGTGCTGGTGCATGCCGGTGTTCCCGAAGACCTGGCGAGCGCCTACATTCGGGACGCCGAGGCGGCCGCCGGGGCTCTCCGATTCGACGCGAAGGTCGTCAAGTTCAAGACGCTCGAAGACCTGGATCGGGCCTTCGAGGAGATGGGCCGGTTCAAGGCGGATGGTGTGTACGTCGCCCCGATGCGTGAGGTCGCCGCCGAGACCCGGCGCCTGGTCGAGCTGTCGAAACGGCATCACCTGCCCGTCGTCCACTTTCGCAAGCCCTTCCCGAAGGCGGGAGGGCTGATGAGCTACGGGGTCGACTACGCGACGCTTTATCATCGCACGGCGATGTATGTCGACAGGATCCTCAAAGGGGCGAACCCGGCCGAGCTTCCCATCGAGCAGCCGGCGACGCTGGAGTTCGTCATCAATCTCAGAGCCGCCGACGAGCTCGGACTGACAATTCCGCAGGGCCTGCTCCTTCGAGCCGACGAGCTGATCCAATGAGGATGGCTCGATGCACCGGCGGCAACACGATACGAACGCGTCAAGCTGACGGTCCGGCCTCCGACTGAAACCCGGCTTGCCTCGGGTTGAACACCGCGTGCAGGACTCCTGCTGCGACGAAGCGCATCGGACGACCCGCGGGCGTGAATAAAACTCCCGCCAGGCGGTAGGATGAGCGGAATCGGCCAGGGGCGAAAGCGCGCATGGCGACGTGGCACGGTCTCGGCGGGCGGCTGCACCGCAAGTACGCGGTCTACTTCGTCGCGCTCGTCACCCTCGCGCTGCTCGCGAGCGGGCTCAGCGGTATGTACTTCTCCCACCGCGACAACGTCGCCACGCTGGTCACGCTACAGCGCGAGAAGGCGGCCGCGGCCGCCTACAAGATCGAGCAATACGTGAAGGAAATCGAGCGCCAGGTGGGCTGGACGAGCCTGCCTCGGGTCGTGACCGGACCCTCGCCGCTCGAGCAGCGGCGTCTCGATTACCTGCGGCTCCTGCGCCAGGCCCCGGCCATCACCGAAATCGCCCTGATCGATCCCTCCGGGCAGGAACGGCTGCTCGTCTCGCGACTTGCGATGGACTCGATCGAGAGCGGCAAGGACCGCTCGCGGCTCCCCGCATTTCGCGAGGCGGAAAGGGATCGAACCTACTTCGGGCCCGTCTACTTCCGAAAGGAGACCGAGCCGTACATGACGGTCGCGATGGTCGACGACGCGGGCGTGACCGTCGCCGAGGTCAACCTCAAGTTCATGTGGGACGTGGTTTCCGGAATCCGCGCGGGACGGACCGGGTACGCCTATGTCGTCGGGCCCGGAGGCCGCCTGATCTCGCATCCGGACATCAGTCTCGTGCTCAAGAAGACGGACCTCGGCTCCTTGCGGCAGGTGCGGGCGGCGCTGTCCGCAGGGAATCCGGTCACCGAGCGGCCGGACCTCCACGTCGCCGAGAACCGGGGCGGGCAACCGGTCCTCGTCGCGCACGCGCCGATCCCGTCCCTCGGCTGGGCGGTGCTCGTGGAACAGCCGCTGACCGAGGCCCTCGCGCCGCTGTACGGCTCCATGCTCCGCACCGCCTTGCTGCTGCTTGCCGGCCTCGTTCTTGCGGCGGGGGCATCCTTCGTCCTGGCGCGGCGGATGGTCGAACCGATCAGGGCGTTGCAGGCGGGCGCGGACCGCATCGGCGCCGGCAGGCTCGATCACCGCATCGAAGTACACACGGGCGACGAGCTGGAGGACCTCGCTACCCAGTTCAACCGGATGGCGGACCAGCTGCGCGAGTCCTACGCGCATCTCGAACGCAAGGTCGAGGAGCGCACGGAGCAGCTCGCCCGGGCCAATGAGGCCAAGTCCCGTTTCCTCGCGGCCGCGAGCCACGACCTGCGCCAGCCGATGCACGCACTCGGTCTCTTCGTCGCGCAACTGCGCGACACCGCGCGCTCGCCGGACACGCTCGAGCTGGTCGAGCAGGCGCAGTCCGCGGTGTCCGCCCTCCGGCAACTGCTCGATGCGATCCTCGACGTCTCGAAGCTCGATGCCGGCGTGCTCAGGCCGTCGCGGACGGAATTCGCGATCGGCAGCCTGTTCGATCGCCTGCGGGCGAGCTTCGCGCCCGAGTTCGCGCGCAAGGGCCTCCGGCTGCGCGTGGCGCCTTGCCGGCTGTCGGTGCGCAGCGACCCGGTGCTGCTCGAGCGGATTCTGCTGAATCTCGTCAGCAACGCGCTCCGCTACACCGAGCGCGGCGGCGTGCTGCTCGGCTGTCGGCGCTCGGGCGCGCAGGTGCGGATCGAGGTCTGGGACAGTGGCGTCGGCATCCCGCGGGACAAGCGCCGTGAGATTTTCCGGGAGTTCGTGCAGCTGGGAAACCCGGAGCGCGACCGCGGCAAGGGTCTGGGGCTCGGGCTCGCGATCGTCGATCGTCTCGTGCGGCTGCTCGGCCATCGCCTCGAGCTCCGTTCCGAGCCCGGGCGAGGGTCGGTGTTCGCCGTTACGGTCGAGCGCGGCGCGGCCGTGCGGACGGCAGCGCCCGTCCCGGCGCCGGCGTGCGCTTCGGATCGGTTGGGGGGTGCGCTGGTGATGATCGTGGACGACGACATGCTCGTGCGCGCGGCGATGACCGGTCTGCTTTCCCGCTGGGGTTGCCACGTCATCGTCGCCGGCGGCAGCGACGAGGCGGTCGAGCGGCTGGCGCGCTCCGAGCGTTTTCCCGACGTCATCGTATGCGATTACCGCTTGCCGGGAACCGAGAGCGGCATCGGATTGGTCCAGCGGCTGCGCGTTCTGTCCGGGCTCGAGATTCCGGCGGTGATCGTGACCGGGGACACCGCC
Source organism: Sulfurifustis variabilis (assembly GCF_002355415.1). Lineage (GTDB taxonomy): Bacteria > Pseudomonadota > Gammaproteobacteria > Acidiferrobacterales > Sulfurifustaceae > Sulfurifustis > Sulfurifustis variabilis. The sequence continues at coordinate 3,508,586 of NZ_AP014936.1, read as the reverse complement.
CCCGAGCGGTTGAAGGAGGCGCTCGCCAGCGGCTTCGCGATTCTGCACAAGCCGGTGCAGCCGGAGAGGTTGCGCGACGCGCTCCACATCCTGCTCGCCGGCGACGTCACGCCCGGGGCGCCGCGTGCCGCCGCGCCGTCCGTCTAGCAGTTTGTTGAAAAACGCCATCCTTGGCGTTTTTCAACTCGCTCGCCGCGGCGCATGTCCGCGGCTCGCTAGTCGAACCGCAGCCCCAGCCGCGTCGCGGCGATCAGGGCCTGCGTGCGGCTCGTGACCTTGAAGGCCTTGAGGATCGCCGAAACGTGGATCTTCACCGTCGCCTCCGCCAGGTCGAGCTGCCGGCCGATGACCTTGTTCGACTTGCCCTGGACGATCAGGGCGAGCACCTCGAGCTGGCGCTCCGTGAGACCGAGCTCCGCTCGCATTTGCGCGGCCGGCCGCGCCTGGGCCGGGCCGGGCGCGGTCGAGCGCGCGTGCTCGAGGATCTCGGGAGGGAGGTAGACACCGCCGCACAGCACGAGCCGCAAGGCGTTCACCAGGACCTCGTTCGACGAGGACTTGGGAATGAAACCGGCCGCGCCCCGGTCGATCGCCTCCAGCACTGTCTGGCGGTCGTCGGCCGCGGAGAGCGCGACCACCGGGATTCCGGCGTGGCTGTCACGCAGTTCCGACAGCGCTTCCAGCCCGCTGATGCCCGGCAAGTGCAGGTCGAGCAGGATGAGGTCGAGGTCCGGGTGCTCCGCCAGCACTTTCCCCGCGCTCGGCCAGTCGGGCGCGTCCAGCACGAGGCCGGCATCGTCCAGCTGGCGCAACACCCCGGGCAGTGCCTGCCGGATCAAGGGGTGATCATCGACAACCAGGATCTTCAATCGCGCTTCTCGCTCCGCCATGCTGTAAACCTCCCCGTGCCTGCGGCCCCGCGTTCTAGTTCTTCCGGCTTATATAACCGAGTCCTTCCGGACTCTCCACCTTTCCGATCACGCCTTCGCCTGCACCGATTGTAGCGAGGGCCCGCCGACCGGTCCGACCTTCGTGCTAGTTCACGCGTCGGATTCTTCGAGTGAGAACGTCGGCGAATAATGCGGCCTGTCGCTTCCATCAGCCACGCAACGGAGGAGGCCTGTCCTGCTGAGGCGCGCTCAATCGAAGTCGCCCTTTCGGTCTCAGGTCGGGGTACTCGCCGGTTCCGGCGCAGGATGCCGGGGCGGACATTCGACACCGCGCACCGACACGCATGCGAAAACCTGAACGGGAGGAAGAACACGCTCATGAAATCACAAATCGAACACGATCGATCGGCCGTGGGAGGCCCGGCGCGGGCAGGTTGCCTTGTTCTCCTGCTGCTGGCTCTCGCGGCGTGCGGCGGGGGCGGTGGAGGCGGGGATGCGGGAGGCGGCGCGGATACCGGGCCGACGTTCCGCTATTTCATAGGCAACGATGGCGCCAGCGGCTGGGAGCTGTGGAAAACCGACGGCACCGAGGCGGGCACGGTGCGGGTCAAGGACATCAATCCCGGCGGAGGAGATTCCTGGCCCGTTTACTTCACAGCCTTGAACGGCGAGACCTATTTCCTTGCCAACGACGGCGCCACCGGCGCGGAACTGTGGAAAACCGACGGTACCGAGGCGGGCACGGCCCGGGTCAAGGACATCAACCCCGGCGGGAGCTCATCGCCGTACGGCTTTACGTCCTTCAACGGCGCGCTCTATTTCAGTGCCAACGACGGCGTCACCGGCGCTGAACTGTGGAAGACCGACGGCACCGGAGCCGGCACGGTGCGGGTCAAGGACATCGACCCGGGCGTGGGAAGTTCCTATCCCTCCTACTTTACGTCCTTCAACGGCGCGCTCTATTTCACTGCCAACGACGGCGTCACCGGCGCGGAACTCTGGAAGACCGACGGCACCGAAGCCGGTACGGTGCGGGTCAAGGACATCAACCTCGGTGGGCACGCCTCGCTCTACGGCTTTACGGCCTTCAACGGCGCGCTCTACTTCACTGCCAACGACGGCGTCGACGGTGTGGAACTGTGGAAGACCGACGGCACCGAAGCCGGCACGGTGCGGGTCAAGGACATATTCCCTGGCCTGGGAGATTCCCGGCCCTACGACATTACAGTCCTCAACGGCACGCTCTATTTCAGTGCTGAGGACGGCGTCAGCGGCAGGGAGTTATGGCAGACAGACGGGACCGAAGCCGGCACGGTGCGGGTAATGGACATCAACCCCGGCGTGATGGGTTCCTATCCCTCCTACTTGACGGCCTTCAGCGGCGCGCTCTATTTCCGTGCTAACGACGGCACCAGCGGCTACGAGCTCTGGAAGACCGACGGCACCGAGGTGGGCACGGTGCCGGTCAAGGACATCTACCCCGGCGGGAGTTCCTCGCCGCACGGCTTTACGGCCTTCAGCGGGGCGCTGTATTTCACTGCCGCCGATGGCGTCACCGGCGCCGAGCTCTGGAAGACCGACGGCACCGAAGCCGGTACGGTGCAGGTCAAGGACATCTACCCCGGTGGGGAATCCTGGCCCGACGACTTTACGGCCTTCAACGGCGCGCTCTATTTCTTTGCCGACGATGGCTCAAGCGGCAGGGAGTGGTGGCGGACCGACGGCACCGAGGCCGGCACCGTGCTGCTGAAAGACATCTGTCCCGGAGCGTGCGAGGGCGTGGAAGATTGACGGAAAGCGGCCAGGCAGGATCGTTCAGCGAAAGCCCTTTCGCCCAGCCCGCGGGCGACCGCCTGCTCCATCTGCCGGCATGGCCGAGCGGCGCAAGAGCGGGCTGGGCGGGTTCCACGAGAAGAGACGCCGAGAGGCTGACCGGCGTCCCCTTGACCCAAGTACGACAACACCGAGGAACTCGCCGCCTGCGTCCGCTACGGGAACACTTACCCGCTCGCGGACACGACGGTCCTGTCAACTGGCGTAGAGTTACCGGGGTCGCTGGGCGAGCTGACCCGGTTCAGTAGACGGCGGAGCGCCCTTCGATCTCCTGCTTGCGACGGTTGAACTCCTCCTGCGAGATCTGGCCCGAGTCCCGCTGTTCCTTGAGCTCGTCCATCGCGCGCTTGTTCGAGTATTCGTAGGCCGCCCCGGCCGCGCCGACGCCGACCGCCGCCGCGGTGCCGGTCTTGCTGCTGCAGCCGGCCAGGGCCAGCACCATTGCCGCCCCGGTCGCCATCACCATCCCTGTGCGCATCATGCGGTTTCTCCTTCGAAACGTTGACCGCGCTCGAGGATAAGAGGCGGCCTGTCGCGCCTGAAGACGAGGAAGCCCGTAGGGTGATTGACGATGTCGCCGGGAAAAGACGGGGTCAGCGCGGGCGGGCGGGCCGACGCACGCCCCCCTTTGCCGGCGCCGGGGGTCCGGAAGCCCGACCGCGCGCAGGGACTCCGGTCAACAGAAATTCCTTGAACGCCTGCGCGACCGCCGGGAGCCGCTTGCCCCGCCGGTGCACCACGTACCAGTGTCGCATGATCGGGAAATCCCGCACGTCGAGGACGACGAGGCGCTGCAGCTCCAGCTCGAGCGCGATCGTGTCGCGGGCCAGCACCCCGAGCCCGAGTCCCGCCTCGACGCTCTGCTTGATCGCCTCGTTGCTCCCGACCTCCATGCCGGTCGTCAGCCGGATCCCGCGCTCGCTGAAGAAGCGTTCCATGGCGATTCGCGTGCCGGAGCCGGGTTCCCGGACGAGAAATACCTCCTGCTGCAGACGCTCCAGCGGAATGCGCCGTTCGCTCGCGAGCGGGTGATCGGGTGGAGCGACGATGACCAGCGGGTTCTCCCGAAAGACCGCCGCCTCGAGATCCATTTCGGCGGGCGGCTGGCCCATCACCACGAGATCGACAGTGTTCTCGGCAAGCTGGCGCAGGAGAGCCTCGCGGTTGGTGATGTCGAGGCTCGCCTGTACTCCCGAGTGGCGCTGGGAGAAGGCGGCAAGCAGCGCCGGCATGAAGTAGTTGGCGGTCGAGGCGACCGAGATGCGCAGCCGGCCGCCGCCGACGCCCTTGAGCCCGGCGAGCACCGTTTCGAGGTCCTCGATCTGCTGGGCGATCGACCGTGCGTAATGGAGCGCTTCACGGCCCGCCTCGGTCAAATACAGGCGCTTCCCGAGCTGCTCGAAGAGGGCCACGCCGAGCTGCTTCTCGAGGCCCCGGATCTGCATGGAGACGGCCGGCTGCGTGAGAAAGAGCTCCTCGGCCGCACGGGTATAGTTCAGGTGCCGGGCGACGGCCTCGAAGGTCCGCAATTGGCGTAAAGTCAGGTGCACGAAGTGATAAGTATAAGCTTATGGTAACCATCATAAAGCCTTAATTTATTTTATGGTACGCCTGGCGTAAGGTGCGCGCCTGAACGAGCGGGCGCGGCCCGCGACCCCGATTTCCGAAAGAGGAGTGGTCATGTCCAAAGGCAATGTGAAGACTTACAAGGCAGGCGTGAAGGAGTACCGGGAAACGTACTGGGAGCCCGATTACAAGATCAGGGACACGGACATCCTCGCCTGCTTCAAGATCACCCCGCAGCCGGGCGTGCCGCGCGAAGAGGCCGCCGCGGCGGTCGCCGCCGAGTCGTCCACCGGCACCTGGACCACGGTGTGGACCGACCTGCTGACCGACCTCGACTTCTACAAGGGCCGCGCCTACCGCATCGAGGACGTTCCGGGCGACGATACCTGTTTCTACGCCTTCGTGGCCTACCCGATGGATCTCTTCGAGGAAGGCTCGGTGGTGAACGTGTTCACTTCCCTCGTCGGCAACGTGTTCGGCTTCAAGGCCATCCGCGCGCTGCGTCTCGAGGACGTGCGCTTCCCGATCGCCTACGTGAAGACCTGCGGCGGCCCGCCGCACGGCATCCAGGTCGAGCGCGACATCATGAACAAGTACGGCCGTCCGCTGCTCGGCTGCACCATCAAGCCGAAGCTCGGCCTCTCGGCGAAGAACTACGGCCGCGCCGTGTACGAGTGCCTGCGCGGCGGTCTCGACTTCACCAAGGACGACGAAAACGTCAACAGCCAGCCGTTCATGCGCTGGCGCCAGCGCTTCGACTTCGTGATGGAGGCGATCCACAAGGCGGAGAAGGAGACCGGCGAGCGCAAGGGCCACTACCTGAACGTCACGGCGCCGACGCCCGAAGAGATGTACAAGCGCGCCGAGTACGCGAAGGAGCTGGGCGCGCCGATCATCATGCACGACTACATCACCGGCGGCTTCTGCGCGAACACGGGTCTCGCCAACTGGTGCCGCGACAACGGTTTGCTACTGCACATCCACCGGGCCATGCACGCGGTGCTCGACCGCAACCCGCACCACGGCATCCACTTCCGCGTGCTCACCAAGATCCTGCGCCTCTCGGGCGGCGATCACCTGCACACGGGCACGGTCGTCGGCAAGCTCGAGGGCGACCGCGCCTCGACGCTCGGCTGGATCGACCTGCTGCGCGAGAAGTTCGTGAAGGAAGACCGCTCGCGCGGCATCTTCTTCGATCAGGACTGGGGCAGCATGCCGGGCGCTTTCGCCGTCGCCTCCGGCGGCATCCACGTCTGGCACATGCCGGCGCTCGTGACGATCTTCGGCGACGACGCGGTGCTGCAGTTCGGCGGCGGCACGCTCGGCCATCCGTGGGGCAACGCCGCGGGTGCGGCGGCCAACCGCGTGGCCCTCGAGGCCTGCGTCGAGGCCCGCAACCAGGGCCGCGCGATCGAGAAGGAGGGCAAGGAGATCCTCACCGCCGCGGCCAAGCACTCGCCCGAGCTCAAGATCGCCATGGAGACGTGGAAGGAGATCAAGTTCGAGTTCGACACCGTCGACAAGCTCGACGTGGCGCATAAGTGACGCAGTCGTCCCAGTCAACGAACGAATCGAGGTCGGTGCAATGAGCGAAGTGCAGGACTACAAATCGAGCGTGAGCGATGTCGGCAGCCGCAAGTTCGAGACCTTCTCGTACCTGCCGGCCATGGACGTCGACGAGATCAAGAAGCAGGTGGAGTACATCGTGAAAAAGGGCTGGAACCCGGCGATCGAGCACACCGAGCCGGAGAACGCCTTCGACCACTACTGGTACATGTGGAAGCTGCCCATGTTCGGGGAGACCGACGTGAGCCGGATCCTGGCCGAGGCCGAGGCGTGCCACAAGGCGCACCCGAATAACCACGTGCGCCTGGTCGGCTACGACAACTTCCGCCAGAGCCAGGGCGCCGCCATGGTGATCTACCGCGGCAAGATGAAGTAAGTCCCCGGGCATCGAGCCGTCCCGACGGCCCCTGTCCGGTCCAGCCGGGCAGGGGCCTTTTGTTTTGCGCGATTTGATGAGGTGAGAAACATGAGTCGACCCGCCGCGAGCGCCAAGTCGCCGGAAACCCCGAGTTCCACGCAGTACGTGATCGCCCAGGAGCCGTACTACCGGCCGGTCACGAACGAGGTCGAGCTCTACGAAGCTGCCTACAGTGCCCGCATGCCGGTCATGCTCAAAGGCCCGACCGGTTGCGGCAAGTCGCGCTTCGTGGAGTACATGGCGTGGAAGCTCAAGCGCCCGCTCATCACCGTCGCCTGCAACGAGGACATGACGGCGTCGGACCTGGTGGGCCGGTATCTGCTCGACGCCACGGGGACGAAGTGGCACGACGGTCCGCTCACGGTCGCCGCGCGCATCGGTGCGATCTGCTATCTCGACGAGGTGGTCGAGGCCCGCCAGGACACGACGGTCGTGATCCACCCGCTCACCGACCACCGCCGGCAGCTCCCGCTCGACAAGAAGGGCGAGATCGTCCATTGCCACCCGGATTTCCAGCTGGTGATCTCCTACAACCCGGGGTATCAGAGCCTGATGAAGGACCTCAAGCAGTCGACCAAGCAGCGCTTCGGCGCGATCGACTTCGACTATCCCGAGGCCGAGGTCGAGTCGGAGATCGTCATGCACGAAACGAACGTCGACAAGGCGACCGCCGACAAGCTGGTGCAGATCGCCCATCGGGCCCGCAACCTGAAGGGCCACGGGCTCGACGAAGGCATTTCCACGCGCCTGCTGGCCTACGCCGGCCAGCTCATTGCGCGCGGGATCGAGCCCCGGGCGGCGTGCCAGATGACGCTGGTGCGGCCAATCACCGACGACCCCGATATGCGGGATACGCTGGACGCCGCGATCAACACCTACTTCTAGCCGGCGATGACCGAGTCGACCCGCTATCCGGGGATCCACGACGACGTCTACGGCGGCATGACCGATCTCGGCCGCATCATCCGCGACGCCTGGGTATTCGGGCTGCTCCCTGAGACGGAGACCTGCGAAGGCTGGGATCGCGCGCGGTTCGACGATCTCTACGCGCGCGTGCACGCCGCCTGGGAGCCGTACGGGCACCTGGCGAGCCGCCTGCCGGCCGAGCTGCGGGCGCGCCACGAGCGCATCTATGCCGACGCGGTCGCCCGGGCGCGCGCGCTCGGCTGGTCGGCCGACCTGGACGACGAGGACGAGTAGGGCCGGACGGCAATGTTGAATGGTGAATCTTGAATTCTTAATGGAAGAGCGCGCGCAGCGCGGACCGCAATTCAACGTTCACAATTCAGCATTCAGAATTTCTGTCGCTTCCATGCCATGAGCATCCAGCTCGACGATTACAGGGAGACGCTCGAGCGCATCGACGCCCACGTGCACGACACGCTGGCGGCGAGCTTCGCCGAGGCGGCGCGCGTCATGTCGCCGGCCGGCCTGCACAACTGGCTCGAGGGCGCGCGCGGTCTCTCGGAGCTCGGGCGCGGGAGGGACCTCGTCGTCACCTACATCCAGGAGATGCCGGCGGTCGTCAAGGAGGTCGGCGAGGACGTCATCAAGGACTGCGTCACGGCCGCCATGAAGCTCGCCTCCATGGTGAGCGGCGAGGTGATCCAGCTCCTCTTCGATACGCTCCCCGCCGCGGCCGGCCGGCTCGGCGATGCCGAGCTGTTGCGCGGCTATCTCGGTCTCATCCACCAGCTGTCGGCGAAGGTCCCGCGCGGTTTGCGGCCCATGCTGTCGCATGTCGACGAGCTCTTCGCGAAGCTGACTCTCGGCGGCCTGCGCCGCTGGGCGCTCTGGGGCGCCCAGGCGCACCTGCGCGACTTCCCGGCGCAGATCGCCTACTTCGATCTCAAGAGCGCCGACAGCCAGGCGATGCTCCAGAAGGAGCGGCGCGGCGTCCTCTTCATCGACCACCAGCGCAAGCTCAACTTCTACCTGCGCGCTTTCTGGGGCCGGGACTTCTTCATGCGCCCGACTTCCGGCGACTACGAGACGCGCGAGGGCTACCGTCCGTTCATCGAGTCGCGCGTGATCCACCTGCCCGACGCCTACGACGACTATGCCGGGCTGCCGGGAAGGGAACTCTACCGCGCCGCGGCCGCGCACGCGGCCGCGCACCTCGTCTACACCACGCACCCGCTTTCCATGGAGCAGCTCAGCCCGGCGCAGATGTTCCTGATCGGCGTCTTCGAGGACGCGCGCATCGAGGGCCTGGCGCTGCGCGACTTCCCGGGCATGAAGGCGCTCTGGGCGCAGTTTCACGCGAAGGTCCGCGAGGTGAGCTGCCCGACCGATCCGGTCGTGAGCCTGCTCGAGCGGCTGGCGTACGCGCTCCTCGACGAGCGCTACGTCGACGATGACGCGTTGATCCGCGAAATGACCGGCGCCTTCCGCGAGGAGTTCGCACGCCGGGCCGATGACAACGGGCTTTCGTGGGATCTCGGCGTGACCCTGCACAACCGCCTCGGCGAGCGGGGCGCGATTCCCTCTCTGCGGGTGCTCGAGTCCATGGGCATCCCGTACCGCGACGACAACCGCTACTGCTGGGCATCGGACGAGATCGCCTGGGCGGCGGCCGAGTATGTGCCCGCGCCCAAACAGGTGCGCAAGTACGTGACCGCCATGGAGATGGCGAACGAGGTGGACTGCGAGCTGGCCGGCGATGACGCCCAGGAGATCTGGGTGCTCGACACGCCGTTCTACCTCGACCAGGAGGGTCGCACGATCAACGAAATGGAAGGGAAGGAACCCGTCTCCGAGCCCCACCACTACGCGGAATGGGACTACACGGTGCAGTTGCATCGGCCGAACTGGGCGACCGTGCTCGAGAAGCGCCAGAAGCGGGGCGATCCCGGGGAGATAGACCGTATCCTGACCGCGCACCGGCCCATCGCCTCGCGCCTGCGGCACATCATCGACGCGATGCAGCCCGAGGGCGTGCAGCGCTTCCGGCGGCAGGAGGACGGCGAGGAGATCGACCTCAACGCCGCCATTCGGGCGATGATCGACATCCGCATGGGCCAGACGCCGGACCCCCGAATCAACATCCGGATCGAGCGCAAGGTGCGCGACCTCGCCGTGCTGGTGCTGCTCGACCTCTCGGAATCGACCAACGAGAAGCTCGGCGATTCGGACCGGCCCGTCATCCAGCTCGCGCGCGAAGCGACCTCGCTCCTGTCCTGGGCGATCGACCGGGTCGGCGACCCGTTCGCGATCCACGGCTTCGCCTCCGACGGCCGCCACGACGTGCAGTACTACCGCTTCAAGGACTTCGGTGATCGCTATGGCGACGAGGCCAAAGCGCGCCTCGCCGGCATGCGGGGCGGCCTCTCGACGCGCATGGGCGCCGCATTGCGCCACGCGGCGTCGTTCCTGCTCAGGCAGCCCGAGCAGAAGAAGCTGATCCTGCTCGTGTCCGACGGCGAGCCGGCCGACATCGACGTGCGCGACCCCCAGTACCTGCGCCACGATACCAAGAAGGCGGTGGAGGAGCTGGCGACGAGGGGCGTGCGCACATTCTGCCTCACGCTCGACCCTCGCGCCGACGACTACGTCTCGCGCATCTTCGGGCCGAAGGGTTACATGGTCGTCGACCACGTACAGCGCCTTCCCGAACGTCTGCCGCTGCTTTACGCCGGCCTCACCCGCTAGGTACAGTCAGCCCCCGTGTTCCGGACCGCCAAGGCGCTATGAAAGACATCGAGGACCTGGTCGCCGGATTCCGGCGCTTTCGGACCACGTATTTCGACGAGCGCCCCGATCTCTTCGAACGCCTCACGCGGGTGGGCCAGTCACCCCGCGTGATGGTCGTTGCCTGCTGCGATTCCCGGGTCGATCCCGCCATCATCACCGACAGCGACCCCGGCGATCTCTTCGTCGTCCGTAATGTGGCGAACCTCGTGCCGCCGTGGGAAGAAAGCGGGCACTACCACGGCACCAGCGCCGCCCTCGAGTTCGCGGTCCGCTGCCTTTCGGTCCGGCACGTCATCGTCCTCGGACACGCGCAGTGCGGCGGCATCCGGGCTCTGCTCGGGGACATCCGCTGGGAGGGCGAGGCCGGCCGGTTCGTCGAACCGTGGATGTCGATCGCCGAGGAAGCCCGCCGCGAGGCGATCGCCGCGCATCCGGCCGTGCCGCGGGAGACGTTGATGCGCGAATGCGAGCTGGGCGCGATCCGCGTCTCGTTGCGCAACCTGGCGAGCTTCGATTTCGTGCGCAGGGCCGTCGAGGCCGGGCGCCTGAAGCTGCACGGCTGGTACTTCGACCTCCAACAGGGGGAGCTCCTGCGCTACGACGGCGCCACCGGCGCCTTCACGCTCCTCGCCGGCCCCGGCGGCGTGCAAACGTCAGCGCCATCCGCCGCTTCTCCGAACGAGGCGCGCTGATGGAAGCCGCCAACGTCCTCGGCCTCATCGCCGGCGGCCTCACGACCGCCGCGTTCGTTCCCCAGGTCGTGAAGACCTGGCGTACCCGCTCGACCGAGGACATTTCGCTCGGCATGTTCGCGCTGTTCGCCCTCGGCGTGCTCCTGTGGCTGCTTTACGGCGTGCAGATCGGCTCGCCACCCATCGTCATCGCCAACGGCATTACCTTCGCCCTCGCGGCGGTCATCGTCTTCTTCAAGCTGCGGTACAAGTGAGGCGTCCGGCTCCGCCGGAATCGAGCGCCACCGCGGGATCGCACATGACAACGACAGACGACTACAGCCGTTTCGTCACGCATCCGCGGTACGGTCGCCGGCCGCGGATCACGGGCCTCAATCCCGAGCCGGGAGAGGGCGAGAACGTCTTCCTGCACTGGCATTCTCCGCCGGGAAGCCGGATCCCCGATACGGCGATCGCCGCCGACCTTTCCCGGCAGTCCCCGGCCACCGTTCCCGTGACGCATTATTTCGACGCGCGGCGCGAATGCCGCGACTGCGGCCGGTCGTTCATCTTTTTCGCCGAGGAACAGAAATACTGGTACGAGGAGCTCGGTTTTCCGCTCGAGTCCGATTGCGTGCGATGCGTGGATTGCCGGAAAAGGCGACACGGTCTCGACCGTCGGCGCGAACGGTATGAGGAGCTGTTCCACGCGTCCGATCGCACCGTCGAGCAGGACCTCGAGATGGCCGAGTGCTGCCTGTCGCTGGTCGAATCGGGCATCTTCCACGAGCGGCAGCTTCAGCGCGTCCGGGCGCTTCTGAAAGCGCTGCCGCCGGACGTATCACCGGAAGTCCGCGCGGCGGCCGCCGATCTCTTGAAGCGTTTGGAGGCGCGCAAGAGCGATTCCGGCGACGCGGCCTGACCTACTTCCCCTTGATGTAGCGTTCGTCCGCGAAAGTCCGCACCCAGGCGGGCCGGTAGACGGCGAGCAGCGAGATGACGAAGCCGGTGATGAAGGCTTCGGGGAAAGCCATGAGAAAGACCAGGGGGAAGAACTCGCTGAAGAGCTGCTCCGGGTTCGGATGGGTCCCAACGAGCAGCAGACCCGACGCGGCGAGCGCCGCGGCGAGGAAGGCGAAGGCGGCGCCGAAGTAGGCGCAGACGAAGACGTAGACGAAGTAATTGTTCGGCAGGCGACGCTCCGAGAACCGCCAGAGGAAGTGGCTCACGGCGATCGGCAGGGCGCCCATCACGAGCCCGTTGACCGGCAGGCTGAGCCAGTCGCCCGAGTGGTTCAGCACCGTTCCGACGAGCACCACCGAGATGCCCAGGAGCGCCAGCTGCCAGCCGAACATCAGCGTGAGCAGCGTGGCGCCGAAATAGTGGTAACCGAGGCCGGGGATGGTCATGCCGCGCACGGTCCACATCAGCATCAGCGCGACGCAGGCGCCGAGGAATACGTGCAGGTTGCGTTCTTCCCTGAGGTAGCCCCACGGCGCGCGCCAGAGCGCCAGCGCCAGCCCGAGCGCGAACAGGACCGCGGCGATCGCGTTCAGGTGGTCCGGCAGAATGCCGTGCGAGAGGTTCATGCGGTCGCGGGCTCGGTCTGTGACTGCTTGCTATCATGGGCGGCCGCGCCCGGTATCGCCAGTAGGTGGTCGATGTATGCGCGCAGGCGGTTTGCCCGATGTCGGGCCGCGGCCGATAATCGGCACAGCCGATCCGCAGGAGAAATCCCGTCAAGATTCAAGGCTTGAGCGACCGCCTCCGGGACCTGCCGGCCTACCACGTCGTTTCCGACACCATCGAGGCCCAGCGTTTCAACCAGGTGCGCCTGGCCTTGCGACGGGTGGGGAACCCCCTGCGTTTCGAGCTCGGCGGGCTGCGCGGGCTGGATCTGTCGCTCGAGGACGAAGCCTGGGTGTGCGTGGACCGCACGCTCAACGACATGCCCGTGCTGGCCTGGCTCGGGTTCGCGACCGCCGCTCGGGCGGGTCTGCACCTGCCCGTCGCCTGTGAGCTCCGCTACTACCACGCCCACGCGGACATGATTCGCGCGAGGGTGCTCGCGCTCATGGACGATGTCCTCGACGCGCGGCTCCGCGCGGCCGAGCCCGCACCCGATCCTTCCCCGTTCTAGATCGCTCCTGTTGGGAGTGACGGGCATGCGCCGGGCTCAGGCCGTCGTCGAGCGCTTGCGCTTCGTCGTCGGCTCGGGCAGCAGCGGACATTCGCCGACGCTCGCGTGGTGGCACGGCACCTCCGACACGTGCTTCGGCGCCTGCTTCAGATAATCCAGAAAGGTGCGGGCCACCACCGAAAGCTGCTTGCCCGCCGGGTAGGCGACGTACCAGTGACGCGGGATGGGGAAGCCTTCGACGTCGAGCACCGCGAGTTGCCCCATCGGTGCGTCGAGGGCGAGGGTGTGCCGCGAGAGCACCGAGACGCCCAGCCCGCCGACGATCGCCTGCTTGATCGCCTCGTTGCTGCCGAGCTCCATGCGCACCTTGAGCGCGAGCCCGTGCGCGGCGAACAGGCGCTCCAGCGCCTTGCGCGTGCCCGAGCCGGGCTCGCGCATGAGAAAGGGCTCCTCCGCGAGCCGTGCGAGCGGGATCTTCCTTCCGACCAGCGGGTGGTTCGCCGGCGCGAGCACGACCAATGGATTCTCGAGGAACGGTTCGGCGACCGCGTCGAGCTCCTCCGGCGGCTGGCCCAGGATATACAAATCGTCCTGGTTTTCCGCCAGGCGCTCGAGCACACGCTCGCGGTTCGAGACCTTGAGCGAGACATCGATGCCGGGATATCGCTGGCAGAAAGGGCCGAGGAGGCGCGGGGCGAAGTACTTCGCGGTCGTTACCACCGCGAGCTTGAGCGTTCCCTTCTTGAGCCCCTTCATGTCGGCGATCGTCATCTCGAACCGCGCGAAGTGATCGAAGATCTCGCGCGCGAAGGCGTGCAGCGCGCGCCCGGCGTCGGTGAGATAGACCTTCTTGCCGACGTGCTCGAAGAGCGGCAGACCGACGGCGTCCGAGAGCTTCTTGATCTGCATCGAGACGGTGGGCTGCGTCAGGTACAGCTCCTCGGCCGCTCGCGTGAAGCTCCCGAGCCGGGCGATGGCCTCGAACACCTCGAGCTGGCGCAGCGTGCTGTGGCGCATTTCGGAGCAACTCCGGGTTACATAGACGATAGCCTATCAAAATAATCGAAAAGATTGACTGTTGCCGATGGCGCCGGATTGGCAGGATGCCCCCCAGCCTCGCCGAGCAGCGGCGAAACGCCGGGCCGAGGTCCCGCGACGAACTCAATCGGAGGCCATTCATGGGCAAGTCAGAAACGATCAAGGACGCCAAGGAGCGCTACAAGTCCGGCGTCATCCCGTACAAAAAGATGGGCTATTGGGAGCCCGACTACAAACCGAAGGACACCGACGTCATCGCGCTTTTCCGTATCACGCCGCAGGAAGGCGTGGACCCCGAGGAGGCCGCCGCGGCCGTGGCCGGCGAATCGTCGACGGCGACCTGGACCGTGGTCTGGACCGACCGCCTGACGGCCTGCGAGCTGTATCGCGCGAAGGCCTACCGCGTCGACAAGGTGCCGAACACCGGCGAGGGCACGAACACCCCGGCGCAGTACTTCGCGTACATCGCCTATGACCTGGACCTCTTCGAGCCCGGCTCGATCGCGAACCTCACGGCCTCGATCATCGGCAACGTCTTCGGCTTCAAGGCGGTGAAGGCGCTGCGCCTCGAGGACATGCGCCTGCCGGTCGCCTACCTCAAGACCTTCCAGGGTCCGGCCACCGGCATCGTCGTGGAGCGCGAGCGCCTCGACAAGTTCGGCCGCCCGCTCCTCGGCGCGACCACCAAGCCGAAGCTCGGCCTTTCCGGCCGCAACTACGGGCGCGTGGTGTACGAGGCGCTGAAGGGTGGCCTCGACTTCGTGAAGGACGACGAGAACATCAACAGCCAGCCGTTCATGCACTGGCGCGACCGCTTCCTGTACTGCATGGAGGCCGTGAACCGCGCGTCCGCGGCGACCGGCGAGGTGAAGGGGCATTACCTCAACGTCACGGCCGGCACGATGGACGAGATGATCGAGCGCGCCGAGTTCGCGAAGAGCCTCGGCAGCGTGATCGTCATGATCGACCTCGTGATCGGCTACACCGCGATCCAGACCATGGCGAAGTGGGCGCGCAAGAACGACATGATCCTGCACCTGCATCGCGCCGGTAACTCGACGTATTCGCGCCAGAAGAACCATGGCATGAACTTCCGCGTGATCTGCAAGTGGATGCGCATGGCGGGCGTGGACCACATCCATGCCGGCACGGTGGTCGGCAAGCTCGAGGGCGATCCGCTCATGATCAAGGGCTTCTACGACACCCTGCGCGAGCGTCACACGCCGGTGAGTCTGGAGAACGGCCTCTTCTTCGAGCAGGACTGGGCCTCGCTCAACAAGGTCATGCCGGTGGCGTCGGGCGGCATCCACGCCGGGCAGATGCACCAGCTCATCCACTACCTCGGCGAGGACGTCGTACTCCAGTTCGGCGGCGGCACGATCGGCCACCCGCAGGGCATCCAGGCCGGCGCGATTGCGAACCGCGTGGCGCTCGAGGCCATGATCCTGGCGCGCAACGAGGGCCGCGACTACCTCAAGGAAGGTCCGCAGATTCTGGAGGCCGCCGCCAAGTGGTGCTCGCCCCTCAAGGCCGCGCTCGACACCTGGAAGGACATCACCTTCAACTACGAGTCGACGGACACCGCCGACTTCGTGCCGACGGCGACGCCGGCCGTCTAAGAGAGGAGGATCCGATCATGATGAGCAATCACGGCAACCGCATTACGCAGGGCCAGTTCTCGTTCCTGCCCGATCTGACGGACGAGCAGATCACGGCGCAGATCAAGTACGCCCTCGAGAACGGCTGGGCGGTCAACGTCGAATACACGGATGACCCGCACCCGCGCAACACCTACTGGGAGATGTTCGGCATGCCCATGTTCGATCTCAAGGATCCGGCCGGCATCCTCATGGAGATCAACAACTGCCGCAAGACGTTCCCCAATCACTACGTCCGCGTGACGGCGTTCGACTCGACGCGTGGCTGGGAGACTCCGCGCATGTCGTTCATCGTCAACCGGCCGAAGAAGGAGCCGGGCTATGGGCTGGAGCGTCAGGAGGTCGACGGACGGCAGATTCGCTACACGATCCGTCCGTATGCCACCGAGAAGCCGGAGGGCGAGCGCTATTAGCGCGGAGCAGTCGCTACATCAGTCTGTCGAAAACAGGAGTGGGGGCGAAGACGACCTCCACTCCTGTGACTGAAAACCTTGCGGAGACGACAGATGGCAACCGTACTACTTCCGCTGGCGGAGGGCTTCGAGGACCTCGAGGCCGTCGCCGTAATCGATATCCTCCGCCGCGCCGGGATCGGCGTAACGGTGGCGGGGCTCGGAGACGGGCCGGTGCGCGGCTCGCGCGAGACCACCGTGGTCCCGGACGCGCGCCTCGGTGACGTCATGGGCCGGGAGTTCGACATGCTGGTGCTGCCCGGCGGCATGCCGGGGGTCAAGCACCTGCGCGAGGACGCGCGCATCAAGACCCTGCTCGAGCGCTACCGCGACAAGCGCACCGCCGCCATCTGCGCGGCGCCGTCGATCCTCGCGGCCTACGGGATGCTCGACGGCAAGCGCGTGACCAGCAACCCCAAATTCCGCGAACAGGTCGCGGTCGGCGGCGTCGATTACCGCGAGGACGACGTCGTGGTCGACGGCTCGCTCGTCACCTCGCGCGGAGCCGGCACCGCGATACCGTTCGCGCTGGCGCTCGTGGAGATGCTTGCCGGCCGGGCCAAGCGCGACGAGGTCGAGGCCGGCCTGGTCATGGCGCGCGGGCAAAACGAGCCGCGGAAGGCTGCCCATGGGTGACAGCAGCATCGGCGCGGTCGGAGCAACGTTGATGAATTCCCAAACGACGCCCCAGGACATGCAGGTGGACCTCGAATCCGAGTTCCGTGCCTCCAACGTGCAGGAGGTGCTGGACAAGCTCGACCGCGAGCTCGTCGGCCTGAAGCCGGTGAAGACGCGCATTCGCGAGATCGCGGCACTGCTCCTGGTCGACCGGCTGCGCAAGCAGCTCAACCTCACCTCGGCCACGCCGACGCTGCACATGAACTTCACCGGGAATCCCGGTACCGGCAAGACCACCGTGGCGGTGCGCATGGGCGAGATCCTGAAGCGCCTGGGGTACGTGCGCGAGGGTCACCTGGTGACCGTGACGCGCGACGACCTCGTCGGCCAGTACATCGGCCACACCGCGCCCAAGACCAAGGAGGTCATCAAGAAGGCGATGGGCGGCGTGCTCTTCATCGACGAGGCCTATTACCTCTACAAGCCCGAGAATGAGCGCGACTACGGCCAGGAATCGATCGAGATCCTGCTGCAGGTCATGGAGAACAACCGCGACGACCTGGTCGTGATCCTCGCCGGCTACAAGGACAAGATGGACCGGTTCTTCCTGAGCAACCCGGGAATGCGCTCGCGCATCGCGCACCACATCGATTTCCCGGATTATGCGCCGGCCGAGCTCCTGGCGATCGCGAAGCTCATGCTCGCGGGCCTCAACTACCGCTTCAGCGCGGAGGGCGAGCAGGCGTTCGCCGAGTACATCGATCTGCGCATGAAGCTGCCGCACTTCGCGAACGCGCGCTCGATACGCAACGCCCTGGACCGCGCGCGCCTGCGGCAGGCGAACCGGCTGTTCGCGCGCCGTGGTCGGCCGCTGACCAAGGAGGACCTGATGACGATCGAGGCGGAGGACGTGCGCGCGAGCCGCGTGTTCCAGGAAGGGCGCCCGGACGGGGACGCCGCGGACGACGAGAGCTGAAGGGCGCGGCGCGATGGCGGCGGGCGTCGAGCGCACTCCCTTGCGAACGTACCCGAAGCAGATCGACGCCGCCTGCTACAACCACGTGCGGCTGGCGCTGCTGCGCTTCGGCGCGCCGTTGCGTGTTGGGCTGCCGCGCCATCGCGGGCTGGAGGTGATCCTGGACGACGATCTCTGGCTGTGTGTCGATGCGGCGCGCGAGGACACGCCGGTGCTCGCCTGGTTCGATTTCGAAACCCGCGGCCGTTCCAGCCTCCACGCACCGGTGGCGTGCCGGCTCGACGTCTATCACGTCCACGCCGGCCTCGTGATGGGCACGACGCTCGATGCGCTGACCGACGCGCTGCGTCTGCGCCTCGCGGCGGCGGCGCAAGGAGAGAACCATGCCTCTGGTTGATATGCGCGACATGCTCGACCACGCCTACCGCAACGGCTACGCGGTCGGCGCCTTCGATCTCGTCAGCCTCGATTTTCTCGAGGCGATCACCGACGCCGCCGAGCGCTGCCGTTCGCCGGTGATCCTCTCGCTCGCCGAGTCGCATTTCGAGCACTACGACTTCGAGCTCGCCATGGCGGCGACCGAGGCGGCCGCACGGCGCGCGGAAGTGCCGGTCGCGATCCATCTCGATCACGGAGCCTCGCTGGATTCCGCCGTCAACGCCATCCGCCTCGGCGCCAACGGCGTGATGGTGGACGCGTCGCACGAGGCGTTCCTCGACAACGTCGAGCGCACGCGCGCCGTCGTCGCCATGGCACATGCCTGCGGGGTGCCGGTCGAGGGGGAGCTCGGGTACGTGGCGGGCGTCGAGGGCGAGGACGCCGAAAAGCATCCGGGTGAGGTCGTCTACACTTCCGTCGAGGAGGCGAAGGCCTACGTCAAGCGCACCGGCGTCGATTTTCTCGCCGTCTCGATCGGTACCGTGCACGGTCGACTGCGCGGGCGGCCGAAGCTCGACTGCGAGCGGCTCAAGCGCATCAACCAGGAGCTGCGGATTCCGCTCGTGATCCACGGCGGTACCGGGCTTGCGGAGGAACAGTTCCGGCGCCTGATCGCCAACGGCGTTGCCAAGATCAATTACTACACGGCCCTCGCCGACGCGGCGGGCGACCGCATCCGGGCGAACGCCAAGGCGAATGGCGCCGCGGGATACACGACTCTCGTCAGGGGCGTGCGCGCCGCGATTGCCGAGGAGGCCGAGCGCTGCATGCGGCTCTGGGGATCGGCCGGCCGCGCCGCCGAGGTGCTCATGCAGTGCCGGCCGTGGCGCTCCTTGCAGCACGTCATCCTCTACAACGTCGAAGGGGCGGGCGACGCCGCGGTCGACGCCCTGATGGCCGAGGGGCGCGAGGTGCTCGCGCGCATCCCCGGCGTGCGCCGGGTCGTCACCGGCTGGGCGGTCCCGGACAAGCCGCGCTTCCGCTTCTGCTGGCTCGTCGAGTTCGCGAGCCGGGCGGTGATCGAGAGCTACCGCGACCACCCGCTGCACCGCGCGTTCGCGGACGAGAAGTTCTGGCCGCTGGCGCCGGACCGCGTCAGCGTCGATTTCGAGGCCCTGGACGTGCGCGCCGAGGCGGCGCCGCCGCTGCGCCGGGCGGCCAACTGATCCGCTATCCCGCCTGTTGGGGACTGCCCGGCCGACCGCGGCGGATCCTGATAAGCTGGGGCGGGCCGAATCGGAGCGGGGCATGATCGAGGACAGGGGTCTGCGCGCGGGCAGGCTGGCGCTGCGCGCGGTCGAGCTGATCGGGCTCGCGGTCATCGGCGCGGGGACGGTGGTGGCGGGCGGGCAGGAGATCGCGTCCTGGATCGCCCACCGCCAGGTCACGCTCGCCGACCTGCTGCTGCTCTTCATCTATCTCGAAGTCCTGGCCATGGTCGGACTGTACCTGCGCTCGGGACAGCTGCCCGTGCGCATGCCGCTCTACATCGGCATGGTCGCACTCGCGCGCTACCTCGTGCTCGACATCAAGGACCTCGACGCCTGGCGCATGCTCGCCGTGGCCGGCGCGATCGTGCTGCTCGCCGGCGCGGTGCTGCTGATCCGCTACGGGCACACGCGCTTTCCGTACCCGGACTCCCGCGCCGACTCGCGGGCCCGATGACGCTCCAGACCTGGCTCCTGTTCGGCGTCGGTCTGGCGCTCCTGATCGCCGGCGCGCAGCTCCTCGTAAACGGGGCGGCCACGCTCGCGCGTGCCTTCGGCATCTCCTCGCTCGTGATCGGCCTCACGGTGGTCGCGTTCGGCACCAGCACCCCGGAGCTCGCGGTGACGGCACAGGCGGCGGTCGAGGGCAGGGTCGACCTCGCCGTCGGCAACGTCGTCGGCAGCAACATCTTCAACGTGCTGTTCATCCTCGGGCTGTCGGCGCTGATCGCGCCGCTCACGGTGTCACGGCAGCTCGTGCGCCTCGACGTGCCGCTCATGGTCGGGGTATCGCTGATCTTTCTCGTGCTCGCGCTCGACGGCCGCGTGAGCGGCTTCGACGGACTGCTTCTCGTCGGCGGCATCGTCGGTTACACAATCTTTGCGATACGCGAAGGCCGCAAGGAAGCGGGAGCGACGGATAGTGCCGGACACGCGTCCGGCAGACCGCGGCTGGTGCCCGCTGCGGCATTCGTCCTGGCAGGTCTCGCGCTGCTCGTCCTCGGCGCACGCTGGCTGGTCGACGCCGCGGTGACGATCGCGCGCGACATCGGTTTCACCGAGGCGGTCATCGGTCTTACGCTCGTGGCGGCGGGCACCTCGCTCCCCGAGGTCGCGACGTCGGTCGTGGCGGCCGTGCGCGGCGAGCGCGACATCGCAGTGGGGAACGTGGTCGGGAGCAATCTGTACAACATCCTGGCGATCCTCGGGGCGGCCGCGCTCCTCGCCCCCGAGGGGTTGACGGTGAGTTCCGCGGTGCTGCGCTTCGACCTGCCGGTCATGATCGCCGTGGCGGTCGCGTGCCTGCCGATTTTCTTCACGGGAGGCAACATCGCGCGCTGGGAAGGCGCGCTCTTTTTCGGCTACTACGTCGCGTACGCCGCTTATCTCGTTCTCGACTCCACCGGCCATGACGCGCTGCCTGCGTACAGCACGGCCATGCTCGAGTTCGTGCTGCCGCTCACGATGGTGACGCTGCTGGTGCTGGTGCTGCAGGCGCTGCGGCGATCGGCAGTCCGGCCGGGCGGCTGAAGCCCCCGGGCGATCGATCGGCGGGCCGCCCGCGTCAACCGTTGCCCGGGTCGATCGTTGTAGCGGCATGGACGGCCGCTTTGGCCGCCCGGTCAACGACAAAAAGGAGGTTTCCATGAAGCGTTTGGCGGCTATTCTCGGTTCGCTGGTGGTCGCAGGCGGCACCTTTGAGGCGGTCGCGTCGCCGGGCGGGCAGGGCGTCGATGCGCGCCAGCACCGGCAGCATCACCGGATCGAGCAGGGCGTACGCTCGGGCGAGCTCACCCGGCGGGAGGCGGCCCGGGCGACGGCGCAGCAGCGCCACATCCGGGCGGAAGAGCGTCGATACCGCGCGGACGGAAACCTCGGCCCGGTCGAGCGGGCGGATTTGCGCAGGGACCAGGCCCGGGCGAGCCGAGGCATCCATCGACAGAAGCACGATGCCCAGGATCGCCCGCCGGCCGAGCTGCACGACCCGCGTGTGAACGCGCGGCAGGGCAACCAGCGCGCGCGCATCGGACAAGGCGTGCGTTCGGGCGAGCTGACCAGGGACGAGGCCGTCGCGCTCGCTCAAGAGCAACGCTCGATCCGCCAGCAGGAGCGCGCCTACAAGTCCGACGGCGAGCTGACGAAAGAAGAGCGCCAGGATCTGCGCCAGGACGTGCGCCAGTCCGGTCGGAGCATCGCGCGGGAAAAGAACGACGAAGAGCAGCGTTGAAAAAACGCTGGGGCGGCGCGACGCCGCTTCTAGCGGCGCCTGCCGATCGCTTCGAGTATGCCGCGCAGCAGATCGAGCGGGGTCGGCGGGCAGCCGCGCACGACGCCGTCGACGGGAATCACGTTGGAGACGGCGCCGCACGACGCGTAGCTCACGCCGAACTCGCCGCCGTTGGCGCCGCATTCGCCCACCGCCAGCACGAGCTTCGGATCAGGCGCGCACTCGTAGACCCGCCGGAGCGCCGCCTCCATGTGGCGCGAGACCGGCCCGGTCACGAGCAGCATGTCGGCATGGCGCGGGCTCGCGACGAAGTGCACGCCGAAGCGCTCGATGCCGTAGTACGGGTTGCCGAGCGCCTGGATCTCGAGCTCGCACCCGTTGCAGGAGCCCGCGTCGACCTGGCGGATGGCGAGGCTGCCGGCGAAGAGCTCGCCGACGGCCGCCTTCACCCGCTCCCCGATTTCCTGCAACGCCGGCTCGAGGTCTTCCGGCACCTCCTCGGTGATGACGCCGATGCGCTGGATTTTTCCGAGTATTCGTAACATGACGGGACTGTTGAATGCCTAATGTTGAAATGTTGAATTGATCAAGCGCGCCTCGCGCGCACCGCAATTCAGCATTCGAAATTGCTCTTCACAGGTCGTTCCCGGAGTACGAGCCATTGACCGATTTGTTGCACACGGGGAAGTCCGGGACGATATTCCCGTGGATCAGAAGCTCGAGCGCCGGCCAGTTCATGACGGAGGGATCGCGCGGAAAATAGCGCTCGATTCTTCCGTCGTCGCCGAAACGCACGAACGCGACGATCTCTCCGCGCCAGCCTTCGACCAGGCCCAGACCTTCGGCGCCCACGCGCGGAGTCTTCCAGGGCGCCCGCAACGGTCCGCCGGGCAGGTCCTGCAGCAGTTGCTCGATCAGCGCGCACGAAACGCGGATTTCCTCGGCGCGCACCTTCAGCCGCGCCGCGATGTCCCCGTACCTGTAGACAGGCACCTCGACGGTCAGACGGTCGTAGGGCGCGTAGGGCGCGTCGTGTCGCAGGTCGAAGGCCTGGCCGCTCGCGCGGGCGACGTAGCCGAGCGTGCCGAGCGTCGCCGCGAGCTCCGGGCTCAGCTCGCCGGTCGTGACCAGCCGGTCCTCGAGCGTCGGCGACTCGTTGTTGATGCGCATGAGCGCTTCGACCTCGGCGCGCAGCGAGCGGATCTCGGCCTCCATGCGATCGATCTCGTCGTCCGAGAGGCCGGCCGCGACCCCGCCCGGCACGACGCGGTCCATCATGAAGCGGTGCCCGAAGGCCCGCGCCGAAGCGCGGCACCACTGCTCGCGTAGGCGCGCGAACTGGTAGAAGGCGAAACTGAAGGCGACGTCGTTGCAGATCGCGCCGATGTCGCCCAGATGGTTCGCGACGCGCTCGCGCTCCGCCATGATCGCGCGCAGGTTCACCGCCCGCGGCGGTACCTCGACGCCCGCGGCGCGCTCCATCGCCATGCAGGCGGCCCAGGCGTGAGCGACCGTCGTGTCGCCGGAGACGCGGCCCGCCAGGCGGGCGAGCGAGTCGATGTCGCGCCGCTCGGCGACCTTCTCGATGCCCTTGTGCACGTAGCCCAGCCGTTCCTCGAGGTTCAGCACCGTCTCGCCGACCGCCTGGAAGCGGAAGTGGCCGGGCTCGATGATACCCGCATGCACCGGGCCGACGGGGATCTCGTACACCCCGGCGCCGTGCGCGTAGAGGAAGCGGTAGCCGTGGTCGGCCGGGGTCTGGCCCGGGGCGCGGCCCCCGGCCGGGAAGTCCTTGCGCAGCGGGTACTCGGCGTCCTTCCACGCTTGGTGCCGCGTCCAGCGCCGTGCGTCGGGGTGGTCGCTGAAGACGACGCCGTAGAGGTCCTGGATGTGCCGTTCCAGGCGGTTGGCCCCCGGGTAGTGCGCGGTCAGCGACGGCAGGACGGGACCCATCTTGTCGACGTGGGTCCGCGCGGCCACGTACGCCCCGTCGCGCTCGAAGAGGGCATGAACCACGAGCACCTCGCCGCGGTCCTCTGCCCACGTGGCGGCGAAGCGCAGGCCCCACTGCTTGGCCTGGCGCCCGAGCGTGCCCCAATCCTCGCTGCTCAGGGCGACGCCGTGAGCCGGCTCGAGGCCCGCGGCCAGAACCTCGCTCAGCACCACCCCTTCGCCGAGCAGCCGCTCGTAGAGTCCGTCGTACCAGGCGGGCTTCACAGCGGACCGTCCGCGGGCAGGTGCTGCCCGGAAATGAGCACCGTCGCCTGCTCGAACCAGTCGGCCACGAAACCCGGCATGGCGAGGCCGAGCCACAGCACGAGGGCGAGGTGCACGATGACGGGCACCATGTTGGCCTTGACCGGCACCTGGCCGGCGGGCGGCTCGCCGTAGACCATCGGATGCAGGTGCTTGAAGAGCCCGGCGAAGGCGACGCCCAGGCCGACGAGCAGCGGCAGGGTGAGCCAGGGCCAGGCCTTCATCGTCGCGATGAGCACGAGGAACTCGCTCGCGAACACGCCGAACGGCGGAAAGCCGGCGATCGCGACCGTCCCGATCAGGAGACCCCAGCCGATCGCCGGCTGCGTCCGGATGAGGCCGCGGATCCGGTCGATGCGCTGGGTTCCGGCCAGCTGCGAGGCGTGCCCCACGGTGA
This sequence comes from Sulfurifustis variabilis, assembly GCF_002355415.1. Lineage (GTDB taxonomy): Bacteria > Pseudomonadota > Gammaproteobacteria > Acidiferrobacterales > Sulfurifustaceae > Sulfurifustis > Sulfurifustis variabilis. The sequence continues at coordinate 3,484,541 of NZ_AP014936.1, read as the reverse complement.
CGAAGATCGCCGATTTCGTGAGCGAGTGCACCGTCATGTGCAGGAGCGCCCCGAAGGTCGCGAGCGCGCCGCCCACTCCGAAGGCGAAGGTCATGAGCCCCATGTGCTCGATCGAGGAGTAGCTGAACATGCGCTTGATGTCGTGCTGGCGGTGCAGAAAGAACCCGGCCACCACGAACGAAACGAGCCCGAAGCCCATCATCAGGTAGCCCGCGAGCGCCGATTGCGTCGAGCCGTCGACCAGCATCTTGACGCGCACGAGGGCGTAGAGCGCCACGTTGAGGAGCAGCCCGGAGAGCACCGCCGACATGGGCGTCGGGCCCTCGGAATGCGCGTCCGGCAGCCAGTTGTGCAGCGGCACGAGGCCCACTTTCGTGCCGTAGCCGACGAGGAGGAACACGAAGGCGAGCGTCAGCACCGTCGGCTCGAGGCTTCCGCTCGAGGCGTGGAGCACGCTCCACAGCAGCGTGTCGTCGCGCTCCGCGCCCAGTTCGCGCTCGGCGGCGAAGTAGAGGAGCACCGTGCCGAAGAGCGCCTGCGCGATGCCGACGCCGCACAGCACGAAGTATTTCCAGGCGGCCTCGACCGACTCCGGCGTGCGGTAGAGCGAGACGAGCAGCACCGTCGTGAGCGTCGCCGCCTCCATCGCGACCCAGAGGAGCCCGAGGTTGTTCGTCGAGAGGGCGAGCAGCATCGCGAACATGAAGCCCTGGTACATCGACAGGTACAGGCGCATGCGCCCGTGCCCGAGGCGCCCGCGCTCGACCTCGTGCTCCATGTAGGGGCGCGAGAAGATCGCCGTGGTCAGTCCCACGAACGCGGTGAGCACCACGAGGTAGACGTTGAAGGCGTCGATATAGAAGAGCTTGTCGGGGGAGAGGGTCGCGCCGTGCTGGTAGATGTCGATCGCCATGAAGAGGGAGGCGCCGAACGTGATCGCGCCGACGGCCACGTTGATCCAGCCGCCGACGGGCCGGTGCCCGACGAGCGCGAGCACGAGGGCTCCGAGCAGGGGCGCGAGGAGTACGACCCGCAGCAACGTCATCGCCCGCCCTCCGTCGGCTCGGCGGTTTCGGACAGGCGGTTGAGGCGGTCGACGTCGAGCGAATCGATCGACTCCCGCATCTGGAAGAAGAACACGCCGAAAATGACCGCCGCGACCAGCACGTCGAAGGCGATGCCGAGCTCCACCACCATGGGCATGCCGTACGTCGCGACCACGGCCGCGAAGAAGAGGCCGTTCTCGATCGACATGAACCCGACCACCTGCGCGACCGCCTTGCTGCGCGAGACCATGAGCAGCATCCCGAGGAGCACGATCGCGACGCTCACGCCGATCGTATTGCGCGTCACGAGCGTCGAGAGGTGCACGATCGGCAGCGAGACGTAGTAGCTGAAGATCACGAGCGCCGCGCCCGCGAGCAGCATGAGCGAGGGGTTGGTGATCGCCTCGATCTCGTGGTGGATCTTCAGCCGGACCGCGAGGCGGTGGAGCATCCAGGGGATCAGGAGCGCCTTGAGCCCCAGCGTGAGCAGCGCCGAAACGTAGAGATGCGGATGGCCGGAGACGTAGGCGACCAGCGCAGTGACGAGCGCGAGCAGCGCGCCCTGCCAGGCGAAGGCGTAGATCAGCGGGACGATGCGGGCCTGCGCGAGCATGATGAACGACGTCAGCAGCACGAGCGAGGCCGACACCACCACCGCCTGATCGTAGAGGCTGAGCTGTGCGAGGTTCACCAAGCTACCCCAATGTTGAATTTTGAATGTCGAATGTTGAATTGCGGTGCGCGCTTCACGCGCGTCATGAACCCGACATTAAGCATCAAGCATTCAAAATTGATCTTCATGTCACCCTGTCTCCAGGATCACCTGGGTCAGCATGCCGAGCAGGGCGAGCAGGAACGCGAAGCCGAGGAACTGCGGAACGCGGAAGAGCCGCATCTTCGCGATGACGGTCTCCCAGACGACGAGCGCGATGCCGAGGGCCGCGAGTTTGGCCGCGACGGCGACCATCCCGACGCCGAGCGCCAGCGGGGCGAAGTCCTGCGCGATGCCCCAGGGAAAGAAGATGTTCGCGATCAGCACGGCGTAGATCATCAGCTTGATCTGACCGGCCCACTCGACGAGCGCGAGATGCCGGCCGCTGTACTCGAGCACCATGGCCTCGTGCAGCATCGTGAGCTCCAGGTGCGTCGCCGGGTTGTCGACCGGGATGCGGCCGGTCTCGGCGATGGCGACCATGGCGAGCCCGAGCAGCGCGAACAGGAACGACGGCCGCAGCACCAGCCCGGCGTCGAGGTTGTGCTCGATCGCGACGGAGAGATTCGTGGTCGACGCGACCATGGCGAGCGTGAAGACCGCCATCAACATCGCCGGCTCCGCGAGCGAGGCGACCGTCATCTCGCGGGAGGAACCCATGCCCCCGAAGGCGGTGCCGATATCGAGGCCGGCGAGCGCCTGGAAGAAGCGGGCGAGCGCGAAAAAACCGACCAGCACGATGACGTCGGCGATCGCCGCGGTCGGCAGATGCACCGCGACGAGCGGCACGACCGCAGCGGCGAGCACGAATGCCCCGAAGACGACGTAGGGCGCGGTACGGAACAGCCAGGAGGCGTTTTCGGCGAGCACGATCTCCTTGCGGAAGAGCTTCGCGAGATCACGGTAGGGCTGCAGCAGCGAGGGTGCCGCCCGGTTCTGCATGTGGCACTTCACGCGCTTGATCCAGCCGGCGAGCAGCGGAGCGGCGGCAACGAAGAGCGCGGTCTGCACGGCGGCGGCGACCCAGCGCACGACGGTATCCGGCGACTCCGTCACGTCACGACCCAGAGCAGGAACAGGAGGGTGAGGAACGAGTACACGAGGTACGCGCGGATCGAGCCGGTCTGTATGCGTCCCACCCGGCGGGCGGCCGCGAGCACGATCCGGCCGACGGGCTCGTAGAGCGCGTTCCACGACCAGTCCTCGACGTGAAGCTGGTGCTTGACGCTCGCGACCGACGTCGGCGCGTTCGCCGGCCGCGTCACCTCGATCTGCTCGTTCACCTTCCAGACAGGTCCGAACACGCGGCGAATGGGCATGGCGAAGGCCGTGGACGTGTACTGCATCCGGCTGTTGAGCGCCCCGAAGCCGCAGTCCCAGGCATGGGTGCGGCGCGGTTTCGGCTCGCGAAGCTTCACCAGGCGGCCGATCAGGTAGCTGACGGCGATCGCCAGCAGCACGAGCGGCGCCGAGTAGGACGCGACGCGCGGAGACACCGGGGTCAGCCAGATCCAGCCCTCCGCCGTGGCGCTCGGCAGGCCGCGGCCGACCAGAAGCTGCGGGATCGGATCCATGATCGAGATTACCGCGGTGGGCAGGACGCCGAACGCCACGCAGAGGGCGGCGAGCAGACCCATGCCGAGGAGCATGCCGCGCGGAACCTCGCGCGCTCTCGCCGCGTGGCGGCCGCGCGCCTTGCCGAGAAAGGCGACGCCGTAGACCTTCACGAAGGCCGCCGCACCCAGGGCAGCCGTGAGCGCGAGCACGGCGGCCGCAATCGGCAGCACGGAGCGGAGGACGCCGCTCTCGAGGGACCCTGCCTGCAGCGCCGTCTGGAAGGTCAGCCACTCCGAGACAAAGCCGTTGAGCGGCGGGAGCCCGGCGATCGCGATCGAACCGATGAGGAAGAGGGCGGCCGTCGCCGGCATGCGGTGGATGAGCCCGCCGAGGTGCTCGAGGTCGCGCTCATGGGTGCGAAAGAGCACGGCGCCGGCGCCGAGGAACAGCAGGCCCTTGAACATCGCGTGGTTGAGCGCGTGGTAGAGCGCGGCGACGAGGCCGATGGCCCCGAGGTTCCGATGCCCCGTTCCGAGGAAGATCATCGAGAGCCCGAGGGCGATCAGGATGATTCCCACGTTCTCGACCGACGAGTAGGCGAGCAGGCGCTTCAGGTCATTCTGCATGAGTGCGTAGAGCACGCCGAGAAGCGCGGAGGCCGCGCCGATCACGAGCACGGCCACGCCCCATTGCCACTGGATGTCGCCGATCAGGTCGAAGGTGAAGCGCACGAAGCCGTAGATCGCCACTTTCAGCATCACGCCGCTCATGAGCGCGGAGATGTGCGAGGGCGCGACCGGATGCGCCTCCGGGAGCCAGGCGTGCACGGGCACCATGCCCGCCTTCATGCCGAACCCGAACAGCGCGAGCGCGAACGCGATCGAGGCCCAGGTGCTCGAGAGACCGGCCGCACGCATCGCCTCGAACGTGAAGCTGCCGCCGAAGCCGGCGAGCACGCCGAAGCCGAGCAGGATGCCGAGCGCGCCGACGTGCGCCATAAGCAGGTAGAGGAAGCCGGCTCGCCGGTTCGCGGCATTCTGGTGCTGAAAGGTCACGAGGAAGTAGCTCGAGACCGACATGAGCTCCCAGGCCACCATGAAGCTGAACGCGTCGTCGGCGATCAGCACCAGCAGCATCCCGGCCACGAAGAACCCCGTGAACAGGTGGAGCACCAGGGGCGGCTGCGGGCCGCGCTCGAACTCGCGCACGTACGTCGGGCCGTAGACGCTCGCGGCAAGGACGACGAGCCCGACGATCACGCTGAAGAAGCCCCCGACGGCGTCCAGCCGCGCGTGCCACTTGAGCCAGGGCAGGCCGAGCGCCAGCCGGTCGGTGAGCACGCTGTCGCCGATCAGCGTCCAGGCGCCGGCCGCCGCGGCAAGCGCGCCGGCGGCACCGAGCAGGGCGAACGCGGCGGCTCCGACATAACGACGCCGGGCATCGGCGAGGGTCGGGATCAGGCCGGAGACGACGGCGGCGAGCACGGCCGCATAGGCAAGATCGAGCGCGGACACCTGGCCTTGAACGGCGTTCGTTCGGGTTTTGGAGTCGTGGTTTTGGGGGGTCGAGCGGGCGTGAACTATAGCACGCGCGGGGAAGTGGACCTAGGTTCGTCGGGGCCACTGCGCGGCGGCGGCAAAACACAGACACCGTTCCTCGTGACCGCCCGGACGGTTAGAATCCGACCCCTCTCCAACGGAGGTGTCATGAGCGAGCCACTGTTCGAATCCAGCCTTAAAAGCCTGCCGCTGCTGCACCGCGGCAAGGTGCGCGATATCTACACGGTCGACGACGGCCACCTGCTGATCGTCACGACCGACCGACTTTCGGCGTTCGACGTGGTCCTCCCGACACCGATCCCGGGCAAGGGGGAGGTGCTCACCCGTCTTTCCAACTTCTGGTTCGCGCGCACCCGCTCGATCGTGCCGAACCATCTGGCGGAGCGACCCATCGAACGGGTTCTCCCGGACGCCGCCGAGCGCGCCCGGGTCGGCAGCCGCGCGATCGTCGTGCGCCGGCTGAAGGCGCTGCCGATCGAGGCTATCGTGCGCGGGTACATCGTCGGTTCCGGGTGGAAGGAGTACCGGAAGGCGGGGACGGTGTGCGGCATCGCGCTTCCCGCGGGTCTGCGGGAGGCCGAGAAGCTGCCCGAGCCGATCTTCACGCCGTCCACCAAGGCGGCCGTCGGCGCGCACGACGAGAACATCAGCTTCGAGGCGGCCGCCCGGCTGCTCGGCGGTGATCTGGCCGAGCAGGTGCGCCGCGTCAGCCTCGCCATATATAAAGAGTGCGCGGCGTACGCGCTCACGCGGGGCATCATCATTGCCGACACCAAGTTCGAGTTCGGCCTGGATGCCGATGGACGGCTGACACTGATCGACGAGATCCTGACCCCGGACTCCTCCCGCTTCTGGCCCGCGAACGAGTACCGTCCGGGCGCCAATCCGCCGAGCTTCGACAAACAGTACGTGCGCGACTACCTCGAGTCGATCGGCTGGAACAAGAAACCGCCCGCGCCGGCGCTGCCGCCCGAGGTCGTGGCAAGGACCGTGGAAAAGTACCGCGAGGCGTTGACGCGTCTCGCATCCTAGGGGCCGACACCGCCCCTCACGGAGAAGAGGACGCCGGCCGGATCGAGCTGATCACGTACTTGTTGCCGATCGGGTGCAGCTCGAACCGCACACGTTGTCCCGGCTCGAGCGCGGCGAGCTGCTCGCGGTCCGAAACGACGAAGTCCATGGTCATTCCGGGCCATCCGAGGCTTGCGATCGGCGCATGCGTGAGGTTCACCTGGCCCGCCCGCACGTCCACCCGATTGACCGTGCCTTCGCCCACGTGAATTCGCTTGTCCGCCGGCGCCGGTCGCACGGGCGTGTCGCCGATGCGCTGCGCAGACACGGGTCCGACGGGATGCGCGACGAACAGCGTCACGATCACGACGAGGAAAAAAGGCCGCCTTTCCATGCAGAACCTCCGGCTGTCGAGTATGTTCCTGATTCGACAGCCGGAGTCAGTCGACGTGCGAACCGGCGCGCGGGCCCGCGGTCGAATTGTGCGGCCTGGAACGAGTCTGCTATTGTCCCCGGCGTGACGCGCGCTTTTCCTCCGTTGCTGCACCTCCTCACGGCGCTGGCCCTCGCGTTCGCGCCGATCCTGCCCGGATTCGCCTTTGGCGATCCACCGGACCCGGCGTTCGCCGCCCATGCGACGCATGACGCCGATGCCGCCGGCCATGCCGGGCACGCCGACCACCACGGCTCGGCGGCCGATGACGGCGAGTCCCCCTGCGCCCAGCACGACGGCTGTCACGGCCAGTGCTGCGCGACGTGCGTCCAGTGCTTCACCGGGACCACCGCGCTCGTCACCGCCCATGGGGACGCGCGGCCCGTGCAGACGCCCACCGTTCGCACGCTTCTCGATTCCCTCCTCGTCAGCTTCCTGAACCGGCCTCCCTCGGCCGGCTGATTGCTTCCTGCCCGGGCTTCGCTCGCACGGCGCCGATGGCGTGCGCGGCAACCCGTCGTTTGGAATGGTCCGGGAGCACGGCCCGCTTCGACCAACGCTGGACGAGCCGCTGCCCGGAGGGCGGAGGTGGCCGGACAGACCGGCCGGGCTCGATTTATTGACGAGGACAGAACCAGATGAAGCGTTTTTCTCACCCACCGATCGGCTTGCCGAACTTCCGGCGCCGCCGGTTTCTCCAGGGCCTCGCCGCTGGCGGAGCGATGCTCGGGTTTTCGCCCTGGCTGCGGCCGGCGCTGGCGCGCGCGCCGGGCACGGCAACCGGCACTTCCGCCGTGCTGCGCGGCACCGAGTTCGACCTCACCATCGCCGAAACGCCGGCCAATTTCACCGGCCGCCCGCGGATGGCGACGACCATCAACGGCGCGATCCCCGGACCGGTACTGCGCTGGCGCGAGGGCGAGACGGTCACCCTGCGCGTCACCAACCGTCTGGCGGAAGACACGTCGATACACTGGCACGGCATTCTGCTGCCGTTCGAGATGGACGGCGTCCCGGGCATCAGCTTCCGCGGCATCGCGCCCGGCGAGACCTTCGTCTACCGCTTCAACGTCAGGCAGGCGGGCACGTACTGGTACCACTCGCATTCCGGTTTTCAGGAACAGACCGGGATGTACGGGTCCATCGTCATCGAGCCGCAAGGCCGGGATCCGATCGGTTCCGACCGCGAGTACGTCGTGCAGCTCGCCGACTGGACCGACGAGGACCCGATGCGGGTGCTCAAGAAACTCAAGGTGCAGAGCGACTATTACAACTTCAACCAGCCGACCGCGGTCGAGTTCTTCAGGGACGTCGCCGACGAAGGCGTCCGGTCCGCGCTCGACAAGCGCAGGATGTGGAACCAGATGCGCATGAGCCCGGCCGACCTCGCCGACATCTCCGGCTATACCTACACCTACCTCATGAACGGCACGGCTCCGGCGGGCAACTGGACCGGCCTGTTCCGGCCCGGCGAGCGCGTGCGTCTGCGCTTCATCAACAGCGCGGCACAGAGCTTCTTCGACGTGCGCATTCCGGGGCTCAGGATGACCGTGGTCGAAACCGACGGCCAGTACGTGGAGCCGGTGACGGTGGACGAGCTTCGCATCGGCGTCGCCGAGACGTACGACGTGATCGTCCAGCCCAGGGACGATCGGGCCTACACGATTTTCGCGCAATCCATGGACCGGTCGGGATACGCGCGCGGCACCCTCGCTCCGCGTCCGGGCATGGAAGCCGACGTCCCGGCCCTCGATGCCCCACAGCTGCTCACCATGACCGACATGATGGGTGCGATGGATCACGGCGCGCACGGGGGAATGGCGCTGGATCACAGCGCGCACGCGATGCCCGGGCAGGCGCCGGGCTCGGGCGGAACGGATCACGCGGGCCACACGATGCCCGGCATGCAGGGCATGGACCATGCCGGACACGGCATGACGGCGGCCGCGTCCGCCGGCCCGGCGCGCGCCCGCCATGCGCGGACCGAGTACGGGCCGAGCGTCGACATGCGCGTCGACACGCCCCGTACCAACCTCGACGACCCGGGCATCGGGTTGCGCGACAACGGGCGGCGCGTGCTGACCTATGCGGATCTGCGCACGATCGGCGGGCCGATCGACGAACGCGGACCGGAGCGCGAGATCGAGCTTCATCTCACCGGCAACATGGAGCGTTTCACCTGGTCGTTCGACGGGCTGGAGTTCGGACGATCGTCGCCGGTGCGCTTCCGTTACGGCGAGCGCCTGCGGGTGATCCTCGTGAACGACACCATGATGACCCACCCGATGCACATGCACGGCATGTGGCAGGAACTCGAGGGCCCCGACGGGCGCTTCCAGGTGCGCAAGCACACCTTCAACGTGCAACCGGCGCAGCGCGTCACCTTCCTCGTCACCGCCGACGCCCCCGGTCGCTGGGCCTGGCACTGCCATCTCCTCTACCACATGGAAGCGGGCATGTTCCGCGAAGTGGTGGTGGCGTGATGATGAACGCGCGCATGATGCGGTACGCCGCCGCGGCCGCGATCCTGGCTTTCGGTTCCGCGGTCGAGGCGCAGGAGGCGGCGCCGGCGGGTGTCGAGGCGGCGACGATGCCCGGGGAGCAGGGCCACGCCGACCACGGTACGCACGCAGCACCGGCACCCGCGAACCGGCCGGGCCCGGCGGGCGGCGGCGCCACGGACCACGGGTCGATGCAGGGCGGCATGCCTCCGCCGGACGCGCGCGATCCGCATGCCTATGCCGAGGGCTACGACTTCGGCCCGATCCCGCCACCCCGGATGATGGCGGAGCATCATGCGTTCGGTTCCCTCCTGGCGGATCGGCTGGAAGGGGTGCGTACGGACGACGATTGGTTCGCGGTCTACGACGTCCTCGCCTGGTACGGGCGGGACTACAACCGCGTCTGGCTCAAGGCCGAGGGAGAAGTGGACGACGGCAGGCTGGAGGACGCCCATACCGAACTCCTGTGGGGGCACGCGGTGGCCGCGTACTGGGACGCGCAGCTCGGCGTACGGCATGACAGCGGGGAGGGACCCAACCGCACCTGGCTGGCCTTCGGCGTGCAGGGTCTCGCGCCGTACTGGTTCGAGCTGGACGTCACCGGGTACCTCGGCGAAGAAGGGCGGACGGCGCTCAGCATAGAGGCCGAGTACGAGCTGCTGATCACCCAACGGCTGATCCTGCAGCCGAGGCTGGAGGCGACGTTCTACGGCAGCGAGGATGCCGAGCGCGAGCAGGGCACCGGTCTTTCCCGCGTCGACGCGGGGTTGCGGCTGCGCTACGAGTTTCGCCGCGAGTTCGCGCCGTACGTCGGCATCGAGCGGGCAGCCAGGTACGGCGACACCGCCGATTTCGCGCGCGCCGCGGGCGACGACGACAAGGAGACCCACCTCGTTGCGGGCGTGCGTTTCTGGTTCTGATGCGACAACCTGATCGACTGGAGAAACCGATGAAGAAGGCATTCGCTGTCCTGCTGCTCGGCGCGCTGCCGTGGGCCGCGCACGCTGCCGGCAATCATTCCGGCGACCACGACAAGTCCCACACCCGCGACGGCGGCCAACACATGGATCACCGGCACCACGGCGGCCACGACACGCACACGGGTGGCTCGATGCACGGTGCCGGAATCGGTCGGCCCGGCGACCCCGCGAAGGTCAGCCGCACGATCGAGGTCACGATGGGCGACGACATGCGCTTCACGCCGGATCGGATCAAGGTGAAAGCCGGCGAAACGATCCGGTTCTTCGTACGCAACACCGGCCGGATGCAACACGAAATGGTGCTCGGTACGATGGGCGAGCTTAAGGAACACGCGGCGATGATGCGCGCCCAGCCGCACATGACGCACGCCGATCCGAACATGACCTCCGTGCGTCCCGGGCGGCTCGGGGGCATGGTCTGGCGGTTCGATGCGGCGGGGACGGTTCACTTCGCGTGCCTCGTCCCCGGTCATCTGGAGGCCGGAATGCTCGGGCAGGTGGAGGTCGAGTGATGTCGGCATCGATGCAAACACGGCATCGTGACTTGACGCTCATGGCGGAGCGCCTTTCGTGCAACCCTCTTGCCGGGTGGATTGCCGTGGGGTCCGTCGTGTTTCTCCTCGGCGGCTGCTCCGAAGGCGAGGCGCCTCCGACCCCGACGACCGCGGCCGCCCCGCTCGCCGTCGATCCCGACGTTGCCCGTCGGCGCGGCCTCGAGCCGGCGGCGGTGGCTCGCGGCGCGGACCTTTACGCGGCGCACTGCGCCGAGTGTCACGGCGCGCGCGCGGAAGGGGCGCCCGGCTGGCACAAGCCGGGACCCGACGGGAAGTATCCGCCTCCGCCGCTCGACGGGAGCGCGCACGCCTGGCATCACCCGCGCGCCGCCCTCCGCGTCACCATCCAGGAAGGCACCGCTCGCCTGGGCGGCAACATGCCGGCCTGGAAGGGCAAGCTGTCGGACGCGGAGATCGAGGCGGTCGTCGACTGGATGGTCGCCCGCTGGCCCGACGAGATACACGGGGCCTGGCGCGAGATCGAGGGGAAGGCGGCACGACACTGAGGGCGCTTCTCCTGGGCGCGCCTGCGGCTCTATCATAGCGCTGCCGCCGGGGAGGGCGGCGCCGTGAATCAACGCTACGCGCTCTGCATCGTCCTCATCGCGCTCGCCGTTCTTCCTCTCGCCTGCGGGAAGAAGGAGGAGCCGGCCGCTCCGACGAGCGCCGCGCCCGCGTCGGTCGCGGCCCCGGAGCCCCCGGTCTCGATCGCTGCGCTCAACCGCGGCGCCGGACTCTACCAGGAACACTGTGCGCAGTGTCACGGACCGGAGGCGCAAGGGCATCCCGACTGGCAGACGCCGGGGGTGACCGCCGCGCCGCCGCTCGACGGCACCGGCAACGACTGGAAGCGCTCGCGCGCCGAACTCGTCGCGGCGATCCGAAACGGCGTCAAGCGCGACGGCGCGCAGGTGATGCCCTCGTGGAACGGGCGGCTGTCGGACAACGAGATCGACGACATCATCGCCTGGTTCCAGGCCCTTTGGCCGCCCGAGGTGTACTCGCAATGGCGGCGCAAGCAGGCGACGCCGAAGGGCTGAAGCGTCTTCGACGCTAAGGAGGCGCAATGGGCATCGTACTCTGGGTTCTCGTCATCCTCGTGATCGCCGCCCTCATCAAGTATCTGCTCACGGATAACCGGAAGAAGTAACCGAGTACTCCGGGCTGTTGCGGCCGGGCACGCTCCGTATAATGCGTGGCTCGTCATTGGTCCGGGCGCCGCCGGGCGTCGACGCAGATCCGTCCGAGCGTGCGAGCCTGGCAATCGTCAACGCATTCCAGGAGGCAGGCATGTACGGCTTCAGCGTGCAGTTGCGTGACAGCTTCGAGAGCGCGATCCAGCGCGTGACCGAAGCGCTCAAGACGGAAGGTTTCGGCGTGCTGACCGAGATCGACGTGCAGTCCACCCTGAAGAGCAAGCTCGGCCTCGACATGCGCCCGTACCGCATTCTCGGCGCGTGCAACCCGCCGCTCGCCCACCGGGCGATCACGGCGGACCCCGACATCGGCCTCCTTCTCCCCTGTAACGTCGTCGTGCGCGTGGAGCCCGACCAGAGCATCAACGTGGGCTTGATGGACCCGATCGCCGTCCTCAAGCTGACCGACCGCCCGGAGATCGCGGAGATAGCTCGCGAGGTGCGCGGCCGCCTCGAGCGCGTACGCGACCGGCTCAAGTAGCCAGCCCGGCGTTTGCGGCGCTCGGCGCCGACGGGTTTTTGCGGCCCGGCCTGTGAAACGGTCCTTTGACGCCGATCAATAAAGCGTCCGCTGAGCCATGGTTAATTGGCTCGGCGCTTTTCGAAGCAGGTGAACCGCGGCAGGGCCGCGAGGAGGGTCCGATGCAGGCGCATTTTCCGATTCGTGGGGTGGTGCTGGCGGGACTCGCCGGAGGCCTGGCCGAGCTGGTGTGGGTCGGTCTTTGCGCCGGATTCGGACCGCTCGAGGCAAGCCGCGTGGCGCACGAGGTGACGGCCAGCTTCGTGGCGACGCCGATGAGTGCGATGAGCGTCTGGCTCGGCATCGCGGTGCACCTGCTCCTTGCGCTTGCGGTCGCGTTCGGTTTCGCGGCTCTGCTCTGGTGGCCGCTGGCCAGGCATCGCGCCCCGGTCCTGACCTGGGTTCTCGCGGCCGCGACGCTGTCTGCCGTATGGGCCGTGAATTTCGGCGTCGTGCTGCCCGTTCTGAATCCGGCCTTTGTCACGTTGATGCCGCCGGGGGTGACGCTGGCCTCGAAGCTGCTCTTCGGCATGAGCATGGCCGCGGTGCTCACCGCGTGTACCGCGACCCTTCGCGCCCCGAACCCGCAGGCCCCTGTGCGCGTCTAACCGCAGAACGTCGTCAGTTTGGAGCAACGGTTCATGGCCGCAGAAACTCGCTTCGACGTACCGGGCATGAAGTGCGGTGGTTGTGTCGCCAAGGTGCAGGAGACGCTGAAGAGCTTGCCGGGCGTGTCGGACGTGAGCGTCGACCTGACCACGAAGACGGCGATCGTCAGAGGCGAAGTACGCCCCGGGGACGTGGAGGCGGCGCTCTCAGGGGCGGGGTATCCGGCGGTCGCGAAGACCTGACACGGGGGCGATATGCATCAGGGATCGATGCTGGCACTGGCGGTGGCGCTCGTCCTCGCCGGGGGCGACGCAGGGGCACAGCGTTCCGCGCCGCCCGCGTACTTTCTCGTTCCGCCCGGACTCCTTCAGCTCGGGTCGGAGCAGCGGGACCAGCTTCGCCGGATCCAGCGGGACCTGCACGCACGGCGGTGCGCCCTCGACGGGCGCATCCTCGAGGCGCAGGCGGACCTGCGCGAGCTTTATGATGCGCCGGAGCGTAATGCCGAGGCGATCGGCGCCGCCTTTCGCAGGATCGCCACGCTCCAGCAGGAACGCCTGGAGGCCCGCATCGACGCCGAGAACCGGGTCGATGCCCTTCTGACCGAGGCGCAGCGCCTCAAACTCGTCCGGTGGCGACGCGGGCAGGGCCCCGCGCCGTATCCCGAATCCCTCCCCTACATGATGCATCCCGGGACGCAGACCGGGGACTTCGAGCCGCTCAACATCGAAGAACCGGAGCAACGTCCGGCGCCTCCGTCGGGCGGGGCGCGCTGAGGGTCGGCCGCTTGACCTTCCCATCGTGGGAGGGTCTAGGATGTGCACGAATCAGACGGGAGCAGACCCATGAACATCGGCACCGCCGCCCGCGCCTCGGGCGTTTCAGCGAAGATGATCCGGTACTACGAGGATATCGGCGTCATCTCGCCGGCTTCGCGCCGGACCAACGGCTATCGGAGCTACACCGAATCCGATGTCCACACCCTGCGCTTCGTGAAGCGCGCCCGCGGCCTCGGCTTTCCCGTCGAGCAGATCCGCCGGCTTGTCGCGCTCTGGCGCGATCCCCGCCGCTCGAGCGGGGAGGTCAAGCGGATCGCGCTCGCGCACATCGCCGAGCTCGAGCACAAGATCGCCGAGCTGCAGTCGATCGCGCAGGCGCTGCAGCATCTGGCGGGGCATTGCCGGGGGGATCACCGGCCGGATTGCCCCATTATCGACGGCCTGGTCGAGCCGGAGCGGTGCCATGCGCCGTCCGGCGGGCGTGAACCGGCCGGGCGCAAGACGGCTCGACCGAAAAAAGCCGGACGATCGAATGCGCCTGCGAAGACGAGGGTAGCCGCATGAGCGCGGTCGAGAAGGACGCGATCGAGACCCGGCGTCTCTCCATCGCCGGCATGAGCTGCGCCGGTTGCGTGGCAAGCGTCGAGAACGCCCTGAAGACCGTGCCGGGCGTGCGCGAGGCTGCCGTGAACTTCGCCGAGCACACGGCGACCGTGAGCGGCGAGGCCTCGGCCGAGGCGCTCGTCGCCGCCGTAAAACAGGCCGGCTACGACGCGGCCGAGCTGCGTGGCGTCGCGGACGAGGCGGAGAAAGAGGCCTCCGAGGCCGCGCACTACCGCGCGCTCGTGCGCAAGACGGCGGTCGCTGCGGCCGTCGGTCTGCCGCTTTTCGTTGCCGAGCCGCTCGGCCTGCTGCCCATGCTTTCGGAATCCGGCGGACAGCTCTTCTGGCTGCTCGTCGGCGCGGCGACGCTCTTCGTGCTCGTGTACTCCGGCGGGCATTTCTTTCGCGGCGCGCTCAAGGCCTTCCGGGCGCACAACGCGAACATGGACACGCTCATCGCGCTCGGCACCGGCACCGCCTGGGTGTACTCGATCGCCGTGGCGGCCGCGCCGAACATCGTCCCTTCGATCGCGCAGCACGCGTACTTCGAGGCGGCCGCGATCATCATCGCGCTGATCAATCTCGGTCAGGCGCTCGAGATGCGGGCGCGCGGCAAGACCTCCGAGGCCATCAGGCGCCTCATCGGCCTGCAGCCGCGCACCGCGCGCGTCGTACGCGAGGGCCGCGAGATCGACGTGCCGATCGAAGAGGTGGGCCTGGAAGACACCGTGCGCGTGCGCCCCGGCGAGAAGATTCCGGTCGACGGCGTGATCCTCGACGGCCACTCGACGGTGGACGAGTCGATGCTCACCGGTGAGCCGCTCCCCGTGGAGAAGCGCGCGAGCGACGAGGTGACCGGCGGCACGCTCAACAAGTCCGGCTCCTTTCTTTTCAAGGCCACGCGCATCGGACGCGACACGGCGCTCGCGCGCATCATCGAGATGGTGCGCCAGGCGCAGAACTCCAAGCCCGCCATCGGCCGGCTCGCCGACCGGGTCTCGAGCGTCTTCGTGCCGACGGTGCTGATCGTCGCGGTCGTAACCTTTCTCGCCTGGTTCAACCTCGGGCCGAGCCCGGTAGTGTCCTACGCGCTGGTGGCGACGATGACCGTGCTCATCATCGCTTGCCCGTGCGCGCTCGGTCTCGCGACGCCGATCTCCATCATGGTCGGCGTGGGCAAGGCCGCCGAGTACGGCGTGCTCATCCGCAACGGTGAGGCGCTGCAGCAGGCGGGCCGGCTCACGACCGTGGTGCTCGACAAGACCGGCACCGTCACCGAGGGTCGGCCGACGGCCACGGCGCTCGTGGCGGCCCCCGGTTGGGACGAGCGACGGCTGCTCGTCACGGCGGCGAGCGTGGAGAGCGGCTCCGAGCATCCGCTTGCGCAGGCGATCGTCGACGCGGCGAAGGAGCGCGGTCTCGCGCTCGAACCAGCGAGCGCATTCGAGGCGATCGCCGGCCGCGGCGTGCGCGCGACGCTCAATGGAAAAGTCGTGCTCTTCGGCAACCGCCGGTTGATGGAGGAGCATGGCGTGACGCTCGGAGGTCTGGAGGCCGAGGCAGGGCGCCTCGCGGCCCTGGCGGCGACGCCGATGTACCTCGCGGTCGACGGGCGCGCGGCAGGCGTGGTGGCCGTTTCCGATCCGATCAAGGCCGACTCGGCCGCGGCGATCAAGCGGCTGCACGCGATCGGCCTCAGGGTGGTGATGCTCACCGGCGACAATCGCGCGACTGCCCAGGCGGTGGCCGCCCAGGTGGGGATCGACGAGGTCTTCGCCGAAGTGCTGCCCGGCGACAAGTCGGCGAAAGTGGCCGAGCTTCAGGCGCGCAATGAGATCGTCGGCATGGTGGGCGATGGCATCAACGACGCCCCGGCGCTCGCGCGGGCCGACGTGGGATTCGCCATCGGCACGGGGACGGACGTCGCGATCGAGAGCGGCGACGTGACGCTGATGCGCGGCTCGCTCCACGGGGTCGCGGACGCGATTGCCATTTCGCGCGCAACGGTGCGCAATATCAAGCAGAACCTGTTCGGTGCGTTCGTATACAACACGCTGGGCATTCCGGTCGCGGCGGGACTGCTCTATCCCTTCTTCGGCGTGCTGCTCAATCCGATGATCGCAGGCGCCGCCATGGCCATGTCCTCGGTGACGGTGGTCACCAACGCCAACCGGCTGCGCTACTTCAACTCCGGAGGGCGCGAGCGCGTGAGGGCGTAGTGGCCCTCTCCCGATCTCGCGACCTCACGATCCCAGGAGATAGTTTCATGACTTCAGTGCTGGTCAACCTCACCGGTCTCGTCCTGATCGGCTTCATCGTATGGTGGTTCTGGCTCTCGGGACCGCGCGCGGCGCGCGTGGCGGCCTCCGGGCCGGTCGAGGTCCTCGTGGAGAACGGCGTCTACACGCCGCCCGTGATCGAGGTCCCGGCGGGCAGGCCCGTGACGCTGCGCTTCCTTCGCAAGGACCCGAGCCCGTGCGCCGAACAGGTTCGCTTCGATAGTCTCGGCATTGCAGCCGAGCTGCCGGTCGGCAAGCCGCGCGATCTCACCGTGCTGCCCGGGCAGCCCGGCGAGTACGAGTTCACCTGCCAGATGCGGATGTACCGCGGGCGCCTGATCGCCCGCTAGCGGCGGACATGCAGGGCGCGCTCCAAGCGCAACCTCGCACGCGGCGAGTCCGAAACGGAACCGCTGACAATGGGTGCGCCAGCAGAGCGAGGCGCGCATCCGGCGCCGATCCCGGCGAGGTCCCGGAACCTCCGGCCCGCGCCGGTTTCTCAATCGACGGTGAAGTAGGCGCCGGCAGTCGCCACGGTGATCGTGGTCAGACCGAGGATCAGGTTCAAGCCGACCAGACGGCGGATCTGCGCGAGCTGCGCACCGGCGCTCTTCCAGTCGCCGGCCGCCACCGCCCGGTTGAGCCGCCTGTACGGCGCGAAGTAGATGTGCAGGAAAATCGCGATCATCACCCAGCCGATCGCCTGCATGACGTGCACGTACCAGCGGACGCTGGCGAAGCCTTGGAACGGCCCGAGGATCATCCAGTATCCGGTCAGCGGAAGGGCCAGGATCGCCGCCCATACCCAGGGGAAGAATCGGCCGAACACCTGCGACCAGAGCGGAAGACGCAGCGGCGGTTCGAGCAGCGTCGCTGCGACCGGCCGCAGCGCCATGTAGGCGAAGAACATGCCGCCGACCCAGACGACGGCGGCGAGCAGGTGGAGTGTGATCGCGAAAGGCATGGGAGCAGTCCTCTCCGGTTGTGATTATTTTGTCCGTCGCCCGCCCGTCAAGACCGCGCGCGGACGGCGCTCTTGAGCGCCAGCCAGACGGCCTTCACCGCGCCCGCAAGTTTTTCGGTGCGTGTCCGCCGGTAGTATCCGAGGTCCTCGGGCGGCGCCTGATCTATCCGGCGCCGGTGCTTTAGCTTGACCCATGCGTTGTAGTCGAACTGACGGGCGAGACCGTAGAGCAGGTGGTTGATCGGCGCGAAGCCGGGCTTGCGCACGATCGCGGCGCCGAAATCGATGAGGCACGGCCGCCTTCCCTCGACCACGAGCAGGTTGTCCTTGCGCTTGAG
Source organism: Sulfurifustis variabilis (assembly GCF_002355415.1). Classification (GTDB taxonomy): domain Bacteria; phylum Pseudomonadota; class Gammaproteobacteria; order Acidiferrobacterales; family Sulfurifustaceae; genus Sulfurifustis; species Sulfurifustis variabilis. The sequence continues at coordinate 3,466,900 of NZ_AP014936.1, read as the reverse complement.
ATCCGCGTGTGCAACGCCGCGCGCATGCAGCTCCTTCACATAGGCGAGCAGTGTCTCGAAGTACGCCGCGCGATCGAAGTCCTTCGCCCGACGCAGGGGCACGCCTTCGACGTAGTCGAGGACGAGGTAGCGACCGCGCAACAGGCCGAGGCAGGCCGGGCTGCCGGCAAAGCCGCGAAGGTTCTCGTAGGCGCGGGCCTCGCGTCTGAGTGTAAGGCGTCCCAGCCAGGCGAGTGGCCCGAATCCCGCCGCGACCTTAACCGCGAGACGCCGGCCATGGTATTCGAGAACGTGTATCTCGCCCTGGTAGCCCGAGTGCGCCGGGCTGCCGGCCCGCAGCCGTTCTTCGATCCGCCTGACGAGTTCGGCCTCGTCCCCGGCGTCCATGGGGCTCAGGGCAGGCGGGTGTGCAGCACGTAGAGGAACAGGACGAGGAGCGCCGCGATGATCGGCTCACCGTTCTGGCGAAGGCTCTGCCGGAACGACCACTCGCCTTTCTCGCCGGTGCCGTAGGGCGATAGCCGCGGGATCAGCGCGCGCGTCTCCTTTGCCCACGGCTCCCACTGGCCGGGGAACAGGCGCGCGAGATGCCGGTCCTCGTGTCGGATCGTCTGCGGGTAGAAGTAGAAGCTGATGAACGCCCAGCCGAGGAAGGCCCACCACAGCCCCGAGGCCAGCGAGAAGCCGCCCATAAGCAGGTGATTGCCGACGTACAGAGGATGGCGCACGTAGGCGTACGGGCCGGTCGTCGCGAGCTGCTTGTTCTTCTTCACATGCCCGGAGGCCCACAGGCGGACGACGATGCCGAGCACCGCGATCACCGCGCCGACATAGTACGACAGCGGACCCCACGGATGGCCGACTCCTGTGAGGAGGATCAGGAACGCGATGCCGATGAACTGGCGGAAGCGGTGGCGGCGGTACCTGAGATCGTGTGCGAAGCGGGCGAGGCCCGTGCGCTCGGCGAGGCTGGGTTGTTCGGCACTCATGAATGACGGTTGCGGCGCTGAGAAGGCGCCGCATCTTAACACGCGCGGCCGCCCCCGGCACCCGCTATTTCCCGCCGAAGCGGGCGAGCCAGGCGAGCAGGTTCTGTTTCAGCGCGTCGTAGCGGTCCGTGTAGAAGTGATTGGCGCCCTTTACGAGCTGCTGCGCGTAGTCACGGTTCCCCGCCTTCCCGGCTGCCGCCCGGCGGGCCTTGGCCGTGCTCCGGATTTCCGGAAAGTCGTCGCTGCCGTAGATGTCGAGCACGGGTTTGTTGATGTGAGGCAGGAGCTCGACCGGTTTCATCAGTCGGCCGCCGGCCGGTTCGGTCGGCGGGCTGATCGCCCCGACGGCGGCGATGGATGCCGTCGGGCGCTCTGCCGCGTACGCCAGGGCCGTCATCGCCCCCGAGCTGTGTCCGGCGAGCACTATCGTCCTGATCCCCCGCGCTTGCAGGAACCGGATGCCCGCATCGATCCGGTCAAACGCCTCGGGCAAGGTCGCGCCGTACTCCGACAATTTCACGTCGGCGTCGAGGATCGGCATCTGAAGTGAGAGTGTGTGCCAACCGGCGTCGGCCAGGTCCACCCGGAGGGTATCGATGAACCCCCAGGCGGGATGGACGCCGCGTCCGTGCAGCAGGATGACCGCCTTCGGCGATTTCTCCGAGTTTGCCGGTTCGGTATGCAACCCGAGGAACTTGACCCCCCGTGCTTCGAGCGTCACCGGCTCGCCGGCGATCAGGGCATCGACGATCTGGTCGGCCCAGTTCTTTTCCCGCTCGAGGTTCGAGGTCGACGTGGCGGTCTGCGCCGGGACGGCGAGTGCACCCAGGAGGACAAGGGCGAGGATCGGGGGTGTACGCATGATAAGGAGTATAGGTGCGCCAAGATGGAACGGTCGAGTGACCGGCGCCGGCGACCTCGGGCATGCCCCGGCTGCCAAAGGGCCCTTTGATCGGTTAAAGTGCGCCTCTTCCGAAACCTTTGGGGACCCGCGCCCGTCGGGCGCGAGGGGAAAGCTCATGCGCGACTACAAGATCGCTCCTTCGATACTGTCGGCCGACTTCGCGCGCCTCGGCGAGGAGGTCGACAACGTCCTTGCCGCCGGCGCCGACATCGTGCACTTCGACGTCATGGACAACCATTACGTCCCGAACCTCACCATCGGTCCGCTGGTATGCGAGGCGCTGCGCAAGCACGGCGTGAAGGCCGACATCGACGTGCACCTGATGGTCAAACCCGTCGATCGGATCATTCCGGACTTCGCCAAGGCCGGAGCGACGTACATTACCTTCCATCCGGAAGCGAGCGAGCACATCGACCGTTCCCTTTCGCTGGTGCGCGACTCCGGGTGCAAGTCGGGTCTCGTCTTCAATCCGGCGACTCCGCTCGATTATCTCGACTACGTGATGGACAAGGTCGACATGATCCTGCTCATGTCCGTCAACCCGGGTTTCGGGGGACAGAGCTTCATCTCCTCATCGCTTCCGAAACTCCGCGAGGCGCGTCGCCTGATCGAGAAAAGCGGACGTGACATCCGTCTCGAGATCGACGGGGGCGTGAAAGTGGACAACATTCGACAGATCGCCGAAGCCGGGGCCGACACCTTCGTCGCGGGCTCGGCGATTTTCGGCGCCGGCAGGACCTCCGACGCGCATCGCTACGACACGGTCGTGAAGGCGATGCGGGCCGAGTTGGAAAAGGCGAAGGTCGGATAATGCAGATGCCGGCCGCCGCGGGCGCCCGCTTTCCGCTCGCGGTCAAAATGATCATGATCGACCTCGACGGTACCCTCGTCGATACCGCGCCCGACATTGCCGACAGCGCGAATCTGATGCTCGCGGACCTGGGGCGGGAGCCGCACCCGCTCGACAGGATCGCCGAGTGGATCGGCAACGGCGTCAGCCGTCTGGTGAAGCGGGCGCTGACGGGCGAAATGTGGGCCGAGCCCGACGCCCCGCTCTTCGAGCAAGCGATCGCGCGTTTCCGGCATCATTACGGCGAGCGTGTCGCGGCCAAGAGCCGGCCGTTCCCGGGCGTGGTCGACGGGCTCGAAGAGCTTGCCCGCGCGAGGTTTCGCCTCGCCTGCATCACCAACAAGGCCGGGGCATTCACCCGGCCGCTGCTCGACGCCCTCGATCTCTCGCGCTACTTCGAGCTGGTTTTGAGCGGCGACAGTCTCCCGAAGAAGAAGCCCGATCCGCTCCCGCTGCTCCACGCCTGCGAGCACTTCGGCATCCGACCCGAGCAGGGCCTGCTCGTGGGCGACTCGGGCAACGACGTGAAGGCGGCGCGCGCGGCCGGCATGCATGTCGTCTGCGTGAGCTATGGTTATAATCACGGCCAGGACGTGCGGGAGCTCAATCCCGACGCCGTAATCGAGTCGCTCGGGGACCTGCCTCGCCTCGTCACTCTGGTTTTGTAGTCACCGTGAGACACAGCTTTGAACCGTGGAACCGCACGCGATGGCGCCGAAGCGCGCCGTCGGGCCGTGCCGTTTCCGTTCAACCTGTGATCTCATGGTGATCCATGTCCCTCAGTCAGACCGCATTCGATTGTTACGCCGCGCAGGGCTTTAACCGCATCCCGGTGATGCGCGAGGTCCTGGCCGATCTCGACACCCCGCTCTCGATCTACCTGAAGCTCGCCCGCGGGCCGTACTCCTACCTGTTCGAGTCCGTGCAGGGCGGGGAGAAGTGGGGCCGCTACTCGATCATCGGCCTGCCCTGCCGTACGCACCTCACCATTCGCGGCGACCGCGTCGAGGTGATGCGTGACGGGGAAGTCGTGGAGCACGAGCAGGTCGCCGACCCGCTCGAGTACGTGCGCGCTTTCAAGGCCCGCTACCGCATGCCGGAGGTCGCGGGCCTGCCACGCTTCACCGGCGGCCTCGTCGGCTACTTCGGCTACGAGACGGTACGCTTCATCGAGCCTCGACTCGGGGAGATGAGGAAACCGGACGCCATCGGTGCACCGGACGTCCTGCTCATGGTGTCGGACGAGGTGGTCGTGTTCGACAACCTGGCCGGCAAGCTCTACGTGGTAATCCACGTGAACCCCGCCGCCCCGGACGCCTTCCGGGCCGCCAATCGACGCCTGGACGAGCTGGTCACCCGATTGCGCGCGGGTCTGCCGGCGGTCACGCCAACCGGCAATGCACTGGTACAGGAGGCCGATTTTCACGCCGAGTTCAACCGGGAGCGGTTCGAGACGGCCGTTGAGCGCGTACGCGAGTACATTCGCGCGGGCGACATCATGCAGGTCGTACTGTCACAGCGCCTCTCGATTCCGTACGGCGCTTCGCCCCTTGATCTGTACCGCGCCCTGCGCACCCTCAACCCCTCACCCTATATGTACTTCGTCGATCTCGCCGACTTTCACATCGTCGGCTCGTCGCCGGAGATTCTGGTGCGGCTGGAGGACGCGACGGTCACCGTGCGCCCCATCGCGGGTACGCGCCCCCGGGGGCCGGACGAGGCCGAGGACCGGCGCCTGCAAGAGGAATTGCTCGCGGATCCCAAGGAGCGGGCGGAGCACATCATGCTCGTCGATCTGGGGCGCAACGATGTCGGGCGCGTCGCACGGACCGGCAGCGTGCGCGTGACGGACCAGATGGTCGTCGAACGCTACTCGCACGTGATGCACATCGTCTCCAACGTGGTCGGCACTTTGAAAGACGGTCTCGATGCGATCGATGTGCTGCGGGGCGCGTTCCCCGCCGGCACGGTCAGCGGGGCGCCCAAGGTGCGCGCGATGGAGATCATCAACGAGCTCGAGCCGACGCGCCGCGGCATCTACGCGGGCGCCGTCGGCTACTTGGGCTGGAGCGGCAACATGGACACCGCCATCGCCATTCGCACCGCGGTAATCAAGGATGGTACCTTGTATATCCAGGCGGGCGCCGGCATCGTCGCGGATTCCGTGCCCGCGAAGGAATGGGAAGAGACGATGAACAAGGCGCGGGCCATCTTCCGCGCGGTCGCGCTCGCATCGGCGGGTCTGAACGGCGCGGGGAGGGCATGAACATGCTCCTCATGATCGACAACTACGATTCCTTTACTTACAACCTGGTCCAGTATTTGGGCGAGCTGGGCGAGGATGTGCGCGTGTATCGCAACGACCAGATCGCGCTCGACGATATCGAACGGCTAGAGCCGGCGCGGATCGTGATCTCCCCCGGTCCCTGCACGCCCAACGAGGCCGGGATTTCCGTGCCGGTGATCGCACGCCTCGGCGGCCGGGTCCCGATACTCGGCGTCTGTCTCGGTCACCAGAGTATCGGTCAGGCTTACGGCGGGTGCATCGTGCGCGCGAGGGAGCTCATGCACGGCAAGACCTCGATGATCCATCATGCGGCGAAGGGCGTGTTCCGCGGTCTGCCGAGCCCCTTCGAGGCCACTCGGTACCACTCGCTCGTCATCGAGCGCGAGACGCTGCCGGAGTGCCTGGAGATTACGGCCTGGACAGAGGACGGCGAAATCATGGGCGTACGCCACAAGTCGCTGGCGGTCGAGGGCGTGCAGTTTCATCCCGAATCGATCCTGACCCAGCATGGTCATCAGCTGCTCGAGAACTTCCTCACCGGGCATCGCGCGAGCTGAGCATGGACATGTCATCCGCCATTCGCGCCGTTACCGAACGGCGCAATCTTTCCGCCGAGGACATGCGGGCGGTCATGCGCACGATCATGACCGGCCAGGCCACCGCCGCGCAGATAGGCGGTTTCCTGATCGGCCTGCGGATGAAGGGTGAGACCGTCGAGGAGATCGCCGCTGCGGCCGAAGTGATGCGCGAGCTCTGCACGCGCGTCGGGGTCAGTGGCCCGCATCTGGTGGACACCTGCGGTACCGGGGGCGACGGTGCGAGCACGTTTAACATCTCTACCGCCTCGGCCTTCGTCGTGGCGGCCGCCGGCGGCAAGGTCGCGAAGCACGGCAATCGCTCGGTTTCCGGGAAGACAGGCAGCGCCGACGTGCTCGAAGCCGCCGGCGTGAGCCTCTCGCTCACTCCGGAACAGGTGGCTCAGTGCGTGAACGAGGTGGGTGTCGGTTTCATGTTCGCGCCAAACCACCATGGGGCCATGAAACACGCCATCGGTCCCCGCCGCGAGATGGCGGTGCGCACGATCTTCAACCTGCTCGGACCTCTTACCAACCCCGCCGCCGCTCCTTACCAGGTGATCGGTGTATTCGCACGGCAATGGGTGGAGCCGCTGGCACACGTGCTTGCGCGGCTGGGCAGTGAGCACGTGCTCGTGGTCCACGCAGAGGGAGGGCTCGACGAGATCAGCATCGAGGCGCCGACCCACGTCGCGGAGTTGAAGCACGGCGAGGTGACGAGCTATACCATCACGCCGGAGCAGTTCGGCGTGGCGCGCGGGCGGGTCCGCGACGTGGCGGTTTCGAATGCGACCGAAAGCCTGTCGATGATCGAAGCGGTTCTGAGCAACGAGGCCGGGCCGGCGCGGGACATCGTCGCACTCAACGCGGGTGCCGCAATCTACGCGGCCGAGCTCACGCCCACCCTCGCCGCCGGAATCGAGCGGGCGCATGCCGTCATGGCCGACGGTAGCGCGAAGGACAAGCTCCACGCGCTCGTCGGACTGTCGCGAAAACTCGCCGGACAATGAGCGGGACGCCAGACATCCTGAAACGCATCATCGCGCGCAAAGCCGAGGAGGTGGCACGGCGCGCCGGCCGGCTGCCGCTGCGGGCGTTGAGCGAGCAGGCCGAAGTTGCGCCCGCGGTCCGCGGCTTCGCCCGCACCCTGCGCGGGCGCGTTGCGAGCGGTGAGCCCGCTGTTATCGCGGAGATCAAGAAGGCTTCGCCGAGCAAGGGCGTGCTGCGCGCCGGCTTCGAACCGGCGGAGATTGCCCGGTCCTATGAACGGCACGGCGCCACCTGCCTTTCGGTCCTGACCGACATCGAGTTCTTTCAGGGCTCGGACGAGCACCTGACGGCGGCACGGGAGGCGTGCAACCTGCCCGTCCTGCGCAAGGACTTTACCGTCGATGCTTACCAGGTCTACGAGGCCCGCGTCATGGGGGCGGACGCGATCCTGCTCATTGTCGCTGCGCTCGGGGACACACAGCTGCAGGAACTCGCCGCCCTGGCCTTCGGCCTCGGCCTCGACGTGCTCGTCGAGGTGCACGACGCCGTCGAGCTCGAGCGCGCACTCGCGGTTCCGTCCCCGCTCATCGGCGTCAACAATCGCGACCTCCATACGTTCGCGGTGAACCTCTCGACCACGCTCGAGCTGCTGCCCTCGATCCCAAGTGACCGGGTTGTGATCACCGAAAGCGGCATACAAAGCAGCGACGACGTGCACCTCATGCGCGCACACGGTGTGAGCGCCTTCCTGGTGGGTGAGGCCTTCATGCGCGCGCCGGACCCGGGCGTTGCGCTCCGGGAGCTGTTCGCCGCGTCCGCCTGAGGCATCCACCGGCTTCCCACGAAGGGCGATCGAATATACTGCGCCACACGGATCAATTGGGACCTTGAACCATGAAAACCCGAGTCGAATGGACCGGTAACGTGAGTTTCCTCGCCACGACGGAGAGCGGGCATCGCGTGCCGATGGACGGGTCCCCCGAGGCCGGAGGGCAGAACGAGGGCCCCCGGCCGATGGAGCTCGTGCTGGCCGGAATGGGTGGCTGCACCTCGTTCGACGTCGTGCACATTCTCCGGAAAGCGCGGCAGGATGTCCGGGAGTGCACCGCGGAGATTGACGCCGACCGCGCGCCTGTCGACCCTAAGGTTTTTACGCGCATCCATGTCCATTTCGTCCTGAAGGGAAAGGGTCTGGATCCCAAGCGCGTGGCGCACGCGATCGAGCTTTCGGCCGACAAGTACTGCTCCGCCTCGATCATGCTTGCCAAGACCGCGACGATCACGCACGACTACGAGATCACCGAGGTCGAGTGAGCGCGAAACCGGACGCCTCGGCCAGATTCCGGGAGCTGATCGAGACTTATTTCGCCGCCTGGTTCCGCTATCACCCGGAGGCGGCGGTCGATGTCGGGGTGCCCGGCTACGAGCACCTCCTGACACCTTTCGGCCACGACGATCGCGCCGCCCTCGTTTGCCTGAACGATCAGCTCGTTGTCGGCCTCGAGGAACTCGGCTCAGCCGATCTCACCGTGGACGAGGCGCTCGATTACGAGATCCTGCGCGGCGCGGTTTTCCTTGAGAACCAGCACATCCTGGAGCTCGAGCCGCGCCAGCCCGATCCGTCCGTGCTGCTCCCGGTCAGCGCGATCTACCAGCTCACGGTTCGACCCGTCGCAAACGCAGCCGAAGCATTGCGGGCGCGTCTTGGTGCGATTCCCGATCACCTGGCGCGGGCGAAAGAATATCTGCGTGAGCGCGCGAAACTGGTCCCGCCGCTCTGGCTGGAATCGGCCGAGGTCGCTGCAGGACAGGGAGCGCAGTTCATCGCCGGACTTGCCGCGCAGGCCGGGATCGGCGTGGATACCGGAACGCTCAAGAGAGAAATCGAACGAGCCGCCCGCGCGCTTGAGGACTTCGGCGATTTTTTGAGGACGGAGCTTTCGCGTGAAGCAGCCGGCGAGTTCGCCTGCGGCGCACCTTATTTCGCCCACCTGCTAAGGCACCGGCATTTCCTCGACGTTGGAACCCCGGAACTCGAGCGCTTCGCCCAACGGCTCATTCACCAGGTACGGCGGGATCTGGGCGATGCGTGCCGGGCGCTCGGTCACGCGGACCTGCAGGCGGCGATGGCGCGCATTCGCGAGCGCGGCGTGGCCTCCGACAGATTACTGAATGCCTACCGCTCGCACATGCAGGCTGCACGTGCGTTCCTGGTCGAGCGCGGGCTTGTCACCATGCCGATCCGAGAGAGCCTGGAGATCGTAGAGACGCCGATCTTTCTTCGGCACCAGATACCTTTTGCCGCTTACATGGAACCCTCGCCGATCGATCCCGAGCAAAAGGGGTACTACTACGTGACTCCCCCGAAAGACGAGGAGCAGCTGGCCGAGCACGACGCCGCCGGGATCATGCACACTTGCGTGCACGAGGCCTGGCCGGGTCATCATCTTCAGTTCGTGACGGCCCATACTCGTCCGGACTCCCGTTCCCTGCCGCGCCTCCTCAACGCCTCGGCGACCCTCTACGAAGGCTGGGCGCTCTACTCTGAGCAATTGATGCACGAGCAGGGCTTCCTGTCTCTGCCCGAGCAGCGGGTGATCTTGCTGCGCGATCGCCTGTGGCGCGCGTTGCGTATTGTGATCGATATTGGGCTGCACACGCAGGGAATGACAATCGAGCAAGCCGCCAACCTGCTCACGACGCACTTGGGATTTCCGCGCTCACAGGCGCTGGCTGACCTCACCTGGTACACACGTGCCCCGACGGTGCCGCTTGGCTACGCGACCGGCTGGGCGTTGATCAACGCCCTGCGTGACCGCCTGCGTGCGCGGGATGCTGCATTCACTCTCACGAAATTCCATGACCGACTGATCGCTGCGGGTTCTATTGCGCTCCCGCTCGTAATCGCACGTCAGTTCGGTGCTGACGACTGGCGGGCGGTGCGGGGGATGCTCTTCGGCCAAGCGTGAACGGCCCGACCGATCGGCTCGGACGCCGCCGTCAGACCCAAAAAGCGGTACGGGTCATCACGCGCGAGGTGAGACGCATCAGCCGCTGAACCGGGCGGGGCAGCGGCGTGCCCCCCGACTCGACGGCGGTCGTCGCGTGTTTGCCTTCGTCTTCACGCATCTGTAATAGGATGGCGCGGCTTCTGGAATCTCCGGCAGGCAGCCGTTCCAGATGCTCTCCGAGGTGCTCGACGACCTGCCGTTCCGTCTCGGCAAGGAAGCCCAGGCTCCAGCGGTCGCCGGCGAGGCCTGCAATCGCCCCGATCGCAAACGAGCCCCCGTACCACACGGGATTCAGATAGCTTGTATGCGAGCCGAGCTCGTGGACTCGTTCCTCCGTCCAGGCCAGGTGATCGTTTTCCTCCTGCGCGGCCTGCTCCATTTTGTCGCGCACATGTTCCAGGCGGGCGGTCAGGGCCTGGCCCTGATAAAGCGCCTGAGCGCAAATCTCGCCGGCGTGGTTGATGCGCATAAGGCGGCCGGACAGGTCGCGTTCCTCGGCCGAAAGATCGGACTCGGGGACGGAAACGGCCGGAGTGGAACGCTCGGCGTGTGGCCGCGGTCCGAAGACCAGCCGAATGGCTTGATCAAGGGAACCGATAAGGCGATCGGCAGACGAGATATCTCTCATGGATGATGTTCGAAAGATAGGTGCGGCTGGGCGGATATCCTATACTCTCGCCGCGACCTATGTCCTACTACCGCTACCACGTCTTTTTCTGCCTCAATCAGCGAGAGGACGGTCGTGCGTGCTGCGCGAACCACGGCTCACCGGCGCTACGTGAATACGCCAAGGAGCGTGTCAAGGCACTGGGTCTCGCCGGGCAGGGCGGGGTGCGCATCAACACCGCGGGATGCCTCGACCGGTGCGAAGAAGGTCCGGTGATCGTCGTTTACCCGGAAGGCACGTGGTACACCTACGTTGACCGGGAGGACATCGACGAAATTATCGACGAGCACCTCGTTCACGGTCGAATCGTCGACCGCCTGCGCATATAGAAAAAGAAAGTTCTACCTTTTTAATCAACACCATACTGGGTCGGGGCGAGGGCAAACTCGACGTGAGCGGGGAGTTGACAATCGGTAAAAATATTAGATAATTATTAAATAGTGATCCTCATGTTGCCGGTAGCGTTTGCTACTCTTGATAGGGATCAAGGAATTCGGGTCGGTGACGTCGCACGATATGCATCGACTTTTCACGGCTCCTCCATCCTCCTAGTGGTGGTTCGGGCGTGGCTCAAAGCCACGCCTTTTTTTTTGCTTTCGGCTGCATCCGGATTCCTCCCGCGGCCCGTTCTCGGGCTTGTAACCCGGGAACTCATTTTGTACCATGCGCCGCTTTCCACGCTTGGCCGAACCATGAAAACCTACGTAGCCAAACCCGACACCATCAAGCGCCAGTGGCTCGTCATCGACGCGGCCGACAAGGTCCTCGGGCGCGTGGCGGCCGAGGTGGCCCGGCGGCTGCGTGGCAAGCACAAGCCCGAGTTCACGCCCAACATCGACACCGGCGATTACGTCATCGTGCTCAATGCCGCAAAGGTGCGTGTCACCGGCGCGAAGGCGGACCAGAAGGCGTACTACAGCTACTCCGGCTACCAGAGCGGTCTCAAGACGGCGAGCTTCAAGGAAGTCCAGGCGAAGCATCCCGAGCGCCTTATCGAGCACGCCGTGAAGGGCATGCTTCCCAAGAATCCGCTTGGGCGCGAAATGTTCCGCAAGCTCAAAGTCTACGCCGGCGCCGAGCACAAGCACGCGGCGCAGGGGCCGAAGGCGATTGAGATCTGATTCGAACCCGAGACTCCTGATGGCAACTGCAAAAGAAAGCTTCTACGGGACCGGCCGACGCAAGTCGTCGACGGCGCGCGTGTTCCTCAAGCCCGGCAAGGGCGAGATCGTCGTGAACAGCCGCCCGCTCGAGCAATACTTCGGCCGCGAGACCGCGCGCATGATCGTGCGCCAGCCGTTTGCGGCCGTGGATCTCAAGGACCGGTTCGATGTAATGGTCAACGTCGCGGGTGGTGGACCCAGCGGGCAGGCCGGCGCGATTCGGCACGGCATTACCCGCGCGTTGATGAAATACGATGAGGCCCTTCGTTCGGCTCTCCGCAAGGCAGGTTACGTCACCAGAGACGCCCGAGCGGTCGAGCGAAAGAAGTACGGCCTCCACAAGGCACGCAAGCGGCCTCAGTACTCCAAGCGCTAGCTCTTTGAGGTTCAGCAAAAAGGCCGCCCGCGGGCGGCCTTTTTGCTTGCCGCATACACGGCGTTTCGTTGTGGCGAGGACTTCGGTTTCTGTAGAATTGCCCGCCTATCCCGCCTTGGGGGATCGTCTAATGGTAGGACAGCGGACTCTGACTCCGTCAATCTAGGTTCGAATCCTAGTCCCCCAGCCAGTTAGCAAAGGCCCGCGCAAGCGGGCCTTTGCGTTTGGGGGACTAGGATGAGAACCTGGTTCGACCAGCGCGCGCCGGGAGCGCGCGCGGAACAGCGACGCGCAGCGACGCTGGCCCCCGAAGGGGCGAGCGCCAGGAAGGCGCGAGTAGTCCTAGTCCCCCAGCCAGTTAGCAAAGGCCCGCGCGGCGGGCCTTTGCGTTTGGGGGACTAGGACGAGAACCCTTGGGTTCGACACGATTTGGGCGCGCTTCAGCGCGTCCCGAAGGGACGACCCACATGGATGTGGGCGAGTCAATCCTAATTCCCAAGCCATTCGTCCCGCGTAGCAGTCCTCTTGGTGCTGCAAGTAAAGCTCGTCTGCCCGAAGTGGTCGTCGGCGGTGAAGCGCCATGACGCGACGATCGCGAAGATTATTCGCCCCAGCTCCATCTCCTGCATGTGATCCGACGGCGCGCCGCGTGTTGCCTGGCTTCATTCCGCCGTGGACGGGAACGCGCCACAACGCTTCTATTGTTGCTAATCAGCAACAACCCCTTTACAGTCTGCCGTAAAATCACAAAAAAGTTGCATGGGCGCAAAAGCGGTGCTATACAAGCGTCGAGGCGCGGGTCTTTGCGCTTTGCGTTAACACCGACAAACCTTCCCGAATCAGGAGGAGTAAATGAACAAGAAGCTGTTAGTTGCAGCCATCGGTGCGGCGATCGCGGCCGGCCCGATGATGGCGCAGGCCGAGGTGAAGCTCTACGGCCACGCGCATATGTCTCTCGACGTGATCGATCAGGACGAAGCGGCTCCCGGTGCCGACGACGGCGGCCTGTTCGTCTCGACCAACAGCTCCCGCTTCGGCATCCGCGCGAGCGAAGATCTGGGCGGCGGACTGAAGGGCGTTGCCCAGTACGAGTTCCTGTTCGACCAGGACACCGTCACCAGCACCCCGGCCACGAATCGCGACAACTATATCGGTCTTGAAGGCGGTTTCGGTGCCCTGCGGCTCGGCGTGATCGACAGCGCGACCAAGGACATCGGCGGCATCGCCGACCTGTTTTACCGCGAGCAACTCGGCGAGAGCCGCGCGATCATCAATCAGGGCGGTGCCGACAGCCGCGTCAACAACGGCATCATCTACCTCTCGCCGAAGCTCGGAGGCCTTTCTTTCAAGGCGCAATTCGGTGCTGACGAGTTCACTGACGAGAACCAGATGGCGGCCAACGTGCGTTGGGCGGGTGGCCCGCTCACTGTCGGTCTCGGCTTTCTGTCCACCGAGAACGCTGATCCGCTCGAAGATACCGACGTGATCCGTCTGGCCGGCAAGTTTGATGTCGGCGGCGGCTTCACCGTCGCGGCGCTGTGGCAGGACGTGAGCGCCCTCGGTGGCGTGGACGGCGCGGACCGCAGCAGCTACGGCGTGGGCGCGTCCTTCAAGACGGGTAACAACGTCTTCAAGGCGCAGTACTACATTGCCGATGAAGTCGATGGCGCGGCTGTGGAGAACGGTGGTGACCAGATCTCGGTGGGCTGGGATCATCTCTTCAGCAAGACGACGATCGGCTATGTCACCTATGCGGCGACCAGCAACGACGACGGTGGCACTTTCGCTGTCGGCGGCAACGGCCACGAGACCGTTGTCTCGGGTCTGCCCGCCGGTGGCGACAGCTCCGGCCTCTCGGTTGGCATGATCGTCAACTTCTAAGCCGAAAGGCAATCGACAGCTAACAATAATAACTGTTAGTGCAGTTAACGGGGCCCGAAAGGGCCCCGTTTTTTTGGCCCCGTAAAGGTGCCAGCCCATTCTGATACACTCCTCCCGATTCGTTCCTAGTGCTTTCCTCGAAAATGATCAAAGTCGGCATCATTGGCGGTACCGGATATACCGGCGTGGAGCTGCTTCGTCTCCTGGCCGTACATCCGCAGGTCGAGCTGCGCGCGATCACCTCGCGGGCCGAGGCAGGCAAGCCCGTGACCGACCTGTTTCCGAGCCTCCGTGGCCACGTGGATTTGGCATTTACCGCCCCCGATGCCGCCGGGCTCGAGCAATGCGACGTCGTCTTCTCCGCCACACCCAACGGCGTGGCCATGCAGCAGGCGCGCGAGCTGCTCGCCGCCGGTGTCCGCCTGATCGACCTCGCTGCCGATTTCCGGCTCAAGGACCCGACCGTCTGGGAGACGTGGTACGGCGTGCCGCACGCGTGCCCCGAGCTCCTTGAAGAGGCCGTGTACGGGCTGCCGGAGGTCAACCGTCAGCGCATCAGTAAGGCCCGCCTGGTGGCGAATCCCGGGTGCTACCCGACCTCCGTCCAGCTCGGTTTCCTGCCCCTCGTCGAGGCCGGAGTGGTCGATTCGGATCATCTCATCGCGGACGCGAAATCGGGAGCGAGCGGTGCGGGGCGCAAGGCGGAGGTGCACCTGCTCCTCGGCGAGGCGGCGGACACGATGAAGGCCTACGCCGTGGCCGGGCACCGGCACTGGCCGGAGATCCGCCAGGGCCTCGAGGCGGCCACCGGGAAGAAGGTGGGACTTACCTTCGTTCCGCACCTGGTCCCGATGATCCGTGGCATCCACGCGACGCTCTACGCTCGCCTGACCCGGGATGTCGATCTCCAGGGCTTGTACGAGTCGCGTTATCACGACGAGCCGTTCGTGGACGTCATGCCTGCCGGCACCCATCCCGAGACCCGCTCGGTGCGCGGCGCCAACACCTGCCGGCTGGCGGTTCATCGCCCGCAGGGCGCCGATACGGTGGTCGTCCTTTCCGTGATCGACAACCTCACCAAAGGTGCCGCCGGTCAGGCGATCCAGAACATGAACATCATGTTCGGTATCAACGAGGCGACGGGCTTGAGCCAGCCTGGTCTCATGCCTTGATTTTCAGTCGCTATAATAGATGAGGGCCGCCTGGGCGCCCGAAGGTCCTGCGTTTTTATCCCCGAGGGAGGATCTTGAAAAACTGGTTCAAGAAGCGCGCCACGGCGGATCTCGTGGTGCGTCGCAAACTGTCTCCGCGCACAAAACTGCTGCTTACGGGCAGCGTCGTCACGGTCGTCGTCCTGGCTGCCGGTTCGATCTATAACTATGGTTTGAGCACGGCCGGTTTCGAGCGGTTCTCGGCGAACCGGAAGCAGAGCCGGCTGCAGGAGGATCTGCAGCGCAAGGCGGCTGAGAACCAGGAGCTGCGCGACCACCTCGCGCGAGCCGAACGCAGCCTGCAGATGAACGAAACGGCCTTCCAGGAACTGGAGCGGGCGCTCAAGGCGTCCAGCCAGGAGATCGTGAAACTGCGCGAGGAGCTCAACTTCTATCGCAATATCATCACGCCGGTCGACAAGAAGAGTGGCCTACGCATCCAGAACCTTTACATCGAGCCGACCGGGACCAATCAATACCGCTACAAGCTGGTGCTCATACAGGCCCTCAAGCACGAGCGCACGATCAGTGGTTCGGCTAGCCTGGAGATCAGCGGGATGCAGGGAACGGAAGAATCGGTGTTGACCGTCCCCGGGCCCGGCGAGCGCCCTCTTAAAGTGAGCTTCAAGTATTTCCAGGACCTCGAAGGGCGCTTCGAGTTGCCGAAGAACTTCAAGCCGCGCCGAGTGAAGGTGAACGTCACGCCGGCGGGAAGCAGTCAGTCGGTCGAAGAGAGCTACGCTTGGCCGCAGGCCTAGATCGAGGTTAATGATGGGGAGACCTCTCACATGTTGAGCACCTTGGGCAAGCAGACGAACGAAAAACCGTGCAACACCATCGATACGCTGATCGGCGCACGCACGGAACTTAAGGGAGATATCGCGTTCTCCGGCGGGCTGCGGATCGACGGAAAGCTCAAGGGCAACATCACCGCAAAGGGTGACGGCAACAGCACCCTCGTATTGAGCGAAAATGCCGAGATAGTCGGGAACGTGACCGTCCCCTACGTCATCAGTAATGGCACGATCAAAGGTACAGTCCGGGCCGTCGAACGGATCGAGCTGCAACCGAAGGCCGAAATCACGGGAGACGTTTACTACAAGGTCATCGAGATGGCGCTCGGGGCAGCAATCAACGGGAACCTCGTACGGGAACCTGCCGACGGAAAGGAACGGGCCACAGTCGCCCGCCTCAAATCCGTCGCGGCGGGTACCGAGGACGAAACCAAGAACGGTTGACTGGTCCCGTCAGGAATTGGGATAATCGGACGCATTACAGTCGGAGATTGCAAATGACCGCTGCCATGCCTGAAATGCCTTCGCCGCTCGTTTTCACCGATAGCGCGGCAGAGAAGGTCAGGGAGCTGATCGCAGAAGAGAACAACCCGGCACTCATGCTGCGCGTATTCGTATCCGGAGGGGGCTGTTCCGGCTTCCAGTATGGCTTCACGTTCGAGGAGAACGCGAACGAGGACGACACCCGTGTTTCGAAGAACGGCGTGACGATGCTCATTGACCCGCTCAGCTTCCAGTATCTAATGGGCGCCGAGATCGATTATCAGGAAGGGCTGCACGGAGCGCAGTTCGTCATCAAGAATCCAAACGCAAAAACAACCTGCGGCTGCGGGTCATCCTTCAACACCTGAACGCGGCAAATTCGAGTACCGACATAAGGGGCCGAAAGGCCCCTTTGTTTTTTCTATCGGGCTTCCGCCCCCCTCCCGCGCTCTGTTGCCAGGCGCGCGAGCCGATGCGAGCCGCCCACGATGTCCAGCTGAACGCTCCACTGCCGCACGAAGCTATGGAATTCATCGGGCAGCGGCCCAGTTCGAGTCGCGGTGGGAAACCGATAGGTGAGCGGGTTCCGGTGTACTCCATTAACCTGGAACTCGTAGTGCAGGTGAGGCCCGGTCGCGAGACCCGTCTGTCCAATATAACCGATCGTGTCGCCCTGCTCGACGCTATGCCCTACTTTGAGGTCGGACCGGACGCGGGATAGGTGGGCGTACAGCGTCCTGTACGATGTCCCGTGCCGGATGACGACGGTCTTGCCATATCCCCCATTCCAGCCGAGCGAAATGATCTGGCCGCCCGCGGTCGCGTGCACCGGTGTTCCGACCGGTGCAGCATAGTCGATTCCTTTGTGTGCTCTCGGAATCTTGAGTATCGGATGGTAGCGGGCATTCGAGAAAGTGGAGCTCACTCGACTGAACTTCACCGGTGCGCGCAGAAATTCGCGTTTAAGGCTCTTGCCTTCCGGTGTGTAATACTCGAGTGCGCCGTCGTCGTGTCGATAACCGATGGCGCGGTACGTCTTTCCGCGGTTGACGAACTCGGCTGCCAGGATTTCCCCGTCAGCCACCTTTTGGCCCAGCCAGTACTTCTCCTCGTAGACTACGGCGAAGCGATCGCCGGTGCGCAGGTCGAGCGCGAAGTCGATGTCCCAGCCGAAAATCTCCGCCAGGGCCAGAACCAGGGGCTCGGATAGTCCGGCTCGCTGCGCATCCTCGAACAGCGAATGGGTGATCCCGCCAGCCACGTAAGCGACCCGAATGTCGTATTCTCGCCGCTCGCGCAGCACCTCGAAACCGGTTGCCGCCCGTGTCAAGCGCAGGTTTTCGTAAGGCTCGACGCTGTGCACCAGCTCTTGCAAATGGCCGCCCGCATCGGTCCTCAAAAGTAGACGGTCCCCGGGGATCAAACGGCTCAGGCCACGCGCCTCAGCCCGCGCATGCACGACCTGCAGCAGCCCGGGCGCCTCGATGCCGCGCCCCCGAAGAATAC
Source organism: Sulfurifustis variabilis (assembly GCF_002355415.1). Classification (GTDB taxonomy): domain Bacteria; phylum Pseudomonadota; class Gammaproteobacteria; order Acidiferrobacterales; family Sulfurifustaceae; genus Sulfurifustis; species Sulfurifustis variabilis. The sequence continues at coordinate 3,449,213 of NZ_AP014936.1, read as the reverse complement.
GAGCCAGCGTGTCCCCCGGGCGCACCGTCACTTCGGAGTAGCCCTCGGTGGTAGTGGCGGGCTCCACCACTGCGGCGGACCGGAGGAGTTCGGCAAGCAGGTGCCGATCGGTCGACTCCGACCCGGGAATGACTTGCGAGTAAACGAGCGTCTGCGGAGGAGTCGAGGGAGGAATGGCTGGATCGGGAGCAAGCGCGAGATCGGGTGTCGGAATCGACGCGATCGTTACAGAAGTCGCGAACACGCCGGCCCCCACGAAAAGCAGCGACCGCCGCCATGCCGCCCTTTCTTGGAAGGCACTTCGGTCGCTCATGCTTGAAAAGTTTATTCGTGTTGGTTGTCGCATGGCGGCCTGGAGGGAAGTCCGTTCCCGCGCTCCGAAGTCCGTTCCGAACAAGCGAACTCTAACCGCCGGGGCGGCTGGCGGTCAAAAGCAGAAAAAGGGCAGGTTCAATACGCGCTTCGTTCCCTAGAAGCCGTACCGCGCCCGGTGATACTCTTCGGCGCATCGAATACAGCACCGCCCGATTCATGAGTGGCAACATCGAGGACGCGCTCCGCCTTCTCCGTCGCGGGACCGAGGAGATTCTGCTCGAGCAGGACCTGGTCGACCGCTTGAAGGCCGGCCGACGGTTACGCGTGAAGGCTGGTTTCGACCCGACCGCTCCGGACCTGCATCTGGGGCATACCGTCCTGATCAACAAGCTGCGACAGTTCCAGGATCTGGGGCACGAGGTCCTCTTTCTCATCGGCGACTTCACCGGGATGATCGGCGATCCGACCGGCAAGAGCGCGACCCGTCCCCCGCTCACGCGCGAACAAGTGCTCGAGAACGCGCAGACGTACGAGAGCCAGATTTACAAGATCCTCGACCCCGAGAAGACCCTCGTCGTTTTCAACTCCAGCTGGATGGGGGAAATGAAGGCGGCCGATCTGATCCAACTGGCCGCCAAGCACACGGTCGCACGCATGCTCGAGCGCGACGACTTCCAGAAGCGCTATGCCGGCGGGCAACCGATCGCGATCCACGAGTTTCTGTACCCCCTCATTCAGGGCTACGACTCCGTGGCGCTCAAGGCCGATGTCGAGCTCGGCGGAACGGACCAGAAGTTCAACATGCTGGTAGGCCGGGAGCTTCAGAAGCATTACGGCATGTCGCCTCAGGTCGTCATTACCCTGCCGATATTGGAGGGCACCGATGGGGTGCAGAAGATGTCGAAGTCGCTCGGCAACTACATAGGAATCAACGAACCGCCGGACGAAATGTTCGGGAAGCTGATGTCGATTTCCGATGTCCTCATGTGGCGCTATCTCGAATTGTTGAGCAGCGCGGATATGGCGGTTGTCGCCGGCTGGCGGGAGGAAGTCGAGAAGGGGCTGAATCCCCGGGACGTAAAGCTGCGGCTGGCCGAGGAGATGGTCATGCGATTCCATGGTTCTGCGGCGGCCCATCGCGCTCAAGAAGGATTCCTTGCTCGCTTCAGCCGTGGCGAGCTGCCCGCCGAAATCCCGGAGGCGCGGCTCCGGGTGCCGGGCGGCCGGGCGCCGCTGCCGCAATTGCTCAAGGAAGCGGGCCTGACGAAGAGCACCTCCGAAGCCCTGAGGCTGATCCGGCAGGGCGGTGTTCGCGTCGACGGCGAACGGGCGGATCCGGGGACGGAACTGCCTGCCGGCGGCCCCTATCTGGTCCAGGTGGGGAAACGCCGATTTCTC